>NZ_JNAC01000051.1:0-217145 GCF_000722555.1 Sphingobium sp. DC-2 | reverse complement strand
GCTGCCCGCTTCAAGGCACAACCATCGCGGTAACAATCGGGCGGTTACGGTTCAAATCCCTTCGCCCGCTCCAATTTTCTTAGGATCATCCACCGTCGTTGCGTGCACCGGCGTCTAGTTTCACGCTTTGGCATATAAATTTTCTGGGAGGGCAAGCCTTCCCCTGATGGCGCTGCGTTCAGCATCGCGTCATACCCCTTCATGCGGGGCTGGCCGCCCCGCAACGTCCCGCTCTTTCAGAGTGAGAAGGAGGCTCGCCGCCGGCCGTTGCGGAGACACGCGATGGCACAGCAAGCACGCAGCGGCCGCAGACCAGTGACCGGCCGAACCCCTACGAACAGATCACCGCTCGAATCATCGCCGAGCTGAAGGTCGGGCGTTCCGTGGTCCAGCCCTGGAGCACAGCAGGGGCCATGGCATCGAGTTCGGCGCTCCGCTCGCTGACAAGGCCTTCGATAGCAACGAGATCGTCGCCGACCTCGATAAGCGTGGTGCGAAGATCGTCATCTCGCAGCATCCACACCGCGCCAAGCCATCCCGCTTGACGCTGAAATGTACAAATGGCGGCACTTCCTCGAAAACTTTTCTGCAAACTCAAGGAATTCAAGCGTATCACCATGCGCCCCTGCAAAACCGATCAAAGCTTCGAAGCCATGATCCACCTCGCCGCAGCCGTCATCAACTCACGATGAATCCCCACAGGCCTTAAAGTGGGATCGCCCCTTTCTTTTTCATAAGGCCCGAACCGATACCCGGACTGCAATGCCCGGATGACAAGCATGGGACAGCGGAAAAGATGAGCGACAATCTACTGCAGACGACCGGCATCGACATCTCCAAAGCGAGCCTGGACTGCCATGCCTATCCAGCCGCGCGGAACGCCAGTTCGCCAACACAGCCAAAGGCCACAAGGCGCTGATTACCTGCCTACGAAAAAATGGCAGGTCGAGCAGATCGCTTATGAGGCAACCGCGACATACCACCGTGTGCTGGAGGCAGCGCTGGCTGATTGGCCGTGCGTTAAGCTCAATCCCGAACGTGTCCGGCGCTTTGCCCAGGCCACAGGAGTGCTCGCGAAGACCGATCACATCGACACAATGCTGCTTGCCCCCATGGCCGCGACCCTGCGACCTCCTATCAGGTCGGCCCGCAGCGCGCAGCAAGCCCAGCTTGCTGAACTCATCAATGCCCGAGATCGCCTCGTTCGCGACCGCACGGACGCGCCAACGTCCGCCGCGCGCTCTTTATGCCCGCGCTGATCGCCGCATGCTTCAACCCCGACCTCAAGGCAAAGTATCAGCAGATGCTCACCGGCGGAAAGCCAGCGAAAATCGCTATCACCGCCATCATGCGAAAGCTCATAGTGACCGCAAACGCTCTGCTCAAAGCAGACCGCTGCTGGCAACAATCCCGCTTGATCATCACGGATACTCCAGCGATTTCAGCCGATGAAAATCACTCACTAGACGCGCGCTGCACCTGTTCGGGCGGCCGCCATGGCAGCGGCACCAGTCGTTCAACGATAGAATGTAGAAGATGGCTTGCCGAAATGGCGGCGGAACATGGGCGGCCCTGCGGCATCTGCCATAGCGTGTTGCGACCTGCCCTGCACCCCTGTTGCCCGAGGCGAAGCCGTATGGTGGGCTTTGAAATAGGTCGCGCCGATCATGATTGTCTTGCTATCATCAGCCTGAGGCGCAGCGACCCTCGATCATCCGAAGGAAGATACCGTTGTCGCTCCATCGATTGTACAGCGTCTTGTGCAGGCCGTAGTCCTTCTATCGTCATCAACATATTTCGGGAAATAAGCTGGAGAGGAGTTCCTTACTTTTCTCACTGAAGAGCAGGGGCCGTTCCGCAGGAGGAAAATGAAGCGCCAGCTTGTTGAGGCCGTTGTGGCACAAGGCAAGCAACAAGCCATCAAGGCGATCTGCTCGGACTGCGCCAAGCTTGCGAAGGGCTTCTGTCGAGCTTCGTCCTCGGGAATTTCGGATATGCTCCGCCAGCGGTTGTAAACTGTCGTCCCGCACGGATGCGAGGATCAGCCGCGCCATTAGGAATTGATTTTCCCTTGTCGCGCCATCGAGCCTGACCGGCTCTCCAGACAAGCCCATGGTCATCGGGGCCTGCATGACCAGTCTGTCATAGATGAGCCTATATGCCTCGGCCAATATGTCGGTCTTGCTTGCGAAGAAATAGGTCGTGGCCGCAAGCGGCACATTGGCTTCAGCCGCAATCGCACGATGACCAATCTTCTCGCCTTTCGCGAGTAATCGAACCGCCGCATCGATGATCTTGGCTGCTCTGGGATGTCGGCCGGTTACGTCAGCATCACGTTCACGTTGATGATTGTCGCCGCGGACCTCGTCTGGAATCGGGAGATCGTCCAGACCGTTCAGTCGGGAGGCAAACCGAAAGGTCAACCTGGAAAGAAAGGCTGCATTACTGATCGGGTCCTTGTCGAGAACGGCGCACCACAGAGCTCCGTCGAACAGGGCTTTCCACTTCCATGCGACACCAGCGGCAAGACTGAACACACGATCGAAACAGTCCCAGAATTCCTGTTCCTTCATCTCCGAAGACAGCGGACCAGACTTCGCCGCATTCAAATCCAGTTCGAGCAGCAACAGGGTGCGGGCCCGGGCGTCATGGGCTAGTTGAGCAAGGGCGGACGCCATGAAGCCTGGGATCGATCGCAGGTGAAGCGGCATTCGAGAAACCGATTCAAGCATTTGCGACAAGGCGCTGAACTGCTCTTCCCGGACAACATGATGGACGGCCGTTAGGAGCGCATCGCGACCTCCAAAGTGATAATTCACCTGGGAAGGGCTAAAGCCTGCCGCCAGCGCCACGGGGCGCGCGCGAATGCCCTCCAGGCCGCGGGCCATGCCAATCTCTGTCGCGATAGACAACATCTTTCGCGAAGACCGGGTCGTCACATCTGTCATCGCCAACAAATGCACCGGAAGCCGACGTAAGGCAATGTTGTACATATATTCGATTCTATTGCCATAGCGCTATGCTGTGCTCGTTGACTCGCCGATATGAAATGGTACATCTTTTCTATACCAACGATTCGGTGCCGTCCCGTGACACTGAACAGGGGGAGAGGAAATCATGAAACGACCTTCGCCACATCGTATCGGACTGCTGGCCGGATGCAGCCTGTTTGCATCGTCTCCACTACTCGCGCAGACAGGGGCACAAGCGGACACTGCCGCCACGTCCGCTCCGATCGTGGAAGACATCGTTGTCACCGCCCAAAAGCGGGAAGAGTCGCTACAGGATACACCGATTTCGATTGCTGTTCTCGGCGGCCAAGCTCTTGAAGACCGGGGCATCAGCAGTCTGGGCGACTTCTTGAGTGGCGCTGTTCCGGCACTGCGCATCGTTCCAACCGCGGGAACACGTACCTCCGCTTTCTCAGTCAGCATGCGCGGAATCTCTTCAGGTGATCCATCACAGATCAGCCGGGACCCATCGGTGGGCATCTATGTCGACGGCGTTTATCTGGGGCGCGTCCAGGGACTTGGCACTGAGATGTTCGACATCGAGCGCATCGAAGTCCTCCGCGGCCCTCAGGGGACGCTTTTTGGCCGCAATGCCGTCGGGGGCGCGCTCAGTATCGTTTCAAAAAAGCCCACCGGCCGTTTCGGCGTCGATCTCGTCGCCGGCATTCGCAACTATGACGGACGGAACGTCCGGGCGCATGTCAACCTGCCCGAATTCGCTGGAATCAGCATCAAACTTGACGGCATTTTGAGCAAACGGGGGGGATGGGTTGATAACCCGCTTGCCGGCGAGTCCGATTGGCACGCCTACAATCGACGGGGTGGGCGCGTTTCCGCCCTGTGGCAACCCAGCGATGAAATTGATGTTCTCTACAGCTTCGATAAATCGCGTGATGCTTCCGTGGTCGGCTACACTCAGATATTCGGCCTCGTAGCTGGAGCACCTGCTCTTCCGCCGATATTTTCCACTGAACCCGATCGCGTAAAACGCGGCCGCGCCGGTGTGCCGCTCGATCCCGGCGTCGCCAAGGTTGAGGGGCATTCACTGAATGCCAGTTGGAACTTCACGGATGGACTGACGCTGCGTTCCATTTCAGCCTACCGAAAGTTGAAGCAATCGCAGTTCGACCAGGCTGGAGGGCTCCTGCAAGCGTTCTCGCCAAACGGCCTGTTCGCCCGGCTCAGCCTTTCCGACGTTGAACAAGACCAGTTCAGCCAGGAGTTGCAACTGATCGGCAGCCTGGAGCGAGTGAATTTCGTACTGGGCGGCTTTTACTTTGAAGAGGACGCAAGCGATAGCGCGTTTGCGCCTTTCGTGGCCCAATTTAACGCAACCGGGACCGCCTATACGATCCTGCCGACGCCCTTCAGCCGCACGCCGCCTCCCGACCGGGGCAGCGAAGCGCATGCCAGGTCGAAGGCGCTGTTTGGACAGGCAACGTTCACGCCATCGATTCTCGACGATCGATTGCATCTGACAGGTGGACTGCGTTGGACTCACGATCGTAAGCACGGCGCACTAACGACCCTGAGAGGAACTGCGACGAACATTGGATTCCAGTTCGAATCGAAGCGGCTTGATCCCGCCGCTACGGTCGCGTTCGACTGGAACGATGACATCAACACCTATGTGCGCTGGGGGACGGCCTATCGTGCCGGTGGCGCACAATCACGGTCGGTAACGTTCCGGCCGTTCAACGAAGAGGAGGTCGAAAGCTGGGAGGTCGGGTTCAAAGCCGATCTGTTCGATCGCCGGGCAAGGGTCAACATCGCGGCGTTCCGTACCCGATATCGGGATCGACAGGTGGAATTCGTCAATCCGGCAAACCCTTCTAATCTTGAAACGCTGAATGCCGATAGCACGACCAAGATTCACGGGGTGGAGGTCGATGTGACAGTTGTTCCCGCCCGCGGTCTTACATTGAGCGGAAGCTATTCTTACATCGACGGAAAAGTGGGTCCGGACGTGAATCCGTTTACCGGTGCGCGGCGGAACGGAGGCGACCTCAACGATCCAAAGCACTCTGCGGTCGCTGCAATCGATTATGATTTCGAACCGTTCAGCTTTGGAACGATCTCCGCCCACGTAGACGCGATCTATTCGAGCAGTTTCGTGAGCGCGGATGAGAATTATCCAACTGGTTCGTACTTCCTATTGAACGGGCGCGTAACGTTGGGCGACATCAGGATGGGTGGAGGTGACAACGAGTTCGCGATTTCCCTCTGGACTAAGAACCTGACCAACAAGCAATACCGCATCTTCCAGTTCCCTTATGAGGGGACAGGCCTAGCGGGCAATATCGCCGGTGCCTACAACGAGCCTCGAACATATGGTCTGGAAGCTAGACTTGCATTTTGACCTGGAGGCGTGGGCTGGTGTGCATGTTCACTGGCCCGATATCTCTATTCCGTGGGCGGCTCGCAGTAATGTACGCGCAATGACTGTCAGCGGCCTATGGGCACTCTTCCTTCAACTTTCGCGCCCCATCAAGGATGTCTAATGAAACCTGTTCTGTTGTCCGGCCTTATCATCGCCCTTATGTCGGTCAGTGCCGAAGCCCGCACGATTGTCGTCACCAACGATGATGGCCTAACGAGCAATTTGGTCGCGCTGTACCGCGCCCTGAAGCAAGATGGGCATGACGTCATCGTATCGGTTCCATGCACCAACCAGAGCGGCGCGGGTACGGCCATGACATTTACAGCGCCTGCAACCAGACTAGAGAAGGATTGTCGCAGCGCCGCCGCCAAGGCAGGCGCTATCACTGCCGGCAGAATGTCACGCGCGGGCCTTCCCGCCGAGGACTTCCATTATGTCGATGGCACGCCGACCATGGCGGTTCTTTACGGCCTTGACGTGGTTGCCCAGCGCCGTTGGGGCCAGGATCCGGAACTGGTCCTTTCCGGCCCGAACGAAGGCCAGAATGTCGGGGCGATAGTCCTTGGTTCCGGGACTGTGAGCGCGGCACAATTCGCTGCCCAGAGAGGAATTCCGGCAATTGCGCTGAGCGCCGGTGCGAAGACAGTTGACGACGCGGGGCTGGCACATCCGGATTCGCCCAGGATCGCGCGCCTGTCCGCCGACCTGGTAAAAAAACTTGACGCTTTGGCTGGATCTGCCCCGCTGTTGCCTAGCGGCATGGCGTTGAACGTCAACTTTCCGGACAAGCTCGCAGGCGCTCAATGGACGCCATCGCGGATTGGCACGTTCAATCTGTATCGGTTCAGGTTTGTAGAGGATGTTGCCGCGTCAGCATCGGCGGTATCGAAGGCCTACGCCAGTCAGAACGGCATCAAACTTCCCTCTTCACCGGGGCTTTCAATCGATCTTGCCAGCGAGGAGCCCTCGGCCGATCAACAGTCGGACGAGTCGATTGTCATACGGAAGGACATCGCAATCAGCCCCATGAGGGTGGGGTATGACGCAACGATTTCAACTGGATCGGATAGCTGGATTATGAAGGTTCTGTCCGATCGATGACGACCTTCCATCGGTTATGCGCCACGGAGATTTCATTTTTATCGACATGCTGATATCCAAACCATGAATGTCGGCACGTCCGCTACTGGAGAGGGCAACTCAGCCGATGAGCGACGAAGAAGGGCCAGGTTCTAGCTAGGATCAGGATCTGTAATGCACAGCTAGGCGGTGTGATCCCTTCAGGGGTTCATGTATCTGTCCGCACTGGCCGAACTGGAGCTTGGTCGTGCTGTATCGGTCTCACAGTGGCGAACGTTGCATTGACTTGACGCGGGCTTTTCGGTCCATCTGACTACCTTCGCAGATCGTTCGTCCCTGCGTTCCCTCTCGGGACACCGCCCTCGGATCAGCTTTGAAGCTTCACCGCTGGCAAGCAGATATTGCCCTATCTCACGCTTGGAACAAAGTGCCATCGCGCAGCATGGCATGCATGATGGCCCCGAGGCGGCGGGCTAAGTGTTTAGTCCCAACATGTGATGGTGTGGCTTTGACCTCATCACAGCGGAGGGAGCTATGCGTCCATCGTCGAGTTGCGACAGCACGTCCGTGACTGGTTGATAGCCTACAACTTCGCCAAGCAGCTCAAGGCTCTCAGGTTCAAAACCCCATACGAGGCCATCGAGGAACTCTGGAAATCAAAGCCGGACATCTTTGTCGTCAAGCACACCAGCACATGCTGGGACTAAACAACTAGACACCGAATTACAGCACTGTCATCCGGTCATAATCGTCAATCTGCTCTTAGAGCATTTTCATCTTGAGCGTGATAGCCATTGGCTGGTTCCGGCACCGCGGATTGGAAGCGGAGGCGGACTTCGCCATTCGCGGGGACGGTCATGACCCATACCCGCTTGCCCGGCTCGGCGGTGAGCCGCCCGCCGAAGCCGCTGAAGATCCGTCCGTCATTCAGCGGAAAGTCCATTTCGAAACGAACGGCAAAAGGGTTGGCGTTGCGCACGATCACGGTGTGGCGCAAACGGTCCTTGCCGTCCTTCGCTTTTTCTTCCTCCACGGTAAGATTGCTCGCGCGGGCGAAGGGCCATTCGACCTCCTCATCCACGGCCTTGTCGCCGGTCATGCTTTCACCAACATACATCCGCCCCCACGGACTGTCTTGATAGAGGATGGCGCGTCCCGCCGGGAGCGGATCGCCCATGCCTTCCTCCTTCCCGTTGTGGAAGCGGAACAGCATTTGGGGATCGCCCGGCCCGTCCCAGCTCATTTGCGACCGGTAGATGAGGCTGCCCTTCACCTGGTCCTTGACGAGGAAGGCCACCTGCTTCTGCGATCGCGCGGCGACCGTGACGGGAACGGGTATGCGGTACAACTTCAGATCGCCCAGATTTTCCGCCTTGGCGACCACGGATAAGGCGAGCGGCGCGGACTGCACAGCTTCCTGACGCCGCTGGCTGGTGACGACGATTTCGCCAGCATCCATCATGATGGCCATCGGCGGCGGAGGAGGAGGCGCGGGAGGACCGTTGCCCACATCGCTCGTCTTACCGGCGGGCCAGCAATCGCTGAACCTGTTGAGATACTGCGCCTCTTGCCTGGCATTTTCCCCCGTATCATCGCGGCTATCCTTTGACCGGTTAACCCGTCCAGCCACCGCTGAGGCCGTTGCATCAGCAAAGCTGGTTTCGTCTGCGCTGGCAAGCGTCAACCAGCCGAGCAGATCAAGCGATTGCCCGTCTGAAGCCAGCGTGGCGACATAGGTGGCGTCCCAATCGAAACCGGTCGCGATATAGGCGAGCGTAATCGTCACGCTGCCGCCGGGCTGGTCCCTGGTCGTCATCGACAGCACCGGCTTGGCGGAAAGGGTTGGCGGCGCTTCTGGATAGAGGAGGGTCTGGCGCAAGCCGGAGCAATAAAGCGCCTCCACACCGCGCGGTGTCGTCACCACCAGCCGGTCGGCGGCGGAGCGGATAGTCGCGCTTTCCTCCAGCGTCCTGCCGGACGCCGGATCGGTACGGCGCAAAATCACCCGCTGACCGGTGAAGGCATCCACCAGCCCCTTTTGCGACAACAGCGCCGCGTCTCGATTGCGCTCCCTCGGCGGTGTGCCAAACAGGATGGCCGATTGCGGCACGATGCCGCTCGCCACCCCTTCGAACCGGATCACTGCTACGCCGGGCGGCAGCGTGACCGTGCGCGTCTCCGCCACCAGCGCGAAGGAGCCGGGATTGTCGCGATCAATGTCCCCCTCGCCCCTCTTAGGGTCGCGATAGAGGGTGACCGCCACCTTGTCCGGCGCGGCGGAGATGACCACGGGCGATTGCGCCCGCGCGGCCACGGGCACCCAGAGCAACAGGATCAACAGTGCCCGAAACAGCCCAAGGCGGCGCATGAGGCGCTTACCAGGGCGTGAGGAAAGTGGCGGTCAGTTCGGCCCTGCCATTGGCGGGCACCGGTACGACCCAGCGCCTGGAGTCGGCATCCTCCTGCACGCCCTTGATGCTCTCCTCCGGGACGCGCAGGTCGCGCCATCCCCACCAGCGGGCGAGTCCAGACTGGACCACGTCGACTTTCACCGGCGCCGGTTTCGCATTGGTGACGATGTAGCGCATCTGGGTACGGTAATATTTCTGCGGCCGCTCGACCATGCCTTCCATCTTGGTGCCGTCGCGGTAGGTTACGCGCCAGCGCTCCGACTGTGTCCATTCGTCACTGGTGATGACGTCGCGCTTCTCCACAACAGGTTGCACCTTCACATCGAAGGCGTCGCCGGTGCGCAGCGCCAAGGTGGAGCCGCCCGGCGTGTGCGGGATAGCGCTTTCGCCAACAAACTGGGCTTGCCCGCGTGTATCGCGCATATAGACGCGCACCGTGCCCGCCGGCAGAGCAGCACCGATGCCAGCGGCCCTGGCATTGGAGAATTTGAGCACCGATGCGGCGCTTTCCGCCTCGCCCTTGCTCTCCATCCAGCCGTTGCGAAATTCATATCCGCGCTCCGCCGGGACGCCCGACGCGTCCAGGAAGCTCACCTGTTTGGTCTGGGCGTTGGCGATGGTAGTGCGACCGTCGATCGGATAGACGTGGAAGTCGCCCAACTGCTCGCCGCCGTCGCTTTCGGTGCCTGGCTGGTTGCCGCGCGGCTGCGGCCGTCCTCTATTATAGCCATCATAGCGTTGCTGAACCTGCCCCACCTCCCCGGCCACGAGCAGCGTGCGGGCGTTGGCGAAGGTCGTTCCGGTCCTGTTGTTGAGGGTGATCCACCCCTGCATGTCCAGCTCGCCCGCTTTCTCGTCGAACAGCGCAACATAGTCGGATTTCCAGCTCATCCCCGGCGTCAGATAGCTGAGCGTCACGGGCCGCGCGCCGCCTTGCTGTGTATCCATCGTCACGCTGAGCGTCGGGCGCGCGCGCAGGTTCGGCGGAATGGACGAAAATATGACCCGCACCGGCAGGCCGTCGTCACGCAGCACCTCTATGCGGTCGCCGATCTTCAGCACGACGCCGCCGTTGGCCGCCAGTACCGTCGCCTGCTCCCGCGTCTCCACGCCGGTCGCCGGATTGGTCCGCAGGAGGGTGATGGTCTGCCCCACCGCCTTTTCCATCAGTGACGCGGGGGACAGCAGGTCATAGTCGAAATTCTGCTCGACGATGCCGACGCCCTCGCCCGACAGCGTCACCGTTTCCGGCCGGATGCGCGCGGACACGTCAGGGAACTCCTGCCGTGAACGCCCGGACGGCAGCGCCATTCGACGCACGTCCTGCACCAGCGCGAGGTCATTATTATAGATGGTGACGGACACGTCGCCCTGTGCGCTGGACGCCGAAGTCGCGTCAGCAGATGTCTGGGCGGAAAGCACTTGCGGGGCCAAGAGGGCGGCCGACGTGAACATGAGATAATTCAGCCGCATAAAGCCCCCCTTCGCTATTCCCGCTGAACATGCCCGAAAAGATTCGGCGATTCCACAGGCATATTCCTGCGCTTGGCGCAGTAGGGATGCGCCGAGCGCCCCTGCCGTTATCAGCACGGGGCTCGCCAGCGCGATCACAAATGCATGCTTGCGCCGATACCCACCGTCTGCGGCTCGCCCAGGATCGCCTGGTGGATCGCCTCATACTGATATTGCATATATTCCTCGTTGAAGATGTTCCGGGCAAAGGCGAACAGCGACCAATGAGCGGTTTCATAACCGATCCGGCCATTGACCACGGTGCGGCCGCCAACCTCATATTGCCCCTGGTCCTGACCCACGCCGGTGAAGACGAAGGAGCGGTAATTGGCGTTGAGGTTGGCGGTGAAACCCGGTCCGAACCGGGCATTGATGCCACCCGCGAGCGTCCAGCGCGGCGCGTAAGGGAATTGGGTGCCGGTCAGGTCGACGGTGCTGGTCGCTCCCACAGGCAGGTCGAAATTGTCGAACTTGGTGCGGACATGGCCGACGGAGGCATAAAGGTCGATGCCGCGCGCGACATTGGCATTGGCCTCCACCTCGAAGCCGTACAGATGCGATCCGGCCGCGTTGACCGTGTTGTAGTCATAGGCATTGCGGCCGAAATAGGCCGTCACCTGCTGATCCTTCCACTTCATGTAAAAGATGTTGGCATTGAGCATCAAATGCCCGTCGAGCCATTTCGACCGCAACGACCCTTCATAGTTCCAGCTATATTCGGGATCGTAGGGCACCAGTTCGGCGCGCGCCGGGTTCTGACTGGAGCCGCCTGAGCGATAGGCCCGCTGTACCGTAAAGGCGGTGGTGATGTCCGGCGTCCAGTCCATGCTGATCCCCGCCTTGGGCAGGAAGGCGTTGAAGGTCCGGCTGGTGCCAGCCAGCGGCGACGACGCGTCGGACACCAGGCCCAGCACGCCCTGGTTCATGAGCGCGATGACCGGCGCATAGGCCGCTCCCAGGAAATTGGCATTGGGCAGTGTGCCGTTGAAGTTCGTGACCGTCTCCGCCACGTAGCGATTGCGCTCATGATCGAAACGGAAGCCACCGATCAGGGTCAGCCGCTCGGTTAGTTTGAAGCGGCCGTCTCCGAACAGCGCCATGGTTTCCACCTTCTCTGGCTGCTGAGCGAAGTAGGTAACTGGGATCACCGGCAATTGCGCGGCGTAGGCGGTGCTGAGGAAGCTGGCCTGCGCCGCTGTTGCACCATTGGCGCGCAGCAGTGCGGCAATGGTGGAGGTTGGAGTGGCAATATTGACGCGGCTGTTTTGCTGGAGGCTGCCGGTGCGGCGATAATACCAGGCGCCCAA
This sequence comes from Sphingobium sp. DC-2, assembly GCF_000722555.1. Taxonomy (NCBI): domain Bacteria; kingdom Pseudomonadati; phylum Pseudomonadota; class Alphaproteobacteria; order Sphingomonadales; family Sphingobiaceae; genus Sphingobium; species Sphingobium sp. DC-2. The sequence goes on along the minus strand of NZ_JNAC01000051.1, from coordinate 205,444 downwards.
CAGACCGCTCAGCCGGTCGCTGTCATAATTAAGGCGCAGTTCCTGGGTCAGCGTCTTGTAGTCATAGCGATTGTCGATAGCCTGGCTATCTTGCGCCGTTCCATCAGTATCGATCCGCGAATGGACCTTAGACCGGTTCCAGGATGTGACACTGGACAGTTTCAGCCGGTCCGCAAGCGGATAGCTGATGTTCAGCACGGCAATGTCGCTGTCGATCTTGCCCCGGCTTGGCTGGTCTCCGGTCGAGATGCGGCGGCTGAAATAATTGGGGACGTCGGTGCGGGCATATTCATAGAGATAGCCGCCGTCGCGCCGCACCCTGTTATAGCTGGCGAGGGCCTCCAGCCCCGGAATCGCCTGCGGCATCCATTTGATCTTGCCGCGCAGGTTCAGGGATTTGAGCGCATCATCATATCCGCCGCGAGTGACATTGCGGATGAGGCCCCGGTCGTTGCGACGCTCCGCCGACAAGCGGATGCCCAATTCATCCTGGATGATGGGCCCGCCCGCCGCAGCCGAAAAGGTGCGGCCATCATATTCGGTCCACAGCAGGCGCGCGTCGCCGCCCCAACGAGTCAGTGAAGGTTCCTTGCTGGTGATGACGATGCCGCCGGCCAGCGCGTTGAGTCCCTGGATCGTCGATTGCGGTCCACGCAACACTTCGACCTGCTGCACATCCCACATATCGGTCGGGCCGCCATAGAGCGCCCATTTGGGGATCGGCGCCCCGTCGACATAGACGCTCGCCGCGTCCGCCTGACCACCCGCGCCGACCCCGCTATTGCTGATGCCGCGAATGGTGAAGCCAGAGGAGCCGTATGTTTCCGACAGGTTGGCGGTGCGATTATAAACATCCTGAATGGTAATCAGCGTTTCGCGCTCGATCTTCTCGGGCGTGACGACCGCGATGCTGGTCGGCGTCTGCTGCAAGGTGCGGGCGCTCTTCTCGCCAGTGACGATGATGTCGGCGCGTACGCCTTCCGCACCATCATCCCCGGACGCCTGCTGCGCCAAGGCTGGCATGCTCAATGCGGCAATGGCCGCCCCCGAAAGCAACAGCGACAGTTGACCCATATATGATCCCCCGGAATGTACCTGCCGCGCTCCATATTCATTAATGCTAACGCGAGTCAATGTCATTACCGAGAAAGGCTGAAATCCGTGCATTTGCGATAGGGGCCGGGGACAAACCCGCGCGTCTTCAACAATGGTGACACCCTCAAGAGGTGCAAGTAAGGCCGGGCGCCGCCAGCAAGTGGCCCATCGATCCCCATTGAACATCAAGGCGGCCGATCCGGCCAGCCCCTTCACCTCTGCGTCCGCTGGTCCCGATGCCGCGCGATCTGCGGGAAGTTGACCTCGATCCAGTCGGCAAGGCCGCGCACCTTTTCGGCCGCCTCCTGCCCCAGCGGGCTGAGCGTGTATTCCACATGAGGCGGCACCACATTATAGGCCCTGCGGATCACCAGCCCGTCGCCTTCAAGCCATTGCAGCGTCTGCGCCAGCATACGCTCGCTGACGCCACCGATCTTCCGCCTCAGATCGCTGAAGCGATGCGTTCCCGATTGAAGGGCGATGAGTATGAGCACGCCCCAGCGGCTCGTCACATGCTTCAACACATCGCGCGATGGGCAGGCCTGCGCCATCAAGTCGCCCCGCTGCAACTTGCCGGATAGCGTGGCGAGGGACGTCTGCGGCGTGGCAATCCCATCTGCTCTGGTCTTCATGCTAACTTACCTTCATGTGCGTACTTATGAAAAGTCATCATGGGATCTATATCACATCGGCAGTGCAGTCAGACAAGGAGTTGCCTCATGACCATCGCCGTGACAGGAGCCACCGGCCATCTTGGCCGCCTCGTGATACAGAAGCTGAAGGAAAAGGTGCCCGCCTCCGCCATCGTGGCTCTCGCCCGTTCTACTGCGAAGGCGGCTGACCTTGGCGTGACCGCACGCGCCGCCGATTATGCGAAGCCGGAAACGCTGGAAGCCGCGCTGGCGGGCGTCGATACGCTCGTGCTGATTTCCTCCAGCGAGATCGGGCAGCGGGCGGTCCAGCATCAGAACGTCATCGATGCGGCCAGCAAGGCAGGCGTCAAGAAGATCCTGTACACCAGCGTCCTCCACGCCGACACCTCGCCGCTCAGCCTTGCGGAGGAGCATCGTCAGACCGAAGCTGCCATCAAGTCTTCGGGTATCGCTTTCACAATCCTTCGCAACGGATGGTATACGGAGAATTACAGCAGCGCCATCAATGGCGCCCTTGCCAGCGGCGCTTTCATCGGCAGTGCGGGCGAAGGCAGGATTTCCAGCGCAACGCGTGAGGATTATGCGGAAGCCGCCGTGGCTGCCGCCACCAGTGACGGTCATGACGGCAAGACCTATGAGCTGGCGGGCGACACGGCCTGGACGATGACCGACCTTGCCGCCGAAGTGTCGAAGCAGACCGGCAGGGACATGCCCTACAAGAACCTGCCGGAAGCGGATTATGCCGCCGCCCTGACCGGAACCGGCATGCCGGAAGGCTTGGCCTCTTTCCTGGCAGGTGTCGATGCGGCGATCGTGCAAGGCGCGCTTTTCGACGACAGTAGGCAGCTTTCGACGCTGATCGGCCGCCCGTCCACACCGCTTGCGACTGCCGTCGCTGCTATCCTGAAGGCGTGACGATGCCCGGCCCGCTCCGTTTCGCCGGGGCGGGTCATTCCCCCTTTTATTGCCGCGCTCCAACATGCTTGAGACCGGCAGTTGCCTAATCCCTGCCGTTTCCATGTTGAAGCCCGCCTAGGGCGCTGACCGAAACGATTTTGCCTCTCTGCCGTTGTGCCAGCATGAACAAGATCCTGCTTCGCGCGGTTCCCCTATGCGGGCTGCTCTTGATTGTTCCCGGTTGTTCGTCCGGTCACCAGCCGGCCACAAATGAGGCATCGGCGAACAGTACAGGGGATAGCGCCCCCTCGGACGTCAACGCTGCCGCCATCTCGCCTGTCGATGGCGCGGCCAACACGTCCGCACCCACCAGTCCGAACGTATTGAGTCTCGAAGGCTTGGGCGGTCTCAAGATCGGTGAACCTGTTCCCGAAGGCAGCGGCTGGGCCGAACGCGGCGCTCAGGTCAGCGAAGCCTGCCGCACGATAAGTTCGCCCGGCTATCCTGGCGCCTATGCGATCGTCACAGGCGGCAAGGTGCAGCGCATCACGATCGGTCAACGGTCCACGGCCGAGCTCGCCGAAGGGATCGGAGTGGGGGCAAGCGAGGCGGAGGTCAGAAAGTGGTTCGCCGGTTTTCGCGAAGACCCGCACGAATATGAAGACGCGCCCGCAAAATATCTAACCGCGCCCAACGCAGGAAGCGGGTCATCCGCCCTGCGTTTCGAGATCGGGAAGGACGGCAGGGTCAAGATGATTCATGTCGGCCTGATGCCGGTGCTCGCTTATGTCGAGGGCTGCGCCTGACCTGATCAGGATTGAGCGGCAGGCAGTAACCTCGACATAGCGACGTGGCCGCATCCTCCTCAAGGACGCAGCAGACATCCGGCGGCCATGCGCACCGGGCTGCACCGCGCCATGGCGCCGCCCGGCAGCGTGACGGAGAAACCCACCCGCAGGGGATCGGGCGCGCCCCCGCGATTGCGCGATCACGGTTCGCGTTCGCCGGGGATCGCGCTCGCGCGCAAGGCGGATGGACTCTACTCCTTCCTGACGAATGCGGGCGGCGCGCGCATCAGGGGTGCCGAAGCCGAACTTGCTGTCGAGCCGGTCAGGGGACTCAGTCTGACGGCCTCGCTCGGCTATCTGGACGCGAAGCTGACCAGCGATCAGGTGCTCACCGAATTCCAGAACGCCACCGTGGGCGGGAAGAAGGGTGACCGGCTGGGATCGGCGCCGTGGTCGGCCTCAGCCACGGCCGCATATCTATGGCCGGTGAGCGCCCGCTGGAAGGGTCTGCTCCGTGCGGACTATTCCTATAGCGGCAAGGGGCGCGTGGGATTCACGACGACAGATTCCTACTACACCGAATATGGCGACTTTTCCGTGCTGAACCTTCGAGCGGGGGTGCAGGACGATCGCTACGGCATTTTCCTGTTCGTGCAGAATGCCGGGAATGTGAATGGCATCGCCAGCCGCCTGTCAACGTTCGGCGTATCCAACCTGACTTTCAGTGTGCCGCCACGTACCGTTGGGGTCAATCTGCGCGCAGCCTATTGATCGACATGACTGGACGCATGCGCTTCGTCCGGTCTCACCCCCTGCCTCCTTGCCGGGCGCGATCGATCTTCACCAACGGAATTGTCGACGACGCCCGTTCCGGCCAGTGGTCCGATCGCCGTTCCGGCATATCGCGATTCTGCCGTGCACGCATCTGCGCTAGGCAAGACCGAACGGCATTTGCGAGAAGGGCCCCGGCATGAAATTTCATCAACTGCGAGCTTTGGCCGAGGTCGCGAGAACCGGCAGCATCCAGAAGGCGGCGCTTGCACGGAATGTTTCGCAGCCTGCGCTCAGCAAGGCCGTTCGTGAGCTCGAGCGCGATCTTGGCGTTCCCTTGCTGGTGCGCGGCGCCGCGGGGACGACGCTGACGCCGTTCGGGGCGATCATGTGCAAGCGATTCCATGTCATGCAAGGCGAAATCCAGAAGGCGCGCGAGGAAATCGCCTGGCTGAAGGGCACGTTGGGCGGGCAGGTGCTGGTAGGAGTCTCGCCTCCCGTCACCGGCACGAGGATATCGGACAGCTTCGCCGCCTTCCTTCAACATCAACCATCGGTCAAACTTGAGCTCCTGGAATTACGGCCGGCGCAGATCGTCGACGCCCTGCGGAATGGACAGATCGACGTCGGCCTGTTTCATCATTATGGCGAGGTGGATCTCCCCGGAGTCGATTGCGTAGCGCTGCAAACCTTCGATACGCATCTGGCCATCGGAGGGGCGCCCTCTTCCAATGAGATGTCTCTTGAAGAGATCTTCAAGCTCAACTGGCTGACACCGGATCTGTCCGACCACGGCCATGGCTATCTTGCCTTGCTCTCGCAGACGAGCGGGCTCGATCTCCCCGATCGGATCTTGCGGTGCACATCCATATCCCTCTGCTTTCATCTGGCGGAACAGGCCGGGTTCATCAGCCATTGGGCGGCCGACATAAATCCCTATCTTGACGCCAGATTCAGTTCGGGGGCCATGACGAAACTCAGGACGGATCGACCATTGCCGCGCATGCATATCGCGATGGCCTGCCGGGACGAAGACCTGTTGTCGCCCGGCGCCGTTTTGCTGACCCGGATGTTGAGATCGGCGTTCTGACGGGTCCCCGCTGCACATCCTTCCGAATGGCGAGTGGATGGGGGGTAACCTGCGGTTATGGCCATGATTTCTTGCGATTTGCCTCTGCCTACCGACCAGGCAATGTTCGATCGTCATCACCCGCTCTCGACCGCGATCGCGCGGATGACCGGGAGCCTGTCAGCGAGGCCAGATCGTGCGACTTCCCATTTTCCTTTGCGGTTCGATGCTCATGCTGGCTCCGGCCTGCGGAGCTTCCCAAGCGTTCGCTCAATCGGCCGGCCCGATCGGACCGGTAGCCGTCGATAACGTGCTCGATGACAGCAAGGCCAGCATCGAGGGGCTGTATCGTGATCTTCATCAACACCCGGAGTTGGGCTTTGCAGAGGTTCGGACGGCAAAGCTGCTCGCGGACCGCATGCGCAAGCTGGGCTTCACGGTGACTGAGAATGTGGGGAAAACCGGCGTAGTCGCTGTCTACCAGAATGGCGCTGGCCCCGTCGCGCTCGTTCGCACCGAAATGGATGCCTTGCCCATGGAAGAGAAAACAGGGCTCCCGTTCGCCAGCAAAGCTGTCGTGGAAAAGGACGGGAAATCCACCTTGGTCGCCCATTCCTGCGGCCATGACGTTCATATGGCCTGGTGGGTCGCGACTGCTCAGGCGCTTGTTGCACTTAAGGACAAGTGGCGCGGAACCTTGCTGTTTGTGGCGCAGCCCTCCGAAGAAACCTTGAGCGGGGCAAAAACCATGCTGGACGATGGCCTCCTCAAGCGCTTTCCAAGGCCAGACTATGCCATCGCCGCGCATGTCGGCGGCGGGATGCCCCTGGGGACTGTGCTGGTGAAGGATGGCGTTATCCTGTCCGCCTCGGATGCCGTAGACATCACCTTCAAGGGACGTGGAGCGCATGGCTCCGCCCCCAGCGCGGCGATCGATCCGATCGTCATGGGCGCCAACTTCGTGACAGACGTCCAATCCGTCATCAGCCGGCGCAAGGACGCGGGCGCATTCGGTGTCATCACCGTCGGCGCCTTCCAGTCAGGCACGGTCGGCAATATCATCCCGGACACCGCCACGTTGCGGCTGTCGCTGCGTTCTTTCACCCCCGAAGTTCGCGCGCTTCTGCTCGATGGTGTTGAAAAGACCGCCAAGGGCGTCGCGATGATTGCGGGGGCGCCGCCGCCCTCGATTGTCCGCCCCTATGGAACGGCCGAGACCCGCAACGACAGTTCGCTGGTCGCGCGTCTCACGCCGCCCCTGAAATCGGTCTTCGGGGAGGGTGTCGTCTCCATGCCGGCTTCCGCGCCTGGCTTTTCGGGCAGCGAGGATTTTTCAATGTTCGCTGCGGCAGGGATTCCTTCAATCTATCTCATGATCGGGGGCGACGATCCTACGGTGCTCAACGGCTACAAGGAGAAGGGCATTGCCCCGCCCACCAATCACTCGCCCAACTATGCACCTTCTGCCCGCCAAGCTATCCGCAATGGCGCAGCGGCATTGGTAACCGCAATACTGGCTCAGAACGGGGGCAACTGATGCCGTCGGTGTGCAAACACCAGCACCCATCGGCTCGGAAACGCGGGACACGATGGACTTCGCCATTTTGAATTGTCGGCTCCTCGCCTCCGGCGAGGGGCCACTTCACCGGGCGTTGGGGCAAAGCGGCCGCTCGCAAACAGTTTCGCGAACGACAGCTTTCGGCAAAAGCTGTCTTGCGCTGCAAGCACCAACAGCATATTGGCGGGACGTTCATGCCGTATCCCGGCATGGGCAATGATCGCGCCGGTGCCCCGAAAGGGGCTTAATAGGGAACGCGGTGCGGATGGCGAAATCCATCCCAATCCGAGGCTGTCCCTGCAACTGTAAGCGGTGAGCGCGATGCACATGTGCGGATGGGATTGTCCCGAACCGCCAGCCACTGGGCCGGACGCTAATTCCTGCGAGGCCTGGGAAGGCCGTGCATCAAGTTATGACCCGCGAGCCAGGAGACCTGCCGGCGCTAGGTCGCTCTTGCTTTGGTCCAGGGGATGGTCAAGGCACGGTACTTCTCCGTCTGAGCGACGAACCTAAGCGGCTGGGGCCGTGAGGGTCTGCGTCTGCGGGCGACATGCGCCCGGCCGCCGTCGCAGGCCGACCGTTCGTGCGCCTGGTTGACCGTTTCAGGTCAGCCCTGACGATATGTGCCGGTTTGCCCCCGCCGTCCAAGCTCAGGCGCGGGGGGAACGAACATGAAGTCGATCCAATATCTGTCTCTGCTGGCTCTGACGGCGACGCCGGCTTTCGCACAATCCAATCCCAGCCAACCCACCAGGAATGAAGATGGCGACACCATCGTCGTGACCGGAAGCCGCTCCGGTGAGGCGGTGCCGGTCAAGCAGATCGGCGCCTCCATAACGGTGCTGGACGCAGAAGCGCTCGAAACGCGCCAGACGCGGATCATCTCCGATATCCTGCGCGACGTGCCTGGCGTGGCGGTCAACCGCACCGGCGCGATCGGCGGCCTGACCCAGATCCGCGTGCGTGGTTCGGAGGGCAATCACGTCCTGGTCCTGATCGACGGAATCAAGGCCTCCGATCCTTATTATGGCGAATATGATTTCGGTACGCTGATCGCCGATCCAGAGGCCAAGGTCGAAGTGCTGCGCGGCCAGCAGTCCTCCCTCTATGGGTCGGACGCGATCGGCGGCGTGATCCAATATATCACCCTGACCGGCGCGGAAGCGCCCGGCTTCTCGGCCCGGGCCGAGGGCGGCTCTTTCGGCACGTTCACTGGCGGGCTCCGCGCGGCTGGCGTTACCGGCGACCTCGATTATGCCGTCTCCGGCTCCTATTACCACACCAAAGGAACGCCGACCGCACGCTATGGCACCCGCGACGTGGGATCGGACAGCGCAGGCCTGTCCGCCAAGCTGATCTGGTCGCCGGCGGACAACTTCAAGGTCACCGGCGTCGCACGCTACAGCTACACTGACGCCGATACCAACGATAGCGAGAATGATCCGGGCAGCCCGCTGTTTGGCTACACTGTCGACAGTCCCGGCGTCCATTTCAAGAACAAGGCTTTCTACGGCCTCATTCGCGCCGAGTTGACCGCTCTCGACGGTCGTTGGACCAACGCCGTGACCGCGCAAATGGCGGACACGACCCGCAAGGGCTACACCGCTGCCGGCTTCGACTATGGCGACAAGGGGCAGCGTTACAAGGGCAGCTTCGAATCCAGCCTTCGCTTCGGCACGGACGGCATCATTCATCGCCTGACCGCCGCCGTGGATGTCGAGCGTGAGCAGTTCCAGAATACAACGCCCTCTGCCTTCCAGGGCAAGCGCCATACCGACAATGTCGGCCTGGTCGGGCAGTATGAGCTTCTGGTCAACGACGCGCTGTCGCTGGGGGCCTCGATTCGCCGCGACGAGAATGACCGCTTCGACGATGTCACGACATGGCGGGCGCAGGGCAGCTACAGCTTTGCGACCGGCACACGTATTCGCGGTGCTTATGGTACGGGCGTCAAGAATCCGGGCTATAATGAATTGTTTGGCTATTCGGACGGCCGCTATATCGGCAACCCGAACCTGAAGCCGGAAAAATCCGAGGGTTGGGAAGCCGGGATCGAACAGAGCTTCGGCGGCAACCTTGCCACCATCGGCGCGACCTATTTCGATAGCAGGCTGAAAGACGAAATCTACATCACCTATCCCGCGCCGACCTATGTGGCCACACCGTCCAACCGCACGACCCTGTCGAAGCAACGCGGCGTCGAAGTCTTCGTGAGCGCCCGGCCGATCCAGCAGATCAGATTGGACGCTGCCTACACCTATTTGAAGGCGCGGGAAAACGGCACTGAGGAAGTGCGGCGTCCCAAGCATGTCGCAAGCTTCAACGCGACGGTGTTCAGCAAGGACGAGCGTTTTTCCGGCACGATCACCCTGCGGTACAATGGCCGCCAGAGCGATGTCGCCTATACCGATCCCAGCTACATCCCGGTTCGCGTGTCGCTGAAGGAATATGTGCTGGTGAACCTCAATGCCGAGTACAAGATCACTCCGGCTATCGCTCTTTTCGGGCGCGTGGAGAATCTGGCGAACGAGGATTATGAGGAGGTGTTCAGCTTCGCCACGCCCGGCCGCGCCGGCTATGGCGGCGTGCGCGTCCGCTTCTGATGCGTCTCGCCGCCCTTCTGGCGGGACTGGTCCTAACCGCGCTGCCGATGCCCGTCGGCAGCGCGGACGTGCCGCATTTGCCGAAGAGGCCGATGCGGGTCATGTCGATGAACCAGTGCGCCGATCAGCTTGTCCTGGCCTTGCTGCCTCCCGAGCGGATTGCATCCGTGACCTGGCTGTCGCGCGATCCTGATGGATCGCTGATGGCCCGCGAAGCGATGCGGGTGGGCATCAACCATGGCCTGTCCGAGGAGGTCGTCCGGCAAAAGCCGGACCTGGTGGTCGCGGGCAGCTTCACCACGGCGGCAACCCGCGCGCTGCTCAGGCGCATGGGTTATCCCATGATCGAGGTCGATCATGCGGAGAGCTTCGAGGACATAAGGCGGATCACCCGGCAGGTCGCCCAGGCCGTTGGAGAGGAAGCGAAGGGCGAAGCGCTGATCGCCCGGATGGACCGGCAACTCGCCGATCTTGCCCGCAATGCCGGTCCGCGTCTGCGCGTCGCCGCCTGGGACGGCGCAGGCTTCAACGCCAGCGAGGGATCGCTCTACAACGCCGTCCTAGAGGCGGCGGGCGCGGACAATGTCGCCAATCGGCCGCCTGCGACAAGCTATGGCCGGCCAGATGTAGAGGTGCTGCTGGCGACCGCACCGACGCTGCTGGTAAAGGGCGCGGGGCTTGGCCGCAAGCCGGGCCTGCGCGACAATGTCGAGCGGCATCCGCTGGTTCGCCGCTATTGGGACGGGGCGCGCACGCTGACGATTCGGCAGGCCACCTATCAATGCGGCACGCCGATGGTCGGCGACGCCGCCATTGCCCTGCGCGCCGAACTGCGTGCCGCCGCCGCACGGGTGAAGACCCCGTTGCCTTTCGCGCCGGCGAGGGACCTGTGAACCGCTGGCTCGTGCCCGTCTTGACGCTGCTGCTGGCCGGCGCGGCCCTGCTCTCCATCCTGGCTGGAACGGTGTGGCTGACGCCTGGGCAGACCTGGGACGCGCTGCTTTCAACGGCGTCCGATTTGCCGGGGCTCATTGTCCGGGAAATCCGCCTGCCGCGCATCATCCTCGGCACGTTGATCGGAGCGAGCCTGGGCCTGTCGGGCGCGACGCTCCAGGGCCTGCTGCGCAATCCGTTGGCCGAGCCGGGGCTGCTGGGCGTGACCTCTGGCGCCTCGCTCGGCGCAGTCGTCGCCATCTATTTCGGCTTCGCCTCCAGTTTTGGGCTGGCAACTCCGCTGTTCGCGCTGACCGGGGCGTTCGTCACGGCGGGGATCGCGCTGTTGCTTGCCCGGAGCGGCGGCACGCTGGCGCTGATCCTCACCGGCGTCGCGATCAGCAGCATCACCATGGCGCTGGTCATGCTGGCGCTCAATCTCGCGCCCAACCCCTATGCCGCCTATGAGATCATGACCTGGCTGATGGGGTCGCTCAGTGACCGGAGCTGGGACCATGTCATGCTCGCTCTACCGTTCGTGCTGCCCGGACTTGTCATACTGCTGCTCACCGCGCGGGCGCTTGATGCGCTGACCTTGGGCGAAGTGCAGGCCGAAAGCCTGGGCGTGCCGGTGACGCGCATCCGCCTGATGGCGCTTGCGGGCACGGCGCTCAGCGTCGGGGCGGCGACGTCAATCGCCGGGTCGATCGGTTTCGTGGGCTTGATGGCCCCGCATCTGGTCCGCCCGCTGGTAGGTCATCAGCCGGGCCGGGTGTTGTTGCCGGCGATGCTGGCTGGCGCACTGCTCGTCACTCTCGCCGATGTCGCGACGCGCACGCTGGTCTTCGGTGGCGCGCCGCTCAATATCGGCGTGTTCACAAGCCTGATCGGCACGCCTTTCTTCCTGTGGCTGATCCTGCATGTGCGGAGGCGGACGGCATGAGCGACTTGATCCTCGATCATATCGTTGTGCGGCGCGGCGGCCGGGCCATCCTTGACGACCTGTCGCTGCGCTTCCCCGCCGGGCGGTTAACCGCCGTCGTTGGCCCCAATGGCGCGGGCAAGAGCACGATGCTGGACGTCGCGGCAGGTCTGCTCGCGCCCGATGCCGGCGCAGTGCGGCTAGGCGAAACGCCTTTGCCAGCGATCGGCCGCAAGGTACTGGCGCGGCGCCGAGCCTATCTGCCACAGCGGGCTGGCGTCGAATGGCCCGTCAACGTAGAGCGGGTCGTGGCGCTCGGCCTCACGCCCAGCCTTCCGGCCTTTGGGGCGTTGCCAGATGCTCTACTCCCCGCAGTTGAGGATGCGCTTGCCGCCTGCGATCTGCTTGCCCTGCGTCATCGGTCGGCCACGGCCTTGTCGGGTGGCGAACTCGCGCGGGCAATGCTGGCCCGGGCGATCGTCGGCGATCCCGAACTGCTGATCGTGGATGAGCCAATCGCTGGCCTCGATCCGCGCCACGCGATCGACGCCATGCGCCGGTTGCGGACGCGGGCGGATGCGGGGCGGACAGTGATCCTCGCCATCCATGACCTCGATCTGGCGCTCAACCATGCCGATGGCATCGTCGCGATCCGGGAGGGTCGCCTACTGGCTGAAGGTCCAGTCTTAGACGTGGTGACGGAAGACCTTCTCTGCGCGCTCTACGATGTGCGCGTCCGAATTCTGCGCGACGCCGATGGTGTCGCTGTCCGCTTCCTTGATGACCGGAGACCCGGATGAGCCTGCCGCAAGATCCGTTCGACCTTATCGCCGCCTTTCTCGATGATCCCGCCCATGGCTGGAGTATTGGCAGCTTCGGGGCGATCGGCGAGTTTATCCGCGACCCGGAAGAACAGGTGGAAATGACCCGCGCGCCGGATCGGTTGGAAGCCTGTACCGCGCGCGGCGCAATCCGTATCGAACGTGGCGCGGCGCTCACCCCGATCGCCTGGGATAGTCTTTCGCCGGACGGGGAAAGCTGGGGCCACTCGCTGGCCTTCTGCGTGCCGCGCGAAACGAGCGGGCCGCGCGTCATTGGCGACATGGGAATCGACGAAGAGGCCATCCGCGCCACAGACCGGGGCGATCGCCTGTTCGACCTTGGCGTTGGATCAGGCGTCGTTACCATGTGTCTTCGCACGAAGGATGCAGGACTGATCGCCGCCATGGAGGCTGCGCAGGGTCAGTCCGTGCTCGGCAACGGCGCGGTCATGGGGCAAGTGTTGCGCGCGCAGCCCCATCGGGTGCAGCTGTCACCGGCCGGCAGGGTCGAGGTGTTCCAGCCGATCCCACCGCCGGACGGCAAATCGCCCGATGGGCCGCATACCCATCTGCTTCCCAAGCTGATCGCCAAGGATCGCGGTCACAGCGCGAACGTGCCTATCCCTGAGGGCTGGCAATCGGCGCTGAACGTCCATCCCGCCTCGCCATGGCGCACCTCTCTTGGTGAGCGCAAGCCGTTCGATGCGGCCCTCGACCGCGCGTTTGCTCCATATCTGGAGCAGTTTGGGCTGGATGACGACCATCGTACCGCGCGCATGGTCCATGCGGCAATCGAGGCCAATGCCGCGCCCGAATTCGCCGACTGGCCCGCCAGTCGGCGCGGGCGCATAAAGGCACGCATCGAACTGCGCCGTCGCGCTGTTCAGGGCGATCGGCGCGTGGTGCCATGGCGTGTCCTGTACGACCGGGCGGAGGCAGAGCTCGAAGGAGAGGAAGATGCCTGAGGTCTCCCCAATCCAACATGGCCGATCATCCTTCCTCATCAGGCCCAAAGCGTTCTTCAGATGGCCATTCTTGCCATTGGAGAACGGTCATGGAGATGCCTGAAGCAGAGCCCACCACCACCAAGCGTCAAGTCTGAGCCGTCACCATGCGAACCGCCCGCTCACGAACCTCCGGTGCAAACTTGTTCGTCGTCCTGCTCATTGGCCCTTCCTCTCAGGAGTTGAGGCCTCCGGCAATGCCGCGGCGGTTCAATCCGGCAACCACAGAGATTTTCAAAGCCAGTTCAGTTTCTCTTTAAACCGCTTGCCACGATGGCATCTACATCGTGCATTACGCCATTCACCATCACCTTCTTCACCTTGAAAGTGTTGGCAATATCCTCGCGCGGATCGCCATCGACCAGCACGATATCCGCCAGTTTTCCTGGCTCCAGCGTGCCCGCGTCAAGGTTCAGGTCCTTTGCCGAATTGACGGTCGCGGTCTGTAGCGCCTGGAATGGCGTCAGACCGGCATCGACATAGGAGGAAATCTCCGCATGGAGATTGTTCGCAATCATCGTGTCCGTGCCCGCTGTCACCAAGGTGCCGGCGTCATACATCTTCTTCAAGCTCTTATATTGGCCTTCGAGAAAGGGCCGCAGCATGCTCGCCATCGGATCGGCTCCGGTAATCGTCTCCCGCGCCCAGGCTGGATACAGGTTTAAGCGTGGATCATCCCTGTAGCCGGGATGCTTTGCCAGATAGGGCGTCATCGCTCCGAAATGGGTCGGCGTCAGTGTCCGGCCGCTGCGACCGAATAGCTGAATGACATCCTCATATGCCATCCCCTGCGGCCCCTGTTTGGGCGAATAGCCGCGCCGGCTGGTCGCGCCCATATGCTCGGTGCCGTCAACGCCCGAATATGCGGCTGGAAAGATCTCATGCCCGCTTACCGGTATGCCCATCTCGTGCGCGGCGCGCACGATCTGACGCTGGTAGAGGTCGGGCATGCGCACGTAGCTCTTGATCATGTCATATTTGAGCGCGCGCATGCGAACGAACTCGCGCTCCAGATGGGCGGGACCGGAGACGGCCACGCCCATCTTATAATAGACGCGCTGCCATTCGAGCAGCGGCCCCGCCACATAAAGCCGGGGTGAGAGGCGAACGCCAGATTCCGCCGCCTCGCGATCCTCTATCGCATCATAGATTTGTGTGCCCGGATCGCGAACCGTGGTAATGCCATAGGCGAGCCAGGCCCGTTCCAGATTGGAACCGAAATCCTTCTGCGCATGGGAATGATGTTCGATAAGGCCCGGAATGGCGGTCAGGCCGGTGCCGTCGACAAAATGATCTGCCTGATGGAGTGCGGGATCATGGTCGCGGATTTCGGCGATCCGATGCCCGTCGACAATGATGTCCTTGTCATGCTGGGTCACGTCATGGACGGAATCCACCAGATTGCTGACATGGATGACGGTGCGCCCTGTTGGATTGGCAATGCGATAAGTCAGGTCGACGGGAATATCCGTGATCGCGCCGGTTTCGATATTGAGCGACTTCAGCTTGTCGGCCGACTGGAACAGGATCGTCTTGTTATCGCCAGCCCAACTCGGGAAATAGGAGATGTCCGACGTATAGGAACGCGGCGGCCCCAGCGGCTTGCCGTCAGCGGCAACGGGCCAGATTTTTAGCAGTCCCTCATAGATGGCGGCCATCTTCGTCCCATCGGGCGACCAAGCAGGACCACCCCCTGCGCGAGTGTCCATCGACATATGCGGTTCGGGCAAATGCCAGAAGGGTTTGCTTACACCATCGGTCGGCACCATGTAGATCTGGTTGGTGCCCTCCCGGAAGCTGTTGGAATATTTGTAGGATAGCGGGATGGCGACATATTTTCCGTCCGGCGACCAACTGGGGCTGCCGGGCTGGCCCAGCGAACCCTGGAGGCGGGTGATCTTGCCGGTCGCGACATCGACGACGCAGACGCCAGCCACGCCCCAGCGGCCGTCGACATCGATATAGGCGATCCGCGTGCCGTCACGCGACCAGGCAGCACCCAACGGCTGTGTGTCGATGTCGGTCAGCCTGCGGTCCTTGCCGGTCTTCATATCACGTATCCACAGTTGCGGCAGGCCGCCGCCCTTGTCGGAGGTGTAGACCAGGCTCCGGCCATCGGGCGACCAGGCCGGGTCGGTATCGAGTGCTCCGTCCCTGGTCAGATTTTCCGGCACGCCGCCCTTGGAAGACATGACATAGAGATCGCCGAGCGCTGCAAAGGCGATGCGGCTCCCGTCCGGCGAGATAACCGGGTGGACGATGCCCAGCGCCTTGCGCGGCGCAGTCGAATCCCAGTCCCGCTTGGCGCGGGTATAGTTGGGTTTCACCACCTCAAGAGTGGCCGCGAAATTAACCGTCGACAGGCTCGCGCCCTTGCGGCTGCGGATCTTGCCATCGGACACGTAATAATAGCCGGCCTTTCCCCAGGAAACGCGGAAGGGGAAAACATTTTCGTTGTCGCTGACCGGCTTGCCGTCGACTTCCAGACGGCTGCCCTTCTCATCCTGCACGACATAGGCCAGTTCGCCGCCGGGGCCGAAGGATGGCGCGTCGATCTTGCCGGTCACCTGCTTCAGCAGACTTTCCTGCCCATCGGCCAAAGTAGTGGCGTAGAGTGCCGTCTGGCTTCCCTCCGCACCGGAATAGGCGATGCGCGCGCCGTCAGGCGACCAGCTTGGCATGCGATCCTCGCGTGCGTTGCTGCTGATCTGCTTCATCGCGCCGCTGTCGATGTCAATCGTCCAGATATCATAATTACCGCTGCGATCGGACGAAAAGGCAATCTTCCGGCCATCGGGCGACCAGGCTGGCTCGCGATCGTCATAAGCGCCCTCGGTCAGCTTGCGCATGTCGCTGCCGTCCGGCTTGATCGTCCAGAGATCATAATTGCCGTCGCGGTAGGAAAAATAGGCAAGGCGGGAACCGTCCGGCGACCAGACCGGCTGGCGCGCGTCGTTGAAATAGTCGGTGATGCGCTTCGCCTTGCCGCCGCTGCTGGCAATGATCCAGAGGCTGCCCTGCAAATCGACGGCCAGCCATTTGCCATCGGGCGATACAGATACGGCCATGGATGTGCCTTCATGCACGTCGAAGGCGATCGGGGTTTCACCGCCCGGCGGCGGCGGATTGACCGGCTGGGCAAGAGCATGCGCGGCGCCGGTCGACAGCAAAGCCAGCGACAGAAGCTTGAAAGCAGATTTCATCGGCTCGATCCCCTTACCAACCAAATATATAGCGTTCGCGGCGCACGTCGGCGCCGCCGCGCAACGTGCCGCTGCCCGGCACAACGCCGGCTGCGACGATGCCGGTCGACACGGCAAACGGCCCCAGCACGTCGAGCTTGTGTCCGCGGGCGGCGAGGTCATCGCGCACCGGCTGCGGCACACGATCCTCGATCTCCAGCACGCCCGGTTCGTCCTTCTTGATGCCGAAGGAGCCATGGAAATGATTGGAATTGATGCGCGGCGCCTCGATCGCGGCCTGTAGCGGCTGGTCAAAGGCCAGTACACGCAGCAGCACATTCATGATCTGCTGGTCCTGATTGTCGCCGCCTGGCGTCCCGATTGCCAGATAGGGCTTGCCATCCTTGAGCACCAAGGAAGGCGACAGGGTCGTGCGCGGCCGTTTGCCCGGCACCAGAACATTGGGGCTGGCGGGATCGAGATCGAACACAGTCAGGCGATTGCTCATCGGCACGCCGGTGTCGCCCGCGATATAGGCGCCGCCCAGCATCCAACCGGAACTGGGTGTGCAGGAAAAGAGGTTGCCGTCCTTGTCGACGACCTCGATCGCCGTCGTATCGGCGGTGGGCCTGGGCGGCGCTTTGAGCATATGGGGCGTGAATTGCGCCGTGGTCCGCGCCTTCCCTTCAAACGCCCAGGGGTCGCCGAAACGATGTTCCAGCGAGGCGCGCGGGCCGATCTGCTTTGCCCGCTCCGCGGCATAATCTTTTGACAACAGGCCCTTGGCCGGGACTGTCGCGAAATCGGGATCGCCAAAATACATGTTGCGATCGTCAAAGGCGAGCTTGATCGCCTCGGTCACGACATGCAGATAGGGTGCCGAGCCGGGTTCCATCATCGCGATCCCGGCCGCCTCGGCGATGTTGAGCGCCATCAGCATAGCCGGGCCTTGGCTCCAGAAACCTGCCTTGCAGACCTGATAGCCAAAGACGCTCGTCATCGCCGGCGTTTCGACCTTGCCCTTGTACCTGGCGAGATCCTCATAGCGCATCAGGCCGCCGTCACGCTCCATCGCTGCACCGATCCGGCGGGCGATGTCCCCCTTGTAAAAGGCGTCGCGCCCGGCCTGGATCGCGGCTTTGCGGTCCTTGGTCTTCCTGAACGCCGCCGCATCCGCATCGGCGATGATCCGCATCGTGCGGGCGAGATTGGGCTGGCGGAAAATCTCTCCCGTTCTGGGCAACCGGCCACCAGGATAATAGGCGTCATAGGCGTCCTTATATCTGGATGTCGCCTTTTGCTGGCTGACGAACACTTCGGCCAGGAAGTTATACATGACGAAGCCGTCGGCCAGTTCGATCGCGGGCTGCATCACTTCATGCAATCCCATCGTGCCGTTAAGTTGAAGCGCGAGCGCCATCGCATCGACCATGGCGGGCACTGTCCCGCCATTGGGGCCATTGCCAGGAATGACACCGGCGCCGGAGAACTTGTCTGGCGTGGCCAGTGCTGGCGCGACACCTTGGCCGCTGATCAGCGACACCTTCTTCGCATTACTATCATATATGATGGTTGGCGCTTCGCCACCAAAGCCGAAATGCGATATTTCTGTTACGGCCGCCGCAAACACCGCCGCGACACCAGCATCCGTCGCATTGCCGCCAGCCATCAGGATGCGCGTCCCGGCCGCCACGGCATAATGGCGCCCTGCCGCCACAATGCCGAACTGGCCGACGATTTCCGGCCGTAGCGTTTCACCAGAGCTAACCAGCCTCGTTGGCTCGATGGCCGCCTTGCCTGATGTTGGTGGCGCATTGCCCGCTTGCGCCAAAGCGGGCGCCGCACCCGCGACAAATGCTGCGCCAGCCACTGCCGACGTCGCGAACTCACGACGGGTGACCCCCTGATTTCCACTATCGCTCATCAATGAATCCCTTGTATTCGGCTGTGCGGTACGGCCCGAGGGAAGGCATTGTCCGACCAATATGCGCAACGACGATTCGCGCCGAATTTCCCGCTATTGCTGGGAAGCTGGAATTTATTTCAAAGATATTCCGAAACAGATGGCGGAAATTTTACGCTCATCAGTTTCAGCACCATGAACGCGCACAATTGTGGGTGTTGTGCCTGAAAGAGCCTTGCCGTCGTGAGGGCGACGGCAACAACGACTTCCCACGCCAGGGATGATGCCGGAATTCGAGTTTTTCGGAAGGGCCTGCAAATGCACCGTCTGAACGATCATCAATAAGAACAGACCGCCGCATATTCCGTGCGGCACTGTCATTTGCCGAGGCCCTCCATCTCTGAACCGGAAAGGCACTTTAGCCTAACGGCGCGAAGCCAAGCTTCATCACAGGGGAACGATAATGACGAGAGAAAGAGGAAAGAGGCCTTTTGCCTTAGCGGGTGCAAGTCTTTGGGCGCTGACAGCCAGCATGGCCCAGGCCCAGCCTGCGACCGACGCCGCCCCGCCTGCCAGTGAACCGGCCGCTGCGGAAATTGTCGTCATCGGTTCCCAGATCAAGGGTGCGAACACAGGAGGCGCGCTGCCGGTCAGCCTCGTCGGCGAGGATCAGATCGAAGCCGTTGCTGCTGTTTCCGGCGCCGATCTCTATCGTTCCATACCGCAGTTGGGCGGCGTCACCTTTAACGAACAGGTGCTGGGCGGCGGCAACGCGAACGCGGCGCGCGGCGACGTATCCACCGTTTCGCTGCGTGGCCTTGGCCAGGGCAATACGCTGCTGCTGATCAACGGCCGCCGCACCGTGCTGCACCCGACGTCGCAGGCGATCACGGGCGTCGTCGATTCCGGCGTGCCGACCTTTGGCTATAATGCCAACACAATTCCCGTGGGCAATATCGAGCGCGTCGAAGTGCTGCGCGATGGCGCCGCCGCTCTCTACGGCTCGGACGCCGTTGCTGGCGTCGTCAACAATGTGCTCCAGTCCGATTACAAGGGCGCCAAGTTCGACGTACAATATGGCGGCGCGGAAGGCACCAATCTGCGGGAATTTGCTGCTAATGGACTGGTCGGCTTCGACTTCAACGAAGGCCGGGGCAATATCTCGATCTTCGGCGGCTATGCGCAAAAGTCGAAGCTCTATCTTCGCGACCAGGATTATACCGCCAGCGTCGACCGCCGCGGCTATGTCGCAGGGACATCCTTTGCCGATGTGGCGGCCTGGAATGGCACCAGCACCAGCACGCCCTGGGGAACATTCCGCGTGATCCGTCCCGGCGGCGGCGCGAATTTCCTTAATCGGACAATCACCAGCAACGGCACCGCCTTCACCAACAGCTCCGGCCAGTTTCATATCCAGCCTGATACAAACCCCGGGTGCCGTATCGCGTCGGGGACGCCAAACACCTGCTATGATGATGGTAATGGCGCAACGGAAATGTCGGGCGCAGACTCCAACCTGCGTTTCAATTCACCGGCGACCTTTGACGATCTCACGGCCCAGCCGTCGGTCAAGCGCATCAACATCTTCTCCTATCTGAATTACGAATTGTCGGACTTCCTCTCCTTCTTCGGCGAAGTGGGTTTCTATCGCGGCAAGACCAGTTCGACGATTGGCGCGCCGGGCTCGCTCGCTAATATTCCGATCACGGTCGCCGCCAATGCCTATTGGAACCCTCTTGGTCCGGTCGGGTCACCCAATCGACTGCCGGGGCTCGATCTTTCAGAGGTGCCTGCCGAAGGCCTGCCAGTCCAGATTACCTCCCACAGCTATGTCGATGTGGGATCGCGCAAGGTCGAGGTGACCAATTACCAATATCGCTTTCTGGGTGGCCTGCGCGGCAATATCGGCAACTTCGACTGGGAATCCGCAGGCCTCTACACTTGGGCTACGGCCGCAGATAAACAGGAAAATTTCTCCAACACATTGTTGCAGCAGGCGATCAACAGGACCACGCCCGACGCCTATAACCCGTTCAACGGCGGCTGTGTCGACACGCCGTCGATCGGCGATTGTACCCCCAACAGCCAGGCGACGATCGACAGCTTCATGATTGAGGCGACCCGCAAGACCCGCACATCGCTGGCCTTGTGGGACTTCAAGGTGTCGAACGCCAATCTTCTGGGACTATGGGCCGGCAACAGCATCGGTATCGCGGCGGGCATCGAGTGGCGCCGCGAAACCTATCGTGATGATCGGTCGACCTATCAGGGCGGCATCGCCGGGGTCGATACGACCTATACCGATGCGGTCACAGGCGTCTTCTATGGTTCCGATCTTGGCGGCGCGAGTCCAAGTCCCGATGTCCGCGGCAAGCGTAACGTGAAATCGGCCTATGCCGAACTGGCTATTCCAATCTTCAGCCCGGAAATGGAAGTTCCCTTCTTCCGCAGCCTGGATTTCCAGGTTGCTGGCCGTTACGAGGATTATAGCGACGTCGGTTCAGTGGCGAAGCCCAAGGTCGCGGGATCATGGGAATTACTGGAAGGCATGATGCTGCGCGGCTCCTGGTCACAGGGTTTCCGCGCGCCCAATCTGGAGGTCATCAACACATCGACGCTCGATCGCGTGAATGGCGGGTTCGACTATGTGCTGTGCGAGGCGGATGCCCGGTCCGGCCGCGCGAGCAATTTCTCCAGCGCGGTCTGCAACGTGTCCGTCCTGCGCCGCAGCGGTGGCAATCCCGAGCTGAAGCCGGAGGAATCGACCAGCTGGAGCTTCGGCGCGGTGCTATCGCCGAAGCTGGGCGAGGGCCTGGGCAAGGTCACCTTCACGGTCGACCGCTGGAAAATCCAGCAGAAGAATGTCGTGGGGCTGCTCGATTATCAGAATGCGCTCAATCTGGACTATCTGATGCGTACGCAAGGCAGCAGCAATCCCAACGTCATCCGCCGCGATCCGACGGCGGACGATATTGCGCGTGTAGCCGGAACCGGCCTCGCGCCGGTAGGTGAATTGCTCTACGTCATTGCCAACTTCCAGAATCTGTTGCCGGTTACCGTTCAAGGCATCGATTTCAATCTTGATTATTTCCTG
This sequence comes from Sphingobium sp. DC-2, assembly GCF_000722555.1. Taxonomy (NCBI): domain Bacteria; kingdom Pseudomonadati; phylum Pseudomonadota; class Alphaproteobacteria; order Sphingomonadales; family Sphingobiaceae; genus Sphingobium; species Sphingobium sp. DC-2. Next base: position 184,151 of record NZ_JNAC01000051.1, on the reverse strand, counting down.
CCCACAACAACAGTCGGCAACTTCTCCCTCAATGTGAACGCATCACGCCTGATCAGCTATTATGTGGACGCCCCTGCGGGTGTGCAGCAGGTGATCGACGGACAGGCGGCCGGACAGGTCAATGCCGGGGTGCCGATTCAGGGCGGCGGTGACGTGATCGGCCGTGATGGCCAGCCGCGCTGGCGCATCTCAGCCACCTTTGACTGGTCGCTCGGACCGTGGAAGATCGGCGCTTTCACCCAGTATATCCACAGCGTCTATGAAAATGCGGTGCGCGACGCTGCCGCCAACCCCTGGACGGTGAAGGGCCAGACCACGGTCAATCTCTACGGTCAATATACGTTCAAGAATGACGGCCCGCTCAACGGCACGACCATTCAGATTGGTGCGCGAAACATCTTTGACAAGGACCCGCCGCTTTCGTCTGGTGGCTATCTGTCAAACCTCTACCAGCCACAGGCGCGCTACTGGTACACCAGCCTTAAGAAGGTTTTTTAAAGGCTGAAAGGGGCGGGCGCGGCGCGGGAGGGTCGTGCCCGTTTCTCCTTACATTTTTCTGGAGCAGATCGTTTCGCCATGTCCCATATGCCTCCGCACCTCTTGGATCGCCGCGAAATGCTCGCCGCCGGCCTTGCTGGCGTGGCGCTTGCCACGCTGCCAGGCCGGGGCATTGCCCAATCGGGCGCTAAGGCGCCGGACGCACCTCGAACCGGCAGCGCCAGCGTGGCGGCGCACAGGGTGGAGGTGCCGATGCCGCATGGCGGTGTGACCGCCGGTCACCCGCTTGCAGCCATGGCGGGCACACGGATGCTGATGCAGGGCGGTACAGCCGCCGACGCCGTGGTAGCGGCAATGGCCGTGATGAATGTGGTCGAGCCCTGGGCATCGAGCGCTGGCGGCAACGGCTTTGCGACCTGCCTGGAACGCAGGACAGGCAAGGTTCATTCACTGGCCTTCACCGGCGGCGCGCCGCAGTTGCTCGATCCCGATGTTGATCCCAAGGCGCTGGACCATGGGCCCAAGGCGCTGACCGTTCCTGGCGCCTTTAGCGGCTGGATCGCACTCGTCCGCCGCTTCGGCAAATTGCCGCTCTCGACTCTGCTCGAACCAGCGATCGGCTATGCCCGCGACGGCCATCCCCTCGACGCCTCCATCGCCATGTTCATCACCCGCGCGCAGAAGACGCTGGCCCTCTACCCGAGCAGTGCCGCCATCTTCCTGCCGGGTGGACAGCCTCCCGCCCCTCGATCGGTCTTCCGCAATCCCGACCTGGCCCGCACCTTCCAGGCGCTTGCCGATGCGGAAAGCCAGGCGCTGAAAGGGGGCGCCGATCGCGATCGCGCGCTACAGGCGGCTTATGACTATTTCTACACCGGCCCGATCGCGCAGGAATTCGCTCGATTTTCGGCAGCAGCGGGCGGCTGGTTGCGGCTTGACGACCTCAAGGCCTATCAGCCGCGCTGGGACGATCCGGTCACGACCAATTACCGCGGGTTTGATGTCTATGCGAGTCCGCTGACCTCCCGCACGGGGTTGGAATTGTGCGAACAACTCAATCTGGTCGAAGGTTTCGACCTTGCCGCGCTTCCGGCCGACGATCTCCTGTTCACCCATTATCTGATCGAGGCGATCAAGATCGCCAAGGCTGATGTCTACAAATATGCGGCGGATCCGAAGTTTGCCAAGGCACCGATCGAGGGGCTGTTGTCGAAGCGGTTCGCCGCGGAACGGCGCAAACTGATCGATCCGGCCAGGGCGGGCCTGTATCGAGAAGGCGGCAATGCGGCGGCCTTTAGTCGTACTGTGCCAGAACGGGCGCGCCAGGACTTTCCCAGCCGTGACGACGATCGCACCCGGGGCGGCGACACCACCAGCCTGTCTGCGGTCGACGCAGAAGGTAATGCAATAGCGGTCACGACCACCATTGGCGGAGGCTTCGGCACCTTCCTGGTGATGGGGAATACGGGGATATTGTTTAACAACGGCCTGCGTCTCGGCTCATCCGCACCCTATGCCGGCCATCCCAACAAGGTCGCTCCGGGCAAGATCGCCTTGCTGGGCAATGGGCCGACCATCGTTCTTAATAAGGGGCGGCTGAAACTGATCTTCGGATCGCCTGGCGGCGAGACTATCGGTCAGACTCAGTTCCAGTTCCTGGTCAATGTCATCGATCGTGGCCTGCCCATACAGGCGGCGATTGAAGCGCCCCGCTTCGCCCTCGACGCCGACCCCAATTTCTACAAGCAAGGCGCGGCAATCACCGTGCAGGCGGAACGGCGTTTCCCCGGCATGCTGATCCAGCGCTTGATGGCGATGGGGCACAAAGTTGATCTTGTCGGACCTTATGCAATCGGCAGCGTGCAGGGCATATTGGTCGACACTTCCGGCGCGCCTATGGCAGGAGCCGATCCCCGCCGCATGGGATATGCCGTGGGCTATTGAATAGAAGCGGTCGTCGCACCCGGCCCATTGCGGATGCTCGCTCTTTCCAATCGGTGACAGCCAGCAGCAGACGGCCTGTTCACACACTCCCTCGGTCGATGTCGCGATGTTGCCGCTGATATGCAGGCGCGCCGCAGATGAAGAGCGGAGATTGCCATGATTACTCAGACGCATATGCGCGCGCATGACCGTCGCCCACAGCAGAATTTGGGCGGCAGGAAGCAAAACTTGCATTGCGCATAATTCTCTATCAGCTACATAGAGATTGTACGCAGGAGCGGATGGTCGTTGCTCCTGCTATTGGTAACAGATCCGACCCGCGGCTTTTGAAGGGGTGCAGCTTGCTCCGCGTCAACAACGGCTAAAGCGCGCGATGCTAAGGCGGCTACGCCAGGGATCGTGTTCTCCCCCCAGGAGAATAGACGATGCACATACGCTCAATAATCCATTATTCCAGCGCCGCCCCCGCGCCCAGTGCGATCATGCGCGGGTTCCGGGCGCAAAGATGTTCCGCCTGGCCGATGTGACCACATCCACCTGAGTCATCAGGCGGCACGGTCTGCGTTCCGTGGCGATGCGTTACCGCGCCTATTCCATTTCAGCAGGCCGCGGCAGCGATCTTTGGCGTCGCGCCATCGTTGAACCACGCTGGGTTCATTCCACCCGCTGATCAACACAATCCTATAAAATGACAGGGAAAATCATTGAGTCATAATATTCAATCGAAGGGGTCATCCGCCGTTCGTCGGAAACTATTGCTGTCCGTAGCCCTCCTTGGCGGGGCAAAGGGCGAACCCGCCCCCCCCCCCGCCGCGGAGGCAGTAGCCTCCGATGCAGCGGAGAGCGAAGCGGCCATTACAGTCACCGCTCGCCGTCGCGAGGAAGACGCGCAGGATGTTCCGATCGCCCTTAGCGTCATCAGCGCCGACGCGCTCGACAAGACCGGCAATTTCACGCTGGGACAGGTGCAGCAAATTGTACCCAGTCTCCAGATATTCAGCTTTAATCCGCGCAATACCAACATCAATATTCGCGGTCTGGGCTCAAATGTCGCGCTGACCAATGACGGGCTGGAAAACGGCGTCGGCTTCTATCTCGACAACGTCTATTATGGCCGTCCGGGCCAGTCACAATTCGACCTGGTCGATCTGCAACAGATCGAGGTGCTGCGTGGCCCGCAGGGCACGCTGTTCGGCAAGAACACCACCGCTGGCGCGATCAACATCACCAGCCGCGAACCCAGCTTCTCTCCCGAAGCGCAGGGGGAGTTCAGCCTGGGCGATTATGGCTATCACCAGCTACGCGCTTCTGTGTCGATGCCGATCATTTCCGATCGTGCCGCTTTCCGTCTATCGATCGCCGATACTCACCGCGATGGCTTCCTGACCAATCTGCACGATGGATCGAAGGCGCAAGACTACGACAATTTCTCCCTTCGCGGACAATTGCTGCTCAAGCCGACAGATACGCTGTCTGTCCGGCTGATCGGAGATTATGCACATCAGAAGCAACATTATGTGCTGAACATTCCCGTTGCTTATTTCGGGGCATATGACAGTGGCGCGACGATCGCCAACAACATCTTCGCTCGCACTTCGCGCGCCGGTTACACGTTGCTGCCCGCTGACCCGTTTGCACGCAAAGGCGATTCCGACAGCCATTATCAGGCGTTCATGAAAAGCTATGGCGCGTCGGGCCAGATCGACTGGGATCTAGGCAAGGTGGCGCTCACCTCCATCACCGCCTACCGATGGTGGGACTGGGATCCCGCCAATGACGGCGACAGCACCGGCCTGCCGGTGATCACCAAGGCGCAACAGGCCAACCGCCAGCGCCAGTTCAGCCAGGAAGTGCGGCTAGGCTCCACCGGCAGCAATGTCATCGACTGGACCGTGGGTGCTTATTATTTCTGGCAGACGATCCGCGGCTATGGCGCTTCGGCTTATGGATCGGCAGCCCCCAACTGGTTCGTCCCGGCCGTCAACCCGGCCATCTCCAATGCGGCGTTGAATGGCTTTGAAACACGTAGCTATTCAGAACCGGCGACGAAAAGCTACGCGCTGTTCGGCCAGGCGACCTGGAACGTCAGCGATGCGCTAAGCCTGACCGGCGGCCTTCGCTACACCCATGAGAAAAAGAACGGTGTCTATCGCCAGGCATGGGTCGCGGGCACGGATCTTTCGACGCTGGCGCCCGCCGACGCTGCCGCCGCCACGGCGATCCGTAACCAGTTCAACCCGGTCACAAGCTACACCGCCGCGACCAAGGACGACAGCGTTTCAGGGCTGGCGACACTCAGTTGGAAGGTCGCGCCGGATATCCTCGTCTATGGCAGCTATTCGCGCGGCAGCAAATCGGGTGGCCTCAACCTCACCAACATACCCAATGGCGCAGCGCCGGAAGTGAAGTCCGAAACAGTGGACAATTTCGAGTTGGGTTTCAAAAGCACATGGCTGGACCGCAGCCTGACGTTCAACGCCGCCGCCTTCTGGACCGATGTCAGCGACTATCAGACCGCGATCACCGAGCCGACGGCGATCGGCAACTTCATCCAATATATCTCCAACATTCCCAAGGTGCGGTCGCGCGGCATCGAAGGCGACTTGAGTTATGCGCCCAGCAAGTGGGTCAACCTGACGGCGTCGGCATCCTATGTCGAAGCGACCTATCGTGATTACAGAAACGCCCCGCAGGCGCCCGAACGCAACGCGGCGCTCGTCCCCACGCAGGATCTGACCGGCGTACAGCTCGGCGGCGTCCCTAAATTCACCTATTCGCTGGGTGCGGACGTGGCGCAGCCGGTCGGCGGGAACGGGATCGAAATTTACGGCCATGCCGATTTTTCTCACCGCTCCAGCTTCAATACCTCCTCCAGCAACAGCCGCTATGCGCAGGTGCCGGGCTACGGCCTGCTCAACGCCCGCATCGGCATTCGCACGGACAGCGGGCTCTGGGACATCAGTGTCTGGGCGCGCAACCTCACCGACAAGCAATATTTCCAGGCGCTCAATGCAGGCGCGTTCGGGTTCGTCACCGGCACCATCGGCGACCCGCGCACGATCGGCGTCACCCTCAAAACCAGATTGTGAGGTCCATGATGGCTAGCGTATATCACCATAGCGCGCCGCCTCGCTTCCAGCAGGCGGCACCGCAGGATGAAAAGCGCGAAAGCGGATGGCGGATGGCGGGCTTTGCATCGCTGTTCGTGCCGATCACCGCGGCGCAGATGCCCCTGGCGGTTCATCTGCCAGCGATCTACGCGCAGCAATTCGGGCTATCGCTGGCGGTAATCGGCGCGATCTTTCTGGGAGAACGGCTGTGGGGGGCCGTGGCCGACCCGCTGATCGGCGCTCTGAGCGACCGAACCCATGGGCGCTTCGGCAGGCGGCGGCCCTGGATCGTGGCCGGATCGGCGCTGTTCGGGGTGTCGGGCGCGCTGCTTTTCTTCCCGGCCGCGTCATGGGTATCGCCGCTCTACCTCACGGCCAGCCTGTTCCTCTTCTATCTTGGCTGGTCGATGGTCCAGATACCCTATCTGGCCTGGTCGGGCGAAACATATGGCGGCTATCACGACCGCACGCGCATCGCCACGTTCCAGACTGTCGCTGGCTCCGCATCGCTGCTGGTCGTGCTCATCCTGCCGACGATCATCGACCAGATCAGTCCGAAGGATGGCGCGCTGAAACTTGCCGCGATGGGCAGCGTCGTGCTGGTCAGCCTTGCCGTCTCGCTCGTGCTGACGTTGCGCAGCCAGGCCGAAGCGCCTGCAACGCCTTCGTCCAGGGCGCGCTTGTCGCTCCGCCAGACTGTGGTCGCTCTGTTCGGGCATCCGCTGCTCCGCCGTGTGCTGCTGTCCGACTTTGCGGTGACGGTGGGGCAGAGCATCCGCAGTGCCCTGATCGTCTTTTTCGTGACGCATTATATGGGGCTGCCCCACTGGGCCAGCGGCCTGTTCCTCTTCCAATTCGTCTTCGGCATCGTCGCCGGTCCGATCTGGGCGCAGATCGGTTATCGCATCGGCAAGCATCGCGCGGCCGTCGCGGGCGAACTTGTCCAGGTGGTTATCAATGCTGGACTGCTGCTGGTGGCGCCGGGGCAGATCGGCCTGCTCCTCGCGTTGACGCTGGCCCAGGGGCTGGCGCAGGGGTCGGGCAATCTGATGCTGCGGTCGATGGTGGCCGACATCGCAGACGAACATCGGCTGCGCACGGGTGAAGACCGGACGGCTCTGTTCTTCTCCGCCTTCAGCCTGTCGAGCAAGGCGGGTATGGCGGCGGCGGTGGGCATTGCCTTGCCGCTCGTAGGCTGGCTCGGCTTTGATCCGGCCGCCCCGGCCAACACGCCCGACGCACTGCGCGGCCTGCTCGCCGTCTTCGCGCTTGGCCCCGCCATCGCGCACCTTCTCTCCGCATGGCTGATCCACGGCTTCCCGCTGGATGAGGCCGCTCACACCGAAATTCGCCGCGCGCTGGATGAACGCGACCACGCTTTCCAGCCCGCCGAATAGCCCCCTCCGTTCATCACCCCCAAGGAGACATGACATGACCGATCAGATACACAATTTCGTCAATGCCAAGGATGCCGAAAGCCCGCTCGACATCGTTCCGGTGGCTGGCCGCATCGGGGCGGAGATCCGCGGCGTCGCGCTGTCGGGTGATCTTGACCCCGTGACGCTCGACGCGATCCGGGCGGCGCTAGTGCGGCACAAGGTTATCTTCTTCCGCGATCAGGACCAGTTGACCGATGAGCGGCATGAGGCTTTCGCCGCACTGTTAGGCGACCCGGTCGCGCATCCGACGGTTCCGGTGGCGCAAGGATCACGCTACCTGCTCGAACTGGACTCGAAGGAGGGCTATGCCGCGTCCAGCTGGCACACCGACGTCACTTTCGTCGAAGCCTATCCCAAGGCGTCGATCCTGCGGGCGATCAACGTTCCTCAAGCCGGCGGCGACACGCTCTGGGCCAATGGCGCGACCGCCTATGAAGAACTGCCCGAAGCGTTGAAGACGCTGGTCGATGGATTGTGGGCGGTGCACTCCAATAAATATGACTATGCCGCCGCTCTCGGCAGCAAGGACGCCAAGCGGTCCGAGGAGTTCAGCAAGATATTCGCATCGACCGTCTATGAAACGGAGCATCCGGTTGTCCGCGTCCATCCCGAAACCGGCGAGCGAAGCCTGTTGCTCGGCCATTTCGTGAAGCAGTTTGTCGGCCTCAACCCCGCGGACTCTCAGCGCCTGTTCGCCGTGTTGCAGGATCATATCACCAAGCCGGAAAATACCGTTCGGTGGCGCTGGCGCGCAGGCGATGTCGCCATCTGGGACAACCGATCGACCCAGCATCGCGCCATTGCCGATTTCGGGCTGCAACGTCGCACCCTGCGCCGCGCGACCGTGAACGGCGATGTGCCGGTTGCGATCGATGGCCGCCGCAGCCGCTCGGTCAAGATCGAAAAGTCGCCCGAAGCCGTCCCGGCCGAATGATCGCCCTGGCCGGGAGCGGCGCGCTGCTCCCGGCACCCTTTCATCTGCCCTACAGACCGGTTTCGGATAGTCGAATGAACAAGTTTTTGAAAACAGCTATCGCTCTTGGCATCACCGCTCTGTCCAGCGGCAGTATGGCCCAGGCGCAGACGGCACAGCTTCCCCAGCGCGCGGCCAAAGCAGATGTCAACGCACAACGGCCCAATTTTCTGCTGATCGTCGCCGATGACCTGGGCTGGTCTGACCTCGGCTCATTTGGGGGAGAGATTTCCACCCCCAACCTGGATGCGATAGCGACCGCTGGCATACGCTTTACAGGCTTCCATACCGCGCCCACTTGCTCACCCACCCGGTCGATGCTGCTGAGCGGCGTCGATAATCACCAGGCTGGGCTTGGCAGTATGGCGGAGACTCTTCAGCCGGGGCAGATTGGGCAGCCCGGCTATGAGGGCTATCTGAACGACCGCGTAGCCTCTATCGCGGAACTGCTGCACCAGGGCGGCTATCGCACGCTGATGTCGGGGAAATGGCACCTTGGCCTCACTCCGGAACGGGGCCCGGCGGCGCGCGGATTTGAGCGCTCCTATGCCCTGCTCCAGGGGCTGGGCAATCATTTTGGCGCCGACCAGAATGCCGCATGGCGAGCAATCAACGCCGCACCCACCTACCGCGATAACGGCAAGGTCGTAGCCTATCCCAGGGGCCGCTACTCCGCAGATTATTTCACCGACCGTCTGATCGGCTTCCTGGAGGAAGGCGCGAAGGACGCACGGCCCTTCTTCGCCTATCTGCCCTATTCGACGCCGCACTGGCCCATCCAGGCGCCACCCGAAGTCATCGCCAAATATAAGGGCCGCTATGATGCGGGCTATGAGGCATTGCGTGATGCGCGGCTGAAGCGGCAAAAGGAACTGGGCCTGGTGCCCGCCAACCTCGCCCCGCACACGCTGGTCGATGTGAAGCCCTGGACGTCGCTAACCCCGCAGGAGAAGGCGATAGAAGCCCGCAAAATGGAAGTCTACGCGGCGATGGTTGACCGGATGGATCAGAATATCGGGCGCGTCATAGCGACGCTCAAACGGCTTGGCAGATATGAGGATACTGTTATCATCTTCCTCGCCGACAATGGGCCCGAAGGCAATGTCATCGATGCGCCAATCCAAGGAGCGCTTAAGCCTGAGGAAAAGGCCAGACTGGGCATCGACAACAGCCTGGGCAACATCGGCGCTGCGACGTCCTATCTCGGCTACGGCCCTGGCTGGGCACAGGCGAACAGCGCCCCTTCCTGGCTGGTCAAGGGCTATCCGACCGAAGGTGGCACCCGCGTTACCGCCTTTGCTGCGGGACCGCAGGTTACGGGCGGACGTATCGTCGGCAGCTTCCTCAGCGTCACCGACATAGCCCCAACCTTGCTCGATCTCGCCAGACAAACCCAGCCGGCGCGTTTCGCCGGGCGCGCCATCCTGCCTTTTCAGGGGCATAGCCTTGTCCCGTTGCTGAAGGGCGAACAGAGGGAAGTCCGGCAGCCGGACGAGCCGGTCGGGACCGAACTCTTCTACCGCCGCGCCCTGCGCAAGGGTGACTGGAAGGCGGTTTATCTGTCGGCCTCAGGTAATGCCTATCCTCGTAAAAGCATTGGAACGGGTGCTTGGCAGCTATTCAATATAGCCCAAGATCCTGCCGAAATGGAAGATTTGGCAGCAAAGGAACCCGCCAAGCTACGGGAACTGATCTCCGACTGGAACAGCTACGCGCAGGATAAGGGCGTGGTGCTGCCGCCCGCACCGTCGGCTCACAAATAAAATTCGGCAAGTACCTAGCTGAGGATTCACAACCACCAGATGACCGCGGCGGCAAGGACGATCGGGGCCGTGAACTTTTGCTGTCGCGGCCGAAACGAGTGACGCGCCGTCTCCCATCCTTGAGGCGCAGAACATGCGCCTGATGACGTTGCGCTGTTTGTAGATGGCGCGGCCATAAACTGGCTGCATGCTGGTGGGCGTGGATAATGGAATTACCTTAGGCATTGCCTTGCTGACGGCTGCGGCGCTTGTTGAGAGCGTAGCTGGGGGACCGCTGCAATTCAGGAAAGGAAGGGCATTTCCGCATAAGGGGATTTCGGTCGAAGGGAAAAGCAAGCCGCCCATTGTCCAACTGGAAACGGTAGCGTATACTTTCCTCAAGGATTCGCTCGCGAAGAACGAGCGTGAGAGAGGATGTCCCCGATGATCAACCCAGACCAACGTGCCGCCGCCTTCATCCCCAGCGCTCCTCCGGTCGTGATGGACGATGTCTATACGCCGGATCAGATTGACGGCCTGCTTGACGCCGTGCGGGCGGGGCCGCCGCGCCGGTTGCTGACGGCCGAGCTGTTTTCCTCCGCCGAGGAGCTGATGATAGCGACCTCCGGCTCCGTAGCCGAGGGGGTGACGCTGGACCAGTTCCTCGACCCCATGTTCCGGGGCGACCTGGGCCAGCATGGCGTCAGCTTCCACCCGGGGGCCGATGCGGTGCTGTATAATGAGAAGCTGCTCAATTGGGCGCGGCGTTACCGCAAGACCGATTATGTCTGCGCGCGCCAGCTCCATTTCAACGTCGCCTCGCCGATGAAGTGCCAGGACCCCGGCCATTATGACTCGCCTTCCTTCCGGGGGCTCAGCCACACCAACACGCCGATCTGGCTGCTGTCGGTCATGGCCAATTCGCGCCTGTTCGAAGAGTATAAGTCGAAGCTGGTCGCGGTCGTGACCTGGTTCTGGCGCACGTCCGATCAGGGCGGCTTCACCTATTGGCCCGATGGCGCGGACAAGGCGCCGCAGCGCATCGCAGCGCCCCTCTGGAACCGGGGGATCGTCGCGGAAAATGAATCCATGTTCCACCGGGGCGAATCTATCGGCACGCCCGATCAATGGGGGGTGCCGGGCCTTACCTTCGATTCCGTGTTCGAGGGCGATCCCGACTCCGCTTCGGGCTGGCGGATGCGCAGCGGCGACACGGTGATCGGACGGTTTGCGACGGAGGAGTTGCGCTGGCTGTTCCACTGGACCGCGCTGACCTTCACCGACTATCAGGATTTCAAGCGGCATGTCGATCATCTGGACGACCTGACCCATGAGCGCGTGATCGACACGCTGCTGCGCGACCTGCGCGGGCAGGGGATCGGCATCGCGACGCCATCCGATCCGTTGCACGACGAAGAGTTCAAGATGACGCTGCTGCGCAACTATGCGATCGGTTCGCCGAAAATCTATCCGCCCGAAGCCCCGGTCTATCGGGCGGCGGCATGACCATGGCGACGACATATGACCTGACGCCAGAGGAACTGGCCGAGCGCGAAGGCTTCCGGGTCGTGCCCACCGCGAATAGCGCCAAGGGCCATCTGCCGATCCGCGACGAGGCCGCCTTGCGCAATGCCCTGGCCATCGCCGATGTGCCGACGCTGCTCATGACCTATACGCAGTTGAGCGGCGACGGCGGATTTCTCGACCGGTTCGCGCCTCATATCCGGCCGCAACTCCAGGGTGGCGGTGCGGGAATTCCGGCTGATTTGAGCGAGGAACTTCGTGAGGCGCTTTTCGCGCTCCTCACGCGCGATGAGCCGGTGTCCGATGCTTTTCCTTCTCACGCGACTATCCGGCGCATGATGGATGTTTATGTGGGCGAGCATGTCGCGGAAGAGTTCGTGCCGCTCCTGCTGGAGCAGTCGGGTCTTACGGGGGCCCAAGGGGTGGATATTACCGCGCGAAAGACGCCGCCGAAGGATTTCAAGGTCCTGGTGATCGGCGCGGGCATGACCGGCATCGCGCTGGGCGCCAAGCTGGCGGAGGCTGGCTATGACTATGAAATCATCGAACGCAATGACGAGGTGGGCGGCACCTGGTATCATACGCGCTATCCGGGCCTGGGGGTGGATACGCCCAGCCATTTCTATTCCTTTTCCTTCGAGCTGAACGCCGACTGGACCCGCTGGTTCTCGCGCGGGCATCAGAACCATGCCTATCTGCTGCATTGCGCGCGGAAATATGGCGTTCGTGACCGGACGACCTTTCGCACCGAAGTCGTCTCGGCCATCTGGGACGCGGACGGATCGATGTGGGATGTGACAGTCCGTTCGCTGGATACGGGACGGGAAGAAACGCGGCGGGTCAATGCGGTCATGTCCGCGATCGGCTTCAACAATCGTCCCAAGGATATCGACATTCCGGGACATGAAAGTTTCCGGGGCGTGTCCATGCATTCGGCCAAGTGGGACGGCAGCGTCCAACTGGAAGGCAAGCGGGTCGCCGTTGTCGGCACCGGCGCAAGTTCGATGCAGATTTCGACTACATTGGCCAATGTCGCGTCGCACCTGACCGTTTTTCAGCGATCGAAACACTGGGTCGTGCCCAATCCGATGCTGAACGGACTGGTGCCGGAAGAGGTGCGCTGGGCGATGCGGCATATTCCGCATTATGCCCAATGGTGGCGCCTCTATACTTATTGGAACGCATCGGACGGGCTGTACCAGAATGTCGTCATGGACCCCGACTGGCACATGCCGGACGTATCTGTGTCACAGGCGAACGAGCATATGCGGCAGTTCCTGCTGTCCTATATCGACCAGCATCTGGCCGACCGTCCCGACCTCAAAGACAAGGTGACGCCGGACTATCCCCCTGGCGCGAAGCGGCTGTGCCTGGACGCGGGCTGGTTCGACATGCTGAAGCAGGACAATGTCGAACTGGAGACGAGCGGCATCGAGCGGATCGTCGAAAACGGCATCGTCACGCGCGATGGCCGCCTGATCGAGTTGGACGTCATCATATTCGCCACTGGCTATGTGCTGGCGGACATGCTCGCGCCGATGCATATCGAAGGACGTGACGGCAAGACGATCCGCCAGCTTTGGGGGCATGAAGACCCGCGCGCGCATCTGGGCCTCACGGTGCCGGGCTTTCCGAATTTCTTCGTACTGTCCGGCCCCAACAGCGTGCCGCAGCATGGCGCGGGCATCAACATATTGTCGGAGGCGCAGTCCAATCTCGCCATCGGTTGCCTTGACCTCATGCTCTCGCACGAGGGGAGTACGATAGAACCCAGGCAGGCGGCCTTTGACGCCTATAATGACCGGCTGGACCGCCAGTTGGACAATATGATCTGGGGTCATCCGCGCGTGAAAAGCTATTATCAGAACAGCAAGGGACGGCTTTATCTGTCCAGCCCCTGGCGGATCATCGACATGTGGCAGCTGACCCGCAGTCCTGATCCAGAGCATTTTTCCATCGGCGGGACGGCGAACGCATCGGAACCGATGGCGGTGCAGCGACGGACGGCATCGAAGCCGGACACCGTGGAAGCCCGTTCAGCCTAGCCATGGCGCGGTGATCGGAGCGGCGTTGCTGATTGTGTGCGGCCGCTGATCTTCACTCCGGCATTGCTCTGCACAGGAAGAAACCGAATGAACTCTGTCACCAATCCGATACTCGATACCATCGACGCCACGAGCGGCGTAGCGGCGAACAACAGCCTGCCAAAAGGCCTGATCTCGGCGGACTCTCACGTTACCGAGCCGCCGCATTGCTACATCGACTATATCGATCCCGCTTACCGGGATCGCGCACCACGCATCGCCACAGGCGATGATGGTGGCGACGCCTTCGTCATTGACGGAATGCCGGGCACGGTGCCGATGGGCATCGTCGCCGCAGCGGGCAAGGATCCGCGCGACATCCGCAAGGGCGAGACACGTTTCGCCGACCTGCATCGCGGCGGATGGGATGGCGCGGCGCGGGTTGCCGATCAGGAGCGTGACGGCATTGCGGGCGAGATCATCTATCCATCGGTCGGCATGGTCCTATGCAACCATCCCGATGCCGACTTCAAACATGCCTGCATGTGGGCCTACAATCGCTGGTTGAGCGAGGAGTTCATCGCGGCCGCACCGGATCGTCTGTTCGGCGTTGGCCAGACGGCGGTGCGCTCCGTGCCGGAGACCATAGAGGAATTTCGCCGGTTCAAGGAATGGGGTTTCCGAGGCGTAATGATGCCCGGCAATCCGGCGACTGAGGAGGATTATGACTCGCCCGTCTTCGATCCTTTGTGGGAAGCGGCGGTCGATCTCGGACTGCCGGTCAGCTTCCACATTCTGACCAGCCGCTCGGACGGCGCGAACAGCGTCGGTAGCGCGGGCCAGCGCATCAGTGCGCATCGCGGGCCACCGCAGAACGCAGCCCAGGCGCTGCTCAAGTCGATCCAGGACATCGTCGGCACCTTCGTGTGGGGGCGCGTGTTCGAACGCCACCCGCAGCTTCGCCTCGTCTGCGTGGAAGCCGACGCAGGCTGGCTGCCGCACTTCGCCTATCGCATGGATCACGGCTACAAGCGTCACCGCTTCTGGATGAAGATGGGCGACATGGAACGGCTGCCCAGCGAGTATCTGGCCGAGAATGTCTATCTGACCTTCCAGGACGACTGGACCGCTTTCCGGGTCATCGACATGGTCAATCCGCGGCGCCTGATGTGGGCCAATGATTTCCCGCACAGCGATTCGACCTGGCCGTGGAGCCGGGAGTTGCTGCTGGGCCAGACGGCGCACCTTAGCGAGCAGCAGAAGCGCTGGATTCTCCGCGACAATGCCGCCGGGCTTTATGGGATCGGGTGGTGACTGATCTATATGATTTAGTCGTGCGCGGCGGCACCATCGTCGATGGGTCGGGCGGTGAGCCGTTTACGGGCGATGTCGCGATCGCCGGAGGACGCATCGCGGCGGTGGGCGCCGTCGACGGGCGGGGGGCGGAGGAGATCGAGGCCGCAGGTCTGCTCGTGACGCCCGGCTTTGTCGATATCCACACCCATTATGACGGTCAGGTCACATGGGAGGAGACGCTTACGCCGTCCTCAGGCCATGGTGTTACCACGGCTGTCATGGGCAATTGCGGGATCGGCTTCGCGCCTTGCCGCCCCGGCGACCGCGAGCAGCTCGTCCACCTGATGGAAGGGGTGGAGGACCTGCCCGAGCCAGTGCTGACCGCAGGGCTGCCATGGCGCTGGGAAAGCTTTCCAGACTATCTCGACTTCCTTGAAGCGCGCCGGTTCGACATCGATGTCGCCGCGCAAGTGCCCCATGCGGCGCTGCGCGTCTATGCCATGGGGGATCGCGCCGTGCAGCGGGAACCCGCGACGGCAGAGGACCGCAAGCTGATGGCGCGGCTGACGAAGGAGGCCATGGACGCCGGGGCGCTCGGCTTTGCGACTTCACGCACGATCAATCACCGGTCGAGCGACGGCACCCACATTCCGACCCTGGAAGCGGCCGAGGAGGAGCTTGCCACCATTGCCGAGGCGGTGGCGGCGAGCGGGCATGGGGTGCTGCAACTCGTCTCCGACCTCGACGATGTAGAGAGTGAACTCGCGATGATCCGCCGGATCGTGGAGCGGTCCGGGCGGCCACTGTCGATCTCCCTGATGCAGTGGCACCATTCGCCCGAAAAATGGCGCACGGTGCTGCGCTGGCTGGAAAGATGCCGCGCGGACGGACTGCCGGTCAAGGGGCAGGTCAGCGGCCGACCCGTTGGAATGCTTCTGGGCTTTGAGATGGGGATGAACCCTTTCAGCTTCACGCCCAGCTTCAAGCGGCTGGCGAAGCTTTCCCCGGCCGAACGGCGCAGGGCGCTGGCCGATCCGGCGACGCGCGCCGCGATCATCAGCGAGACGCCCGATCCGTCGGACCATGTCGCTGCGAACTATATTCGCGGGTTCGGGGATATGTATGCGCTAGGCGCTTCGCCCGATTACGAGCCGGATGTCAGCGACAACATGGCGGCGCGCGCGGCAAGGCGTGGCACCACCCCTGAGGCAGAGGCCTATGACGCCATGCTTGAAGAGGAAGGGCAGGGCGTGCTGATGCTGCCCAGCGTCAACTTCGCCTACGGCAATCTGGAGCCCTCGCGCGAGATGCTGTCGCACCCGGATACGGTTTACGGTCTGGGCGATGGCGGCGCGCATCTGGGCTTCCTCTGCGACGCAAGCCTGCCCACCTTCATGCTCCAATATTGGGTTCGGGACCGGCAGAAGGGGCCACGGCTCGGCCTGTCTGAGGTGGTGCAGGGGCTCACTTCCGATCCCGCCGCCGCGGTCGGGCTGAATGATCGCGGGCGGATCGCTCCGGGTTTGAAAGCCGATCTCAACATCATCGACTTCGATCGCCTGAAGCTGCTGTCGCCGCGTGTGAGCCATGACCTGCCGGCTGGCGGGCGCAGAGTGACGCAGGATGCTGAAGGCTATGTCGCGACGCTGGTATCGGGCGTGCCGATCCGCCGGAACGACCGGCCG
This sequence comes from Sphingobium sp. DC-2, assembly GCF_000722555.1. Lineage (NCBI taxonomy): Bacteria > Pseudomonadati > Pseudomonadota > Alphaproteobacteria > Sphingomonadales > Sphingobiaceae > Sphingobium > Sphingobium sp. DC-2. The sequence goes on along the minus strand of NZ_JNAC01000051.1, from coordinate 167,916 downwards.
ACCGAGGCACGCCCAGGCAAATTGGTGCGCGGCTCCGCACAGCGGCTTGCCCAGGGAGCATCATCATGAACGAGGCTCCTGCCGCTGGCCGCGCGACACAATTGAAGCGTTACTGGATCGCGCCTGATCGATGGGACGAGTATATGAAGGTCTGGGAGCGGATCGCCGTGATCCGCCGCCGCTGTGGCTTCGACATTCCCTTCGCCTATGCCGATCGCGAGAATAGCATTTTCACCTGGGCGATAAGCCACGACAATTTCGCAGAAGGCGCTGCCCGCTACTATGCCGATCCCGAACGTAAGGCCGTCAGCCGGACCGGCTACGATCCTGACACGGGCGCCTATTCGATCGACGCATCACGCGGCGGGCCGCAGATGGTGGAGGATTATATCGTAAAGGCCGAAATCGATTTCGTCACGCCGGTGGCGGTGCCATGAGCATGCCTGCTGCCGATGCGAACCGGGTGTTGCGCGTCGCCCGGCCGATCGACGGGTTTCCCGTTGCCGAAGACTTCGCGGTCGAGCCGCTGCCAATGCCTGAGATTGGCGACAGGGAACTGCTGGTCCGCACCATCTACATCAGCATCGCGCCGGGGGTCCGGCCGCTGCTGCCCTACAAGGGAGAAGCGCCGGATGTCGCGCAGGGAGCAGGGGCTGGCCGCGTCGGTGGCGCGGACGATGATGTGCCCAACCCAACGCGCATCGGCATAGGCGAGCGGATGCGATCGGGCATTGTCCCGTCCATGTCCAAATTCGCGGGCGGGACGGTCGGCGAGGTGATCCAATCCCGTCACCCTGACTATGCGCCGGGAGATTTCGTCTTCGGCGGCCGCTATTGCCAGCTCTATGAAGCGATCCATGGCGACGCATCTATCAAGCTTGATCCAGCCCAGTTGCCGATCGAGGCGGATCTTGGCCTGCTCGGCCGATCGGCTTTCACGGGATGGTGCGGTTACCGCCGGGTAGCGGACCCGAAAGCGGGCGAGACGATCGTGGTATCTTCGGCCGCAGGCGCGGTCGGGATGATGGTGGTTCAGCTTGCGAAGCGGGAGGGGCTGGACGTGATCGGCATAGCCAGCGGCGCCAGCAAATGCGATTTCGTGCAGACGCTCGGCGCGCGCGCGTGCATCGATCGCAAGGCCGAAGATGTTGGCGCAGCGCTCGACCGGCTCGCGCCTGCGGGAGTGGACATTTATTTCGACAATGCAGGCGGTTTCCTCCAGCGCCCTGTGTTCGACCGGCTGAAGCCCTTCGGCCGGTTGATCGTGTGCGGGATGGCGGCGGAATATGGCGGCGCGGAGCAGAGCGTCCTGCCGACCGGCACGATCCTTGGCAAACGCCTTCGCGTTCAGGGATTTGTCGTGCTCGATTATGAGGACGACTATCCCGCTTTCCGGGAGGAAGTGGTCCGGCTTTGGCGCGAAGGTTCGCTGGCCTATCGTCAGCAGCTTTATCAGGGCCTTGAAGAGGTGCCGCAGGCGCTGGCGGATTGCCTGAGTGGACAGTCGGGCGGCGGCAAGCTGCTCGTGCAGGTCAGCCCGGACACAAGCGTGGGCGGGCGCGGGCCTTAGGCGGGGCGCGACATCAGGATTCACACAGCAGCAGCGGGTCAGGCCGAACAGGCCGTGGCGCCGAACTGGAGATGAAGCATGCAGGGAAATTTCGCGTTCGAGACAAAAGCCTTGGAACCCTTCGGGGTCGAGGTGGTGCGTGACCTTTCCGTTCCAATGAGCGAGGGCGAGGGGGAGGCGCTTCGCGACCTTTTCTACAGGGAGAAGCTGCTTCTCTTCCGCAACCAGTCCATCACCGAAGACCAGCATGCAGCGCTGCTGGCCCATATAGGGCCGGTTCTGGGTTCAAGGGGCGAGTATCGGGAGATATCGTCGGACGGCAATCTTGGAGCGGGGCCGCTATGCTGGCACAGCGACCTTTCCTTTACCCCCGAACCCTTCAAGGGGCTTTCGCTCTACGCACTGGAGGTCAATCCAGGGCAGAGCGCCACGCGTTTCGCCAGCGCCACCCGCGCGGTGACGTTGCTCCCCGATGCGCTTCGCGCGCGTGTCGCGGGAATGGATGCGGTCGCGCTCATCTCGCCGGTGCAATCGCATCGTCAGCTTGCCTATACGCTGCCCCCGTTCTTCCCGCAGCAGACCCGTCCCGCGATCCTGCCGCACCCGGAGACTGGAGAGCCGGTGCTCTATGTAAGCCAGATGCAGACCGCCAGGATCGGCGGACTGCCGCAGGAGGAAGGCGAGAGCCTCCTGGAGGAGCTGTTCTCGACCCTCTATGCGCCGGAGAATGTCTATGAACACCGTTGGTATGATGGCGACCTGGTGATCTGGGACAATATCGCGCTTCAACACAGCCGCCCGGATCTGACCACGCATACGCCCCGCCGTCTGCGCCGAATAGCGCTTGCGGCCAAGAGCTTCTTTGATCTTTGTCCTCAGTTCGACCTGAACGATCCGCGGGTCGCTGCCTGGGCACGCGGCGACATCCATGCGCTAGACGAGATCGCCGAGGAGGCTGGTTGACGCTGTTTCCGGCATGACGAGGACAGGCGCGCCGCTCACCGGCATTTCTCCATTGCCTGGCGTGCCAGAGCGGACAGGCGGGGCAGGGCTTGGGCGCGTTCGCGTGCATGGGCTGATGCGGCGGTGCCGCGTATCACGCGCCCCTTGATGCCGTGGAAGATCGCCGCCAGCCGGAAAAAGTTGAAGGCGACGTAGAAATCCCAATTGGGAATGCCGGTGCGGCCGGTGCGTGCGCAATAGGCGGCGACATAATCCGCCTCTGACGGGATGTTCAGCGCCTGGAGGTCCGCCCCGCCCAGCCCCGCGACGATATCGGGAGGCATCTGGTACATCATCGCGTGATTGGCGAAGTCGGCAAGCGGGTGCCCAAGCGTCGAGAGTTCCCAGTCGAGCACTGCCAGCACGCGCGGCTCGGTGGGGTGGAAGATCATATTGTCGCAGCGGAAATCCCCATGGACGATGCTGCTTTCCTCGCCAGCGGGAATATGATCCGGCAGCCAGGCGATCAGCGCGTCCATGTCCGGATCGCGCCCGGCATCCTGATCTTCCAGATATTGGCGCGACCAGCGGCCGATCTGCCGCGTGAAATAGTTGCCCGGCCTGCCATAATCTTCCAGCCCAATCGCGGCATGATCGATGCCGTGCAACTGCGCGATCGTGGCGTTCATCGCGTCGAAATAGGCGGGGCGCTCGTCGCGGGACACGGAGGGGAAGGTGGCATCCCAGAAGATGCGCCCTTGGACCATTTCCATGACATAGAACCAGCTGCCGATCACGCTTTCGTCAGTGCACAGGCCATAGACCCGCGCCACCGGAAAGCCGGTGCCGCCCAGCGCCGTCAGCACCCGCGCCTCGCGATCGACCGCATGCGCGCCCTTTAGCGTAGTTCCCGGCGGCTTGCGCCTGAGCACATAGCTGCGGCCCGGAGTCACCAGCTTGTAGGTCGGATTGGATTGCCCGCCCTTGAACTGCTCGACCGTCAGCGGCCCCCGATAGCCCTCGACATGCGCCGTCATCCAGCGCTCCAGCGCCGCCTCGTCAAAACGATGGGCGTCGCGCACCGGGCTTGTCCCGGCATTGGCCTCCTGCCCCAGGGCGCTCACGGCTGTTCCGTCCCGGCTTGCGCCGCTTTCCAGTCGCGCTTGATCTTCTTGGCGAGGCTCCATTTATGAACCTCGGTCGGGCCATCATAGATGCGGAAGGCCCGGATCTCACGGAATACCTGCTCCACGATCGTGTCCTTGGTGACGCCCATGCCCCCCATTACCTGGACGCAGCGATCTGCGACCCGCATCAGCGCTTCGGACACCGCGACCTTGGTCATGGAGCTTTCGGCCGTGCCAAGCGACCCTGTGTCCAGCACATCCGCGCACCAATCGATCATCAGTTCGGCCTGTTTCAGGTCGATGAGGTTTTCCGCGAGCATGAAACCCACGCCTTCATGGTCGATCAGCGTCTTGCCGAAGGCCATGCGCCGGTTGGCGTAGTCGGTCGCGATCTCATTCGCGCGAATGCAAGCGCCCAGCCATCGCATGCAGTGCGACAGCCGCGCCGGGCTGAGGCGCACCTGCGCATATTGGAAGCCTTCGCCAGAATTCCCCAGCATCTGATCGGCGGGCACCCGCAGATTGTCGATGGTCAGCACGGCATGGCCGCCGGGCATCGAACTGTCGATCGTGCCGGGGATATGGTCGATGCGGATCGCCGGGTCGGGCAGGTCGACCAGGAACATGCAGGCGCCGTCCGCCGACTTGGCCATGACGATGCCGATGCCCGCGCCCTCGGCGCCGGTGATGAAGGCCTTGCGCCCGTTGATGACCCAGTGATTGCCGTCCTGATGGCAGGCCGTCATCATCATCGACGGGTCGGAGCCAGCGCCGCCCTCCAGCGCCGGTTCGGTCATGAAGAAGGCGGACCGGGTGCGTCCTTCGACCAGGGGCCTCAGGAACCGCTCCCTGATCTGCGGGCTACCGACCTTGCCCAGCAGATACATATTGCCCTCATCGGGCGCAGCCGTGTTGCAGGCGAGCGGACCCAGGGGCGACAGGCCTGTCTTTGCAAGCACGATCGCGGTCTCGCGCTGGGTGAGGTGACTGCCGTCCGGCAGGATGTGCGGCGTCAGAACCCCGGCTTCGCGCGCCTTCTGCTTGAGTTCGGCGACCAGTTCCTCCGCCGGGCAGTCATGATGGTCGCGGCGGGGGTCGGTTTCATAGGGCGCCACCACATCGCGGACGAAGGCTTCCACCCTGGCCGCGATGGCGGCGGTGCGCTCTGGTCCGGCGCCGCTCATTTCGGCGCCATCCTGATCGCGCCGTCCAGGCGGATGACCTCGCCGTTCAGCATCGGATTGGCGACGATCTGCTCGACCATCAGCGCATATTCGTCAGGCTGGCCGAGACGGGCGGGGAAGGGGACCTGGCTGCCCAGCGAATCCTGCGCCTCCTGCGGCAGGCTGGCGAGCAGGGGGGTGAGGAAGATGCCCGGCGCGATGGTCATCACCCGGATGCCGTAGCGGGCGAACTCGCGCGCGATCGGCAGGGTCATGCCGACGACCCCGCCCTTGGACGCGGAGTAGGCGGCCTGGCCGATCTGGCCGTCGAAGGCGGCGACGCTGGCGGTGTTGACGATGACGCCGCGTTCCTCGACGCCCACCGTGTCGGCATCGTGGATGCGCGCCGCGAACTTTGAAAGGACGTTGAAGCTGCCGATCAGGTTGATCGTCACGATCTTCGAAAAGTCCGCGAGCGGGATTGCCTTGCCGTCGCGGCCGATGACTTTCGCCGGAGGGCCGATGCCAGCGCAGTTGACGAGGATGCGCGCCTTGCCGTTCAGCGCCTCGGCTTTCTCGATCGCGGTTTCCACGGCGGTTTCGTCAGTGACGTTGACCTGTGTGAAACGGCCGCCGATCGCCTTCGCATGCGCTTCGCCCAGTTCGGCGTTCAGGTCGAAGATCGTCACCTTCGCGCCTGCCCTCGCGAGTCGCGCTGCGGTCGCGCCGCCCAGGCCCGATGCGCCGCCGGTCACGATGGCGGCAACTCCTTCGATAATCATGCAAACCCCTTTTCGGACGATCAGTTGAGTTCGATAGCCATGGCGGTCGCTTCGCCGCCGCCGATGCACAGCGACGCCACGCCCCGTTTGAGCCCGCGATTTTGAAGCGCGGCGATCAACGTCGCCACGATGCGCGCGCCGCTCGCGCCGATCGGATGACCAAGAGCGGTCGCGCCGCCGTTGACGTTGAGCTTGTCCGCCGGGATGCCGAGGTCTCTCGCCGCGATCATGGCGACGACGGCGAAGGCCTCATTCACCTCGAACAGATCGACATCGTCCACCGACCAGCCGGCCTTGTCCAGTACCTTGCGGATCGCGGGCACGGGCGCGGTCGTGAACAGTGCGGGCTCATGCGCGTGGGCGGCTGTGGCGGCGACCGTGGCGACGATGGGCAATCCGTGGCTTTCGGCGACGCTTTTGCGCGTCAGCACGAGCGCGGCTGCGCCGTCGGAGATGGACGACGCATTCGCGGCGGTGATCGTGCCGTCCTTGACGAATGCTGGTTTGAGGGCGGGAATCTTGTCCGGCTTTGCCTTGCCCGGCTGTTCATCGGTATCGACGATCGTGCCGCCGTTCCGGCCGGGGACGGTGACGGGCGCGATCTCGCGCACGAAAGCGCCAGCCTCGATCGCCGCCCTGGCCCGGTTGAGCGAGCGGATCGCATAATCATCCTGCTCCTCGCGCGTGAACTGATAGTCGCGCACGGCCTGTTCAGCGAAGACGCCCATGGCCTTGCCCGGTTCATAGGCGTCCTCAAGCCCGTCCATCATCATCGTGTCGATGACGCGGTCATGGCCGATGCGCGCGCCGGAGCGGTGCTTGGGCAGGGCATAGGGGGCGTTCGTCATGCTTTCCATGCCGCCCGCGACGATGATCCCGGCGCCGCCAGCGGCAAGCGCTTCGGCCGCCATGATCGCCGCCTGCATGCCCGATCCGCACATCTTGTTGACCGTGGTGGCGTCGACCGACCGGGGAAGGCCAGCGCCCAGCGCCGCCTGCCGTGCGGGCGCCTGACCAAGCCCGGCGGGAAGCACGCAGCCCATATAGATGCGGTCCACAGCGTCCGGCGGCACGCCCGCGCGCTCGACAGCGGCCTTGACCGCAACCGTGCCGAGTTCAGTGGCCTTGAGCGCCGAAAGCGCGCCCTGGAAACCCCCCATCGGGGTGCGGGCATAGCCAGCGATAACGACAGGATCGTCCTGCATCCTTGCTCTCCTATTATGGCCTTAGCCTTACCTGACGATATAACTCACTGGTAGGCGGGATATTCACTCATGAATATTGCGCCTGCGGCGGCGCAGCCTTGTACGCTCATGCCTGAGCATCTCATGGCCGCGAAGAACCACCAAGTGCGAACATGACCAATTTGTCCGCTGCGGGATCAAACCAGGGCCGCCGGTCATTTGGTCATTCAGCACAAGACAGGATGGCAGCGCATGATCCGTTCCTTTCTCATCGGCCTGGTGGCCGGGCAGCGCGGAATCATTCCGCTTGCATCGATCGCGCTGGCGACGCGGCGCCGTGCGCTGCCTGTTGCGCTTCCGCTGCAACGGCTGCTCCGCAATCCGTTTGCCGCTGCGGGAACGGCGGCTCTGGCGGCTGCGGAGATGGCCGGGGACAAGATGAAGTCGGCGCCCGACCGGATCGTGCCCGCCCGTCTCGCCGTGCGGGCGATCACGAGCGCCTATGCAGGAGCCGCCCTCGCCCCGCGCGGCCAGCGAATGTTGGGCGCTGCCGTGGCGATGGGAACGGCTTTGACCTCATCCTATGTTGGCTGGCGTCTGCGTTGCGCGGCCATGCGGCGCTACGGCCAGACCGCTACCGGCTTCGTCGAGGACGCCATCGTGCTGAGTACCGGAATTGCGGTGGCGAACCCCGGTCTGCTGGCGCGCGGGAGTTGACGCTGGCGCGGCGATGGACGCGGGCGAGAGGCTGCGTTCGTCGTCAAGGCGGACCAGGCGAAGCAGGGTAGGCGAGGGAAATCTCGCGAATGAAATATCAGATTGGATGAAGGGTGTTGGGCGGTCAGCTGGCGAGTTTGAGGACGGCCACTCCGCCGACGATCAGCGCCACGCCCAGGAAGCGGAGAAGCGAGGCGGGATCGCCATAGACGATGATCCCCAGCGCGAATGTGCCTGCCGCACCGATGCCGGTCCACACGGCATAGGCCGTCCCCATCGGGATCTGGCGCTGCGCCAGCCAGAGGAGCGTGCCGCTCACCATAATGAAGACAACCGCCAATGTGATGCCGGGCAGGCGTTGTCCGGGCGACTGCGCCATCTTCAGCCCGACGGGCCAGCCGATTTCGAACAGGCCGGCGGCAAACAGATATATCCAGCTCATGCGCGTCTTCCCATCCCTTGCCATCACGGACGCCGCGGGACTTGCGGGACGGCCGGAACTGCGCAATAAGAATACGCATGTATTGGAATTAGGCAAGCATGCTATGGGGCGCAACAAGAGGATCGATCGCGGCGCTGTCCTCGATGCGGCGGAGGCGATCGTCGTTGCGCGCGGCGCGGCTGCGCTGACCATAGGCGCGGTCGCTGCGGCGTCCGGTATCACCAAGGGCGGGGTCCAATCCTGCTTCGGCACCAAGGAAGCGATGCTTGCCGCCATGCTGGGCCGCTGGATGCAAGAGGAGCGCGCGCTGTTCGAAGCGGCCGCCGGGACATCGGCGACCACCGGCGAACGCGTGGCGGCGCATGTGGCGACGACCAGGCGCTATGCCGACGGCAAGCACCGGCGCGCGGCCAATCTGATCGCGGTCCTGCTGCAATCCGGGGCGCATCTGGACGAGGTGCGCCGATGGTATGGCGAACGCGCGGTTCCAGTGGCCGCCGATGACCCAGGCAGCCGGTTGGCGCGGCTGGCATTCTTCGCGACGGAGGGCGCGTTCTTCCTGCGCTATTTCAACCTGCTGCCGATGTCCGCGGCGGAGTGGGATTCCATCCTGGCCGACGCTCAAGATCTTGCGGTCAGTTGACAGGCGGCGCTGCTGCGGCAGGCCGTGAAGGACCAGCGCCTTGAGGGCTGGGATCGATCAAACCTCGACCGCCTTTCCCGCGCGGCCATCCTGCCCGAAAATCCGCAGGTATCGCTCGATTTCGGCAGGATCGCCGGTCGCCTTGGAAGGATTGTCGGAGAGCTTCACGGCGGGACGCCCGTTGGCGCTGGTCACCTTGGCGACGAGGGAGATCGGCTCCAGCCCATGCCCGCCAGCGGGATCGCAGCCGCGAAAGTCGTTGGTGAGGTTGGTGCCCCATCCGAAACTCATCCGCACCCGGCCATGAAAGTGGCGATACGTCGCTTCGATGCTGTCGATGTCCATGCCATCGGAAAAGATCAGCAGCTTGGTGCGGGGATCGCGGCCATGCGCCTGCCACCAGGCGATGATCTGCTCGCCGCCCTCGATCGGGGGCATGGAGTCGGGACGAAAGCCGGTCCAGTCGGCGAGCCAGTCGGGCGCATTGCGGAGGAAGGCGGTGGTGCCGAAAGCGTCGGGCAGCGCGACCAGCAGGTTTCCGTCATAATGCGCCTGCCATTCCTCCAGCACCCGGTAGGGCGCGGACGCCACCCCGGCATCGTCCCCGGCAAGGGCGGCCAGCACCATCGGCAGTTCATGCGCGTTGGTGCCGATCGCTTCCAGATCATTGTCCATCGCGAGCAGCACGTTCGAACTGCCGATGAAGCGGCTGCCCAAACCTTCCTTGAGCGCCTCCACGCACCAGCGTTGCCAGAGAAAGCCATGGCGGCGGCGGGTGCCGAAATCGGAAAGGACGAGGCCGGGAAGCTGGCGCAGCCGTTCGACCTTTTCCCAAAGCTTGGCCTTGGCGCGGGCGTAGAGCACGTCCAGTTCGAAGCGGCCCTTGCCCCTGAGCGCGGCGCGCGACCGCAGTTCGTTGACGATGGCGAGCGCCGGGATTTCCCACATCGTCGTGTGGGTCCACGGCCCGGCGAAGTGCAGTTCGAACTGGCCGCCGGTCTTGCGCAGTTCATAGTCCGGCAACTGGAAACCGGCCAGCCATTCGATGAAGTCCGGCGAGAACATGCGTTTCTTGCCATAAAAGCTGTTGCCCGCGAGCCAGATCAGTTCCTTGTTGGAGAAGCGGAGCGTGCGGGCATGGTCGAGTTGCTCGCGCAGCTCCGTTTCGTCGATCACGTCCGCCAGCCGTACCGATGTGCTGCGGTTGATCAGCGAGAAGGTCGCCTGCACGTCCGAATGCAGGTGCCGGATCATCTGCAACATCAGCAGCTTGTAGAAATCCGTGTCGAGCAGGCTGCGAATGACAGGATCGAGCCGCCAGCTATGATTATAGACGCGAGTGGCGATGTCGGTGACGGGCATGGTCGATCCTCAGCGGGTGGCGAGGTGGAAGGCAGGGGCGGCCAGCGCTACGAATATGCGATAGCCCCGGTCAAGTTCCAGAAGCTCTGCCGGGATTGGAGCGCGCCGGATTAAGAGTGATGATATTCGCCGCCTGCTGCGCATATGGTAGGAAATGCACCATGAACCATTTGGAGCCGGAATCCTTCGCCAAAGCGGCTCCAGCGGACGGAGATGAGGCTTGAACGCAAAGGCGCTGTTCACCCTTTCGGCCATTTACCTGGCGATGGTGGGCTTCGCGCTCATGATCGTGCCGTTGCAGTTCGGCCGCGGCGCGGTTCCGCCGGACGCCAGCCCCGAACTTGTCGCCCTGCTGCGGCTGCTGGGCGGGCCGTTCCTGGGGATCGCCGTGCTCAACTGGCTGTCGCGCAATGCTGATCCTTCGGAAATCCGCCCTGTGGTGCTGGCGAACATGATCGGTTTCGGCGCTGTCGCCGCCAATGACGCGTGGGGCGTGGGCAGCGGAGAAGCGCGGGACATCGCGAAATATTTCCTGCTGCTCCATGGATTGTTGACGGGGGCCTTCGCCATCCTTGCCTACAGGATCCGCGCGAAGGCGGCGTGAACAGGTTGCAGGCGCGGCCAGCAGCGCAGCGCCATGTCCAGATCCGGCCGGGTGCGGCCCCTTACGTTGCATCCTGCGATCCGCTATGTGCGCTTCGATAGCGGCAGGGGTGGGTCGAAATGAAGCTGGTGATTTTGGGAGCGACGGGAACAACCGGGGCTCTGGCGGTGAAGGAAGCCCTGGCGGCGGGCCATGAAGTGCTTGCCTATGTCCGCAATCCTGCCAGGCTTGCGCCTTCGCCCGGTCTCACCATTGTGACCGGGCCCGTCGAAGATGCAGCGGCAATGACCGCCGCGTTCAAGGGCGCCGATGCCGTCCTTTGGTGCCTTGGCGCGCGCTGGGCGCCGGTCATGCTGTTCAGGCGGGTGGATTTTCAGCAAAGAACCTTGCCACGCGTCATAGAAGCCATCAACAATGCGGGCGTGAAGCGCTTCGTCCTCATGTCCTCACTGGGCGTCGGCGATACGGCGTCCAGGCAATCCCCCATGCTCCGCCTTCTGCTCACCGGCATCGTCGCGAGGAACCTGTTCCGTGACAAGCAGATCGCGGAACGGGCGCTTGATGATTGCCGTGCCCGCTGGACGGCGGTCTATCCCGTTGTGCTGAAGGATGGACCCGCCGAACCCGATTGGGACCTGATTCCCATCGACCGGGTGAAAAAGGTGCCGGGAAATCCCACTCTGACCTTCGCCACGGTGGCGAGGGCGCTGGTTGCTCTGACGCTCGAACAGGGCGAAGCCGGGGCCAAGCTGCTGCTCGCGCCGAAGGGCCAGTGGCAAGGCTGACGCACTCGACCGCGTTCCCATAAGGAGAGGGACGCGGCCGATCCGGGGAGGGCGCTTTCCCGCTGATTGTGCTAAGCCGTCAACATATTTGAAACCAAGGATGATTCACCGAAAATGAACAGTCGAATTGCCTGCCCCGCGCTGCGTACGAAGGTCATGAGCGGGGAAGAGGCCGCCGCCCTCATCGATCCGGGCAGCACCGTGGGGATGAGCGGGTTCACGGGGTCCGGCTATCCCAAGGCAGTGCCGCTCGCGCTTGCGGCCCGGATCGAAGCGGCGCATGCGGCGGGCGATCCTTTCCGCGTGCGCGTCTGGACGGGCGCGTCGACAGGGCCTGAGCTGGACGGCGCGCTGGCCAAGGCGGACGGCATCGAATTCCGCCTGCCCTATAATTCCGATCCGGTCGCGCGCGAGAAGATCAATGCGGGCCAGATGGATTATTTCGACATGCATCTGAGCCAGGTCGCGCCGATGGCCTGGCAGGGTTTTCTGGGCCCGCTCGATACGGCGGTCGTCGAGGTGTCGGGCATCCGCCCGGACGGCAGCCTCATCCCTTCCTCCTCCGTGGGTAACAACAAGACCTGGCTCGATCGGGCGCAGAAGGTGATTATCGAGGTCAACCGCTGGCAGAATGAAGCGCTGGAGGGGATGCACGACATCTATTACGGGACGGCGCTGCCGCCGCATCGCGTGCCCATTCCGCTCACGCAGCCCGACGACCGGATTGGCGATCCGGGCTTCCGGTGCGATCCAGAGAAGATCGTCGCCATTGTCGAGACCGATGCGCCGGACCGCAACCTGCCCTTCGCGCCGCCTGACGCCACCGCGCATGCCATTGCGGGCCATCTGCTCGAATTCCTGCGGCATGAGGTGGCAAGGGGCCGCCTGCCCGCCACGCTGCTGCCGATACAGTCGGGTGTCGGCAATATCGCCAATGCGGTGCTGAGCGGGCTGGTGACCAGCCCGTTCGAGCAGATGACCGCCTATACGGAGGTCATTCAGGACGGCATGCTGGACCTGCTGGATTCCGGCAAGCTGCTGATGGCGTCCGCCACCGCTTTTTCGCTGAGCCCGGAAGCGGCCGCCCGGATCAATGCGGACATGGCGCGCTATCGCGACAGGATGATCCTTCGCCCGCAGGAGATCAGCAACCATCCCGAACTGATCCGGCGGCTGGGCTGCATCGCCATGAACGGCCTGATCGAGGCGGACATCTACGGCGCGGTCAATTCCACCCATGTCATGGGTTCGCGCATCCAGAACGGGATCGGCGGGTCGGGCGACTTTGCACGCAACGCCTATATCTCGATCTTCATGACGCCCTCGACCGCCAAGGGGGGCAGGATCTCCGCCATCGTGCCGCAGGCGAGCCATGTCGATCACATATCGCAGGACGTGCAGGTGCTGGTGACCGAACAGGGCCTTGCCGACCTGCGCGGCCTCAGCCCCAGGCAGCGGGCCGCATTGATCATCGAAAACTGCGCCCACCCGGACTATCGCCCGGCGCTTGCCGACTATTTCGAGCGCGCCCGCAAAGGGGCCTATGGCCAGCATTCTCCGTCGCTGCCCGGCGAAGCGCTGTCCTGGCACCAGCGCTTCATCGATACCGGCTCGATGCTGGCATGAGCCAGTTCCTCCGTGGGGCGGCGGCCTTTTACGCGGCCTCCCCATGTTAGTCAGGGCCGCGGTTCACCCATAGCATTTCGGAACCCTTGGGTAACGACAATGGTTGGGCATGCATGGCGCGGCTTGCTGCAAGGCTCGTTTGACAAACAGGCGGAAGGGATTGCGAGCCTATGGCGCACAGCTTCGCTCCCCATGAGCGGCCCCTTCTGCCGGGCTCTCCCGCGACGCCCGATCATCCGCCTGCCCGCCGCGCCGCATATTTCGCGATCGGCACCCTGCTGGGGTTGACCGGGGGTCTGGGCAACGGGCTTCTCATCGCCAATCTGCCGCAGATACAGGGTTCCCTTGGCCTCACCTCCGTCGAGGGGGCGTGGCTGACCGCGATCTATTCGATGACGAGCGTGTGCATGAGCCTGCTGCTCATCAAGTTCAGGCAGCAATTCGGGCTGCAACGCTTCATCAGAATGTCGCTGCTCGGCTTCCTCACCGTCGCGGTGCTGCAACTGTTCGTGCACAGCTATGCCGTGGAACTGATCGTCCGGGGCGCGGCGGGGATAGTGAGCAGCGGCCTTACCACCCTCTGTTTCTTCTACATCATGCAGGCCATGCCAGCGACCGCGCGTCTGGCGGGCATGATCATCGGCTTTGGCCTGTCGCAGGTGGCCTTGCCGCTGGCGCGCGTCATTTCGCCCATGCTGCTCAGAAATGGAGAGATACAGAATCTGTTCGTCCTTGAACTGGGGCTGACGCTGCTTTGCCTGGGGTCCGCCGCTTTGCTGCGGCTGCCTCCGAGCGAGCGGATCAAGGCGTTCGAGCCGCTCGATTTCCTCACCTTCTGCCTTTTCGCGCCGGGCATGGCGCTGCTTTGCGCGGTGCTTGCGCTGGGGCGCGTGGTGTGGTGGACGACGCCATGGCTTGGCTATGCGGTGGCGGGGGCGATCCTCCTTACCGGCGCTGCCCTGCTGATCGAGCATAACCGCGCCAATCCGCTGCTCAACACGCGCTGGATGCGGACGCGCAACGTGCTGCGCTTCATCGCGATCGTCGCGATCATCCGTATTCTGCTGTCGGAACAGAATTTCGGGTCTATCGGCCTGCTGACCCTGGCGGGGATGACCAACGACCAGCTCGTGACATTGAACCTGATCGTTACCCTGGCGGCTGTCGCGGGCATCGCGGCGGGCGTGCTGACCCTCAACCCCAAGGATCTTCTGTGGCCTGTCGTCGTTTCGGTCGCGATCATCGCCATCGGCGCCTTCATGGACGCGGACGCCACCAACCTGACCCGCCCGGCCAATCTCTATGCAAGCCAGGCCCTGATCGGCTTCGCGGCGCTGTTCTGGATGGGCGCGGCGACGATGGTGGGCATATTGCGCGCCCTTTCGCGGGGACCCAGCCATATCGTCAGCTTTTCCGCCGTGTTCGGCATGGCGCAGACGATCGGCGGCCTTGCCGGGACGGCGCTGCTCGGCAGTTACCAGATCATGCGGGAGCGCCTGCATTCGCAGGAGATCGTGGAGACGCTGAGCGCGACCGATCCGCTGGTCCTGCAACGCATCCAGCAACTGGGCGGCGCCTATGCGCGGACGCTGGGCGATCCGCTGCTGCGGCAGGCGGAAGGAGGCGCGCTTTTCGCCCAGCAGGTCAGCCGCGAAGCGAATATCCTGGCCTATAATGACGTCTTCTTCCTGATCGGCGTAGTGGCGTCGCTCGTCACGCTGTGGCTGGGCGGGCGATGGATCTATTTGCGGGCAAAAGGCATCAATCCGGTTGCTGAGGAGTTGGTCGCGATGCAGCGGATGCGGGAGCGAGCGGCGCAATGAATGAACTGTCCAGAACGCCCCAGCCGGAAACGAAGGGACGGCTGGACGATCCGGTGGAGGTGCCGGACCAGCCATCCGCGGATACGGATGCGGATGCGCCGCGGCGGGGCTGGGCGCCGCCACGGGGGAGCCGCCGGGCCACCATTTTCTTCGTGGCGCTGCTGATCGCGGGCGCGCTGCTTGCCCTGTACGCCTGGGACCTGCCTCCATTCCGCCGTTATGTGCAGGAGACGGACAACGCCTATGTGCGGGGGCAGACCACGATCATCGCGCCGCAAGTCAGCGGCTATGTGACGCAGGTCCTCGTCCGCGACTATGACAATGTGAAGCAGGGACAGATACTCGCGCGGATCGACGATCGCATCTACCGGCAGCGGGTGGACCAGGCGAAAGCCAATCTTTCGACGCAACTCGCCACATTGGCGAACAGCCAGCAGAACCAGCGTTCCCGCGAGGCGGCGCTGGGCGGACAGGATGCGGCGATCGCCAGCGCAAGGGCGCAATTGTTGCGCGCGCAGGCGGACATGCGGCGCGTCAACGAACTGGCGGACGAAGGATCGGTGTCGGAGCGGGAGCGTGACCAGACCCGCGCCGCGCTGGCGCAGGCGGAAGCCGCCGTGCGGCAGGCGCAGGCGCAACGCGCCATCGGCCGGGAGGAAGTGCAATCGGTGCTGGTCGGGCGCGGCGGGCTGGAAGCGGGCGTCGAAAATGCGCGGGCGGCGCTCCGGCTGGCGGAGATCGACCTGTCGAACACCATCATTCGCGCGCCGCAATCAGGCAGGCTGGGCGAAGTGTCGGTCCGGCTGGGCCAATATGTGACGGCGGGCAGTCAACTCATGTTCCTGGTGCCGCCGGCCATTTGGGTTTCGGCCAATTTCAAGGAGCGCCAGACCGCGCTCATCCGGCCGGGACAGCCCGCCAGCTTCACCGTCGACGCACTGAACGGCGCCGAAATCAAGGGGCGGGTGGAAAGCCTCGCCCCGGCGGCAGGCAGCGAATTTTCGGTGATCCGGCCCGACAATGCGACCGGCAATTTCGTCAAGGTGCCCCAGCGGCTGACCGTCCGCATCGCGATAGACCGGGACGATCCGCTCTATCGCCGGTTAAGCCCCGGCATGTCGGTCGAGGCACGCGTCGTCACGCGCGGCACGCCAGCGCCGCGATGAAGGGGGCCCTGGCCCTGTGGAGCACGGCGGTGCTGCTGGCGGGGTGCACCGCGCCCGATCCGCCGCGTCCCGCATCGTCATCGGTCCGCCCGCCGCCCGGATGGCGGACGCCCTTGCCTGCCGCCGCCGCCATAACGCCGGGATGGTGGCAGGGCTTTGGCGATCCCGTGCTCACCAGCCTTGTCGAACGGGCGCTGGCCAACAACCCGGATGTGGCCATCGCCGCCGCGCGGGTTCAGGAGGCGCGGGCCAATGAGCGGCTTGCCCGCGCGCAGCTTTTCCCGTCGCTCGATCTGGGAGCGGGCGTCACGCGGTCGCGCAGCGCCGGTCCCCTGGGCACGTCCACGGAGACGACATCCGCTCAACCCCTGTTCCAGGCCGCCTATGAGGTGGACCTGTTCGGCCGGATCGCAAATCAGGTGGAAGCCGCGCGCCTGAGCGCTCAAGCGTCGGAAGCGGCCCGCGATGCGGCCGCCCTGGCGGTCGCGTCCGCCACCGCCACCGGATATGTGACGCTGCTTGGCCTCGACATGCGGCGGTCGGTGGTGCAGGCGACCATCACCTCCCGCGCGGAAGCGCTGCGGCTGGCGCGGTCCCGCGCGGAGGCGGGCTATACGTCCGACCTTGAACTGCGTCAGGCGCAGGCGGAATATGAAGCGGCGGCCCAGCTTCTGCCGCAGGTCGAACTCGCCATAGGGCGGCAGGAAAATGCGCTCAGCCTGCTGATCGGGGAGTCTCCGCGCGCCATCGGGCGTGGCGCGTCGCTCGACCGGCTGCGGCCGTTGGCCGTCCCCGCCGGTCTGCCGTCCGATCTGCTGCGCAGGCGGCCCGATCTGGCGCAGGCGGAGCGCACTCTGGCGGCATCGGACAGTTCGCTGGCTGCGGCCCGCGCGCAATATCTGCCCAGCATCAGGCTCACCGGCACGGCCGGGCTGACGCTGTCGACCGCGCTTAGCGACCCGCTGTCGATCTGGTCTCTGGGCGCCAGCATCCTTGCCCCCCTGTTCGAGGGCGGCCGGCTGCGCGCCAATGTGGAAGGGGCGGCGGCAAGGCGCGATCAGGCCGCCTTCGCCTACCAGCGGGCGGCGTTGACCGCCTTTCGCGAAGTGGACGACGCCCTGATCGGCATCGACCGCCTAGCGGCGCAGCACGTCCGGCTGGAAGCGCAGCGCAGCGCCCTGGCCGACGCGCTGCGCCCTGCCACGAACCGCTACAGGGCGGGCTACACGACATATCTGGAGCAGCTTGACGCCCAGCGGGCCTTGCTGTCGGCGGAACTGAGCCTCGTCCAATTGCGGGTCGACCAGCTCAACGCCCTGATCGCGCTTTATCAGGCAATGGGCGGCGGCTGGTCCGCCTGAACCTTTACAGGGCCGGTCCGCTTCGGGATGCGGTCACGGGCGATGCGCTGGTCCAGCCGCCCGCCAGTGCCTTGAACAGATCAACTTGAGCAAAGGCCACCGCGCGTTCCGCCGTGGCAAGCTCGCTCTCCGCCGCCGCCAACGTGCGCTGAGCATCCAGCACCGTCAGGAAATCGATCCTTCCCTCCCGCTGCCGCGCAAGGCTGATGCGTGCGGCCCGGTCCGCGGCTTCGCGCGCGGCCTTGAGGGTATCGCGCCGCTCCAGCGCGTGGGCATAGACCGACAGCGCCGTTTCGGTTTCCTCCAGCGCCCGCAGCACCGTGCCGTCGAATGTCGCGAGGGACGCGCTGGCGTCGGCCTTTGCAGCGGCGATGCGGGCGCGGTTGGCTTCCTGATTGGGGAAGGCCCAGTTGATCAGCGGCCCCAGCAGCCAGCGGAACGGTCCGCCGCCCAATATGTCGCCGCCGCCGATCGCCGTGGTGCCGATGGAGCCGCCCAAAGTGATGCGGGGATAAAGGTCCGCCGTAGCAACCCCGATGCGCGCCGTGTCCGCCGCCAGCCGCTGTTCGGCTGCGCGCACATCCGGGCGGCGGGCGAGCAGGGCGCGGCCGTCGCCGACCGGAATGGGCTGCTTGAGATCCGGCGTCACCTTCTGCTCCCGAACCACGGCAGGCAATTCCTGCGGCGTCCGTCCGGTGAGCGTCGCCAGCCGGAACAGCGCACTGTCCCGATCCGCCACCAGACTTGGGATCAGCGCCGCCTGTTGGTCCCGCAAGGCAGTCGTGCGGATTACATCCAGCCGGTCGGACCGGCCCACTTCAAACCGCGCATTGGTGATGCGGATGCTCTTGTCGAGCAGCGCCACGGTCTGCTCCGCCACGGCGATACGCTCCGCCGAACTGGTCGCATCCACATAAGCCCGCGCCGTATCCGCAACCACAGCCACCCGCACCGCGTCAGCATCGCCCGCCGCCGCGTTGACGTCGTCCTTCGCCGCTTCGATGCTGCGCTTTACCCGGCCGAACAGGTCCACCTCATAAGCGACGTCCAGCCCGGCATTGACGGTCCAATTCTCTCGATCAGCGCCCGGCAAAGTCTGCGCGGCGGACGCCCGGCCATAGGTCGGCTGCACGCTAAGGCTCGTCTGCGGCAGCCTGTCCGACCGCGCGCCACGCAGCCCCGCCCGCGCCTTTTCCAGCCGAGCGACAGCCACGCGAATGTCGGTATTCGCGGCCAGCGCATCGCGCACCAGCTCGTCCAGCACCGGATCATTATACAGCCGCCACCAGTCGCCATCAGGCTCCGCCACGCTCACCGCCGGACTAGCCGCCCCAATGAACGCGCCCGCAGCCGCGCTTGGGGTGGCCGGAGCCTTATAATCCGGCCCCGCCGCGCAGGCGGTCAAAGCCGAAGCGCCGAGCAAAAGGGGAAGTAGGGTCTTTCTCATCTCATATGTCTCCTATTCGGCGGGCTGCATCGCGACGGCGGCTCCGCCCTTCCCCTTGCGGGAAAAGCGGTCGCCCAGCGCGCGGCACACCACGTAGAAGGTGGGGGTGAACAGCAGGCCGAACGCCGTCACGCCGGTCATACCGAAGAAGACGGCCGTGCCCAGCGCCTGCCGCAACTCCGCGCCCGCCCCGCTCGCGATCACCAGAGGCACCGCACCCAGGATGAAGGCGAAGCTGGTCATCAGGATCGGCCGCAACCGGGTCTGCGCCGCCTGCACCGCCGCTTCAACCGGCGACAGCCCCTGTTCCTCCTCCGCCTGCTTGGCGAATTCCACCACAAGGATGGCGTTCTTCGCCGCCAAGGCGATCAGCACGACCAGCCCGATTTGCGTCAGGATATTATTGTCTTGTCCCCGCAGGTTCACGCCCAGCATGGCCGCGAACAGGCACATCGGCACGATCAGGATGATCGACAGCGGCAGCGTCAGGCTTTCATATTGCGCCGCCAGCACCAGGAAGACGAAGAAGACCGCCATCCCGAACACGATGCCCGCGGTGTTGCCCGCCATCACCTGCTGATAGGCGACGCCCGTCCATTCCTTGGCATAGCCCTCCGGCAGATTGCTATCGGCCAGCTTCTCCATGGTAGTCAGCGACTGGCCCGTGCTGTAGCCCGGCGCAGTATTGCCATCGACCTCGATCGCCGGGAGCATATTGTAACGCACCACGCGATAAGGCCCGGTCTTGTCCTCGAAGGTCGAAACAGAGCCAATCGGCACCATCTGCCCGCTGTTCGACCGCGTCTTCAGGTTCGCGATATCCGCCACCGTCCCGCGATGGTCCGCATCCGCCTGCGCCGTCACGCGATAGGTGCGCCCCAGCAAGTTGAAGTCGTTGACGAAGGCCGACCCCAGATAGACCTGCATCGCTTCGAACACGCGTTCCGGCGGCACGCCCAGCAGGTCGGCCTTGCGCCGATCGACATCGGCAAAGACGCGCGGCGTCGCATTGTCGAACAGCGTATAGACCATGGACAGGCCGGGCGTCTGGTTCGCCTTGCCGATGAAGTCCTGCGCGACCTTGTTCAGCTCGGTATAGCCGCGTTCCTCCTTATCCTGCACCAGCATGCGGAAACCGCCCGGAGGGACGAGGCCGGAAATCGTCGGCGGGGGCAGCAGCAGGATGCTCGCCTTGTCATATCCCGCGACGGCCTTGTGCGCCTGCTCCATGATCCCGGCATAGGTCACGCCTTCCTTCTCCCGCTCCGCAAAGCTGTTGAACGGGAAGTAGATGGCGGCGCTGTTGGGCGCCTGCGTCTGCGAAGGGCCATGGAAGCCCGCGAACATCACCGCGCCGCGCAGCCCCTTGATGGGCAGCAGCTTTTGCGCGACCTCCTTCGTCACCTTGTCCGTGCGTTCGAGCGACGCGCCGGATGGCAATTGCACCACCGCCAGGAAATAACCCTGATCCTGCGAAGGCACGAAGCCGCCCGGCGTCACCCAGAACAGGGCCATGGTCGCGGCGATCAGCCCCGCATAGGTCAGCAGCATCTTCTTGGGCCGCAGCACCAGGAAGCGTGTCAGCCGGGCATAGCCAGCGCTCATGCGGTCAAAGCCCCGGTTGAACCCCGCCGCCGCCCGCGCGCCTACCCTGCGCCAGCGCGGCGCATTGTCCAGATCATGCTCCCCATGCTTGGGCTTCAGCAGCAAGGCGGCTGCGGCCGGGGACAGGGTGAGCGAGAGGATCAGCGAGATCACCGTCGCAGTCGAAATGGTGACGGCGAACTGCTGATAGAAAGCGCCCGAAATGCCGGTGATGAACAAAGTCGGCACGAACACGGCGCACAGCACCAGCACGATTGCCACCAGCGCGGCCGACACTTCGTCCATCGACGTGCGTGCCGCCTCCAGCGGAGACATGCCATGCTCGATATTCCGCTCGACATTCTCGACCACGACGATCGCGTCATCGACCACGATGCCTATCGCGAGGACAAGTCCGAACAGCGACAGATTGTTGAGCGAATAGCCGAGCGCCGCCAGCACTGCCGCCGTTCCGATCAACGATACGGGAATCGCGATGATCGGAATGATCGCCGCGCGCCAGTTCTGGAGGAAGATCAGGATGACGAGGACGACCAATATCACCGCTTCAAACAGGGTGTGATACACTGCGTCGATCGACTGGCTGATAAACTCGGTCGGGTTGTAGATGACGCTATATTCCAGCCCCTTGGGGAAGCTCTTGGAGAGTTCATCCATCTCCGCCTTCACCTTCTCCGCCGCGTCCAGAGCGTTGGAGCCGGGGCGCTGCATCACCGCGATCACGACCGTGGGCGTGCCGGACAGATAGGTGTTGATGCCATAATCCTGCGCGCCCAGCTCAACACGGGCGACATCGCCAACGCGCACCTGACGCCCGTCCGCATCGGTGCGGATGACGATGTCGGCGAACTGCCTGGGCTCGGTCAGGCGGCCCTGCATCTCGACGCCCAACTGGAAAGCTTCGCCCTTATCATAGGGTGGCTGGCCCAGCGCGCCTGTGGACACCTGCACATTCTGCGAACGGAGCGCGGAGACGATCTCGCCCGCCGTCAGGTCCAGCGCGGCGGCGCGGTCGGGATCGATCCAGATGCGCATCGCATAATCGCGCGATCCGAACAGCCGCACATCGCCCACGCCATCCAGCCGCGCGAGCCGGTCCCGCACCTGCGTCAACGCATAGTTGGACAGGTAATTGCGGTCGAACGTGCCGTCCGGCGATTGCAGATTGACGACCATCAGGAAGTCCGGCGTCGTCTTGCGCGTGACCACGCCCAGCCGCTGCACCTCTTCCGGCAGGCGGGGGATGGCCACGGCGACCCGGTTCTGCACCAGCACCTGCGCCTCATCCAGATCGGTCCCCACCTTGAAGGTGACGGTGATCGTCACCTTGCCGTCGCCGGTCGATTGGCTGCTCTGATAGAGCATGTCATCGACGCCGTTGATTTCCTGCTCGATCGGCGCGGCGACGGTGGACGCGACGGTCTCGGCCGACGCGCCCGGATATTGCGCCGACACCGTGACCGTTGGCGGAACGATGTTGGGATATTGGGAAACGGGCAGCCCGATAAAGGCCAGCGCGCCAACCACGGTGATGACCACCGCGATGACCGCAGCGAAGATCGGCCGGTCAATGAAGAAACGGGATAGGCGCATCGGTCTGTTCCTCGATGGCGTGAAAAAGGGTGCGCGATCCGGGGATCGCGGGAACTGTCATTTTAGCCCCTCCCCTTCAGGGGAGGGAAAGAAGGTGGGGGCTCGCCGGATAGTGCGGCGCAGGGGGAGGGCCCCCACCCAACCCTCCCCTGAAGGGGAGGGCTTAAAGTTAACTAGAAAGTCGCTTGCGAAGCAGCCGGCACAACACTCTCACCAGCCCCCACCGGCGCAGCCACCGCCTTGATCGCCACAGCCCGCGTAGCAACCTTCCCACCCGGCACCGCCGACTGAAGATTGCTCACAACCACCCGATCATTAGGCGACAACCCAGCCCGGATAATCCGCAGCCCATCCACCACCGGCCCTAGCTCCACTGGCTTGGCAGAAACACTGTCATCCCTGCCGACGACCAGCACCGTCTTGCGTGCCTGATCCGACTGCACCGCCTCATCCGGGATCAGCAGCGCATTCACCTTGCCGCCATTGGCGAGGCGCATGTTGCCGAACATGCCGGGCGTCAGGAACATATCGGGATTGGCGAACACCGCGCGAATGCGGATCGTGCCGGACCGGGGATCAAGTCCGTTGTCGGTAAAATCCAGACGGCCCTTGTGGCGATAATCGGCTTCATCCTGCAACCGCACCTCGACCGCGCCAGCGCCATCCTTGTCCCGCTGGGACTTGAGATACAGCGCTTCGGACGCGTCGAAGTTGAAATAGATGGGATCAAGCTTGTTGATGGTGGTCAGCAAGGTCGCGCCTGCGCCTTCCGCGCCGGACACCAGATTGCCGATATCGACGCGCCGGTCGGACACGCGCCCCGAAATCGGCGCGCGCACCTGCGTGAACTCCACCTCCAGCGCCCGCTGGCGCTCGCGCGCCTGCGCCGCCGCCAACGCCGCCTGAGCCGCTTGCAGCCGCGACCGCAGCGCATCCACTTCGCTGGCCGAAACCGCTTCGTCGCCCGTCAGGCGCTGAACCCGCTTATAATCATTCTGCGCCAGAAGAAGGGTGCTGCGCGCGCTTGCGCTATTGGCGCGGGCTTCGGCGAGAGCCGCAAGGAAGGGGCGCTGGTCGATGGTGAACAGCAACTGCCCCGCCTTCACATAATCGCCATCGCGGAAATGGATCGCCGTCACCGAACCCGATACGCGCGGGCGGATATCGACCGTCTGGCTCGGCGCGAACCGGCCGACATAATCATCCCATTGCGTGACCGCGCGGCTGAGCGGCGCAGCGACCCCCACCACCGCGAGCGCTGAGGGCGCCGCCTGCGCCTGCGGACGATCGACCAATTTCCAGCCAATGCCGCCGACGACAACCAGCGCAATCGCTGCGATTGCGGCATGACGCTTGCGTGCGCGGAGGAGGGGGGAAGACACCGCGTTGCTGCTGTCGGCGTCGATGGACTTGTGCATGTTCATGCGAAACTCCTGACCTTCGGGCTGCCGCGCATCGCGGCGATGGCGGCAAGCAGCCGTTCGAGATGAGCGTCGCTGAACCCTGCGGACCGGAAGGCGGATATGCGGCGCGAATGGACGTCATAGCTGCGGTGCCAGGCTTCGACGGCGATCTGCCGCAGTGCTTCCAACCGCTTGTCGGCAAGCCGTGGGTCGGGCTTTTGCCCGAAGATCAGCCTTTGCAGCCGGGTCCAGCGGCCCGGTTCCCGCAGCGTCGCCAAGCTGTCCTGCCGGGCAAGCTGCACGACCTGCCATTCCAAGGGAGAAAAGGTGGCCGCTTCGGCCTTCGCCGCCGGGCTGTAAAGCGTCCCCCCGGTGCCGCCTTCGGCCAGGAATATGTCTGAACGATAGACCATGATCTCGTCCCCTGTTTTGGGAAGGCAGCAGAGCCGGGGCGCGAGGGAACGCGCCGCAAAGTCACTGCCTTTCGCGGATAGATGAATAACCCCTGCGCGCCCCTCGCATGGTTGCGCCAGGACGATCAGCGTCTCTTGATGATGAAAAGGAACGGCCTTCCTCTCCGAATGGCCGTGCCTGCGCCGCTATTGACGGCAACCCCTGTCTTGCATTCGACCTCCTGACCAAGAGCATGTCGAATAAATTACCAGACGGCATATAAATCTAGGGCAATAGCGCGTCAAGTAGCTTTATGTACCGACCGGTCTTTTTTATTAGAAGGCAGAAATTGCACTGATATTACGCACTGGGCCACATGGCGAGGGTCGTATCCACAAGCTGGGTCAACCGGCTCTCCGCCACGCCGGAACCGGCCTGCACGGCGATGCCCTGGAGGATCGTCGAAAGATAAAGGGCAAGCGCTCGCGGTTCGACACCGGGGGGCAGATCGCCTTCCTCCTTCGCGCGTTCGAACCGTTCGACAAGTGCATGGTCGGACGATGCGCGGCGCGCCAAAATCTCTTCGCGAATGCATTCGGCATGCGAGGTACTGGCGACCGAGCTGATGACGCCCATGCACCCCTTGGGATCTGTGCTGCCGCACTGCATGGCGAGCGCGCCCCGCAGCAGCCGTTCCGCCACTTCCTTGGCCGTCGGCGCTTCCAACGCTGATTTCACATAACAGAGCTTATCGCGCTCATAGAGGTCGAGCGCCTTGCGGAACAGCGATTCCTTATTGCCGAAACAGGCGTAAAGGCTGGGCTTGGTGATGCCCATCGCCTCGGTCAGTTCGGCGAGCGACGCGCCCTCATAACCGCGCCGCCAGAATATCTCCAGCGCGGCGGCAAGCGCCTTGTCCGGATCAAATTCGCGCGGACGGCCTCTGACAGGGGCGGAAGCGTTTTTCATACCGGTCAGTATATAGATATTCCTGCGGATAGCTCAAGGGCGATGAAAGCCCGGTGCTTCTTCATGACGGCGGCTGCCATCATCAATATTCTTCCCTCTTCGCCCGCATATCCCCTATCGGTCGGCCAGCGCATGCTGCCACGGAATGAGGAACAATGGTCGAGGCGAATACCGTCTTCATCGATATCTGCCTGCGCGGGGGAAGCATCGGGCTCCTGCTGCTGGGGGCGATCATGCTGTGCCGCGCGCCTGTATCCTATGCATCCCGGCTTGGCATGATGCTGATGCTGTGCACCGTCGCCTTCGTGCTGGAAGGCGTGCCGGTGATCCAGGGACTCCTGCCGCTCGACTGGTTCATCAAACTTTGTTCGGCGCTTGTGATCCCGCTGTTCTGGCTGTTCGCCCGCGCCTGGTTCGACGATGATTACCGGCCGGGCGGCATTGATGGAGCCGTCGCGATCGCGTTCGTCGCCGCGGTCCTCGTGCAGCATCAGGCGAAACACCGGCCGGGCGATCCGGGGGCGAGCGACGCCATCGTCTACGGCCTTGGGACCATGCTTGCTGTCCATGCGCTGTGGCTCGCCTGGCGGGACCGCGCGTCCGATCTGGTCGAGCCGCGCTGCCGCGTGCGGCTGCTGTTCGTCATCGCCGTCGCGCTGACGATCGTCTGGTCGCTGTGGAGCGAGGCGGCGAGCCGGTTCGCCACGCCCCTGCCATGGCTTTCCCTGGCCGATGCGGCGGTGCTGTTCCTTCTTACCCTTGGTCTCGACAGCGCGCTGTTCGGCCTCGCGCACCCGGAAACATTTCCGCATCCCGCGAGGCCGGGGATCGCCCCGGCGCGGCCGGAGGCAAAGCCGTCCTCGCCGGAGGAGGAGCTTGTCGATCCCGTGCTGAAACACCGGCTGGACCAGATCATGGAGCATGACCGGCTGTATCGCGATCCCGAACTGACGATAGGGCAGCTTGCGGTCCGGCTGGGCACCGCCGAACACCGGCTGCGGCGGCTGATCAACGGCGGGATGGGGTTTCGCAATTTCAACGCCTATCTCAACGCGAAACGGATCGAGGAGGTGCGTGCGGCGCTTGCCGACCCGGCGCAGACGGACGTGCCCATCCTGACCATCGCGATGGATGCGGGCTTCGGCAGCCTGCCCGCATTCAATCGCGCCTTCAAGGCCGCCGCCGGGGAAACGCCGCGCGATTTCAAGCAGAGGATGCGGGTGGCGAGCTGATCGATTTCGAAATTCGACCTGTCGATTTCGAGATCGCAAGGCCAAGGCAGCATGAAAGGGTGAAGGCGGTCCCCGGCCCAACAGACCGGACACCTGCCCTTCATGACTCATCCGCCTCGCGCTTGCATCGCGACCAGTCCTTTCCTCCTCCTCTCCCTGTTCGTCCTGCTGCCCGCCTGTTCACCGGGCGAACAGGCGCAGACCCGTTCCGCCGACACGGCCCTTGTGGAAGCGATCCGCCCGGCGGTCAGCGATAGCGGAGAGAGCCGCAGCTTCGATGCGGTCGTTCGCCCCAGGCGCTCGGTCGATCTCGCTTTCCGTCAGGGTGGACGCATGGCTGCCCTGAGGGTTCAGGTGGGGCAGATCGTTGCCGCAGGCGAGGTCATCGCCCGTCTGGCCCAGCCGGAAGCCGAAGCTGCGGCGGATCAGGCGCTGGGTGAAGAGGCGAGCGCCCGCGCCGATCTGCGGCAGGCGGAGGATGCAGCCGCCCGCGTCAGGGGACTGGGCAGCGACGGCACTGTCGCCGCTGGAGATGTCAGCCAGCGCCGCTTCGCCGCCGACGCAGCCAGAGCCAGGCTGATGGCAGCGCAGGCGCGGCTGCGCCAGGCAAGGGCGACGGCCGATGAGGGGCTGCTGCTTGCCCCAGCCGATGGCGTGATCACGGAAATCGTCGCGGAACCCGGCACTGTCGTCAGCGCGGGGATCGCCGTCGTCCGCATCGCGACCGGCGCGTCCGAAGTGGAATTGCGGGTGCCGGAAGATGTCATGCTGAAACCCGGAGCGACCGCTGCGATCACATTCTGGAACCGTCCCGGAACGGTCGCGGGGCGGTTGCGCGCCATCAGTCCGCAAGGCGACGCGCTGCGGATGCGCAAGGCATGGTTCACCCTGCCCGCCACAGCGCCCGCCGTGCCGTTCGGCAGCAGCGCGACCGTCACCATCGCGGACGCCCCGGAAGGAACGCGAATGCGCGTGCCCCTTACCGCTTTGGGCAGCGTGGCGGATGCGGGGAAGGGCGCCAATGTCTGGGCACTGACCGGCGATGGACGCCATGTCCGTCCCCAGCCGGTCCGCATCATCGCATTGCGCGGCGAGGATGCCATCGTCGCCGGGCTGAAGGACGGCACGCCCATCGTTGCCAGCGGAACGCACGGGCTTCGTCCGGGTCAGGCCGTGACGGTTGTCGAGATGCTGGAAGGGCGCTGAACGAATGTCGCGCTTCAACCTGTCCCGCTGGGCGACCGGACATCCCGCGCTGGTCGGCTTCCTCATCGCGCTGCTGTTCGTGGCGGGCGCGGTTCAGTTCCTTCACCTCGGCCGGGCGGAAGATCCCGGCTTCACGCTCAAGGACATGATCGTTTCGGCAAGCTGGCCGGGGGCAAGCGCCGCGCAGATGCAGGCGCAGGTCGCCGATCCGCTGGAACGCAAGCTCCGCGCGACCGAATCGATCGAGACCATCCAGACCTACTGCGTCGATGGGGCGTGCGTGCTCACCCTGTCCCTGTTCGATGGCGCGCCGCCCGCGCGCGTGCCGGAGATATGGCAACAGGTGCGGCGTGAACTGTCGGACCTGCGGCCCAGCCTGCCCGATGGCGTGGCGTTGAGCGCGAACGATGAATATTCCGATGTCTATGGCTATGTCTTTCTTCTGACCGGCGCTGAAAATGCGCGGCTCGTCCAGCAGGCCGAACATATGCGCAAGGCTTTCCTGCGCATCCCCGGCGCTGGAAAGGTGCAGATCGCGGGAGAAGTGCCGCGGCAGATTGTCGTCGCCTTCGATCCCGCCCGGCTCGCCGGGATGGGCATCACGCCGGGGCAGGTCGCGCGGGCGCTCTCCCGCCGGAATATGGTGACGCCAGCGGGGACCTATCAACTCCCGCTCCGCGTGCCCGTCCGCATTGCCGGAGAGGCCGATGGCGCGGGAGCGGTGGAAAACACGATGGTCGCAACGCCCGGCGGCGCCGTCCGGGTCGGCGATATCGCCACCGTCAGCCGGGGCTATGCCGATCCGCCGCCCATGCTCGTCCGCCATCAGGGACAGCCCGCCGTCTCGCTGTCCGTCGCCATGCGGCCGGGCGCGGACGGCCTGGCCTTCGGCAAGGCGCTGCGTGCGCAGGCGGATCAACTGCGCAGCCAGCTTCCGGCAGGCATGATGCTGTCGCAGGTCGAGGATCAAAGCGTGACGATCAGGGAAGCGGTCGACACCTTCCTCATCAAATTCTTCGCGGCCCTGACCGTGGTGCTCATCGTCGCCTTTCTGACGCTGGGCCTGCGGACCGGCATCGTCGTCGCATTGTCGGTGCCCCTGACGCTCGCGATCGTCGCCCTGTTCATGGGCGTGGCTGGCATCGGCCTTGAACGCATATCGCTGGGTGCGCTGATCCTGTCGCTGGGGCTGCTGGTGGACGACGCGATCATCAGTGTCGAGGCGATGGCCGTGCAATTGGAGAAGGGGGCCAGCCGCATGGACGCGGCGGCCTATGCCTGGACCCACACGGCCTTTCCGATGCTGACCGGCACGCTCCTCACCGTCGCCGGGTTCCTTCCCGCCGGTCTCGCCCGGTCGACCACCAGCGAATATGCGGGCGGCATCTTCTGGGTGACGGGCGCGGCCCTGCTGGTCAGTTGGATCGTCGCCGTGGTCTTTACGCCTTATCTTGGCGTCAGGCTGCTGCCCATGCCGGACAAGCCGGAAAGCCACGACCTTTATGACCGCCCCGTCTACCGCAGGCTGCGCGCGGCCGTGTCATGGTGCATCGCGCGGCGTGGCCTGATCGTCGCGGGGACCGCCGGGCTGCTGGCGGTCAGCCTGGCGGGCGGGCTCCTCGTGCGTCAGCAATTCTTCCCGGCATCGGACCGTCCCGAATTGATCGTCGACATCGCGATGCGGCCCGGATCGTCGATCGGCGCGACCAGCGCTGCCGTGGCCCAGATCGAAAAGGGCCTCGCGCGCGATCGCGACATCGCCTCGCTCAACAGCTATATCGGCGATGGCGTGCCGCGCTTCTATCTTCCATTCGGTCCGCAGCTTCCCAATCCGGCCACCGCCACGGTGATGATCGTCGCACGGGATCTGGCTGCGCGCGAGCGGCTGGTCGAAAAGATCGGCAGACTGCGCGTCACGCCCGACGCCCACCTCCATCCCCGGCGGCTCTCGCTGGGTCCCAGCCTTGGCTTTCCCGTGCAATATCGCGTCGCCGGGCCGGATGTGGAGCGGCTCCGCGCCATTTCTGGCGAGATCGCGGACGTGCTTCGCACCACGCAGGACGCGACCGCCGTTCAGGTGAACTGGGGGCTGCCATCGCCCGCCGCGATCGTGCGGTTCGATGCGGCCCGGCTGGGGCATATCGGCGGCGATCGCACCGGCATGGCGGATGATGTGAACATCGTCCTTTCGGGCATGCAGGCGGGCGAAGTGCTGGACGGCAACAAGCGCGCCGCCATCCTGCTGCGCGGCGCACAGGCCGATCGCACGGACCCCGCCCGGCTGGAGGACATCGCCGTCACCACTGCGCAGGGTTCCGCGCCCTTTGGCCAGCTTGGCCGCATTTCGATTGCGCAGGAACAGCCGATCCTCTGGACCCGCAATGGCGAACCGGTGATGACGGTGCAGGCCGATATGGCGGGCGATGTCCAGGCGTCGCAGATCCTCGCCCGCGCCAAGCCGCGCATCGACCGCATCGCGCAGGCGCTTCCGCCCGGCTATCGCATCGAAATCGGCGGTGACGAGGAACTTTCGGCCAAGGCGAACAAGGCCATCGTCGATCTTCTGCCCGTCGCGTTCGCGGTCATGCTGCTGCTGCTCATGATCCAGCTCCAGAGCATCCGCCATGTGCTGCTGGTGCTGGCCACAGCGCCGCTGGGCCTGATCGGCGCGGTCGCGGCGCTGCTCGTCACGGGTGCGCCCTTCGGCTTCGTGGCGCTGCTCGGCCTTATCGCGCTGGCGGGCATGATCATGCGCAACTCGATCATCCTGGTCGATCAGGTCCAGGTCAATCAGGCGGGCGGGGCAAGCCTGAACGCCGCGCTGCTTGACGCCACGATCAGCCGGTCCCGCCCGGTCGTCCTCACCGCGTTCGCGGCCGTGCTGGCGTTCATTCCCTTGAGCTTCAACATATTCTGGGGACCAATGGCGATCGTCATGATCGGGGGATTGGTGGGGGGCACATTGCTGACGCTGCTGGCCTTGCCCGCGCTTTACGCCCTCGTCTTCACGCCCCGCGCAGGCTCATCGGAGGATATCGGCCATGACTGACCGGACATGCCTGCCCCGCACCGGCGCGATGATCCTCGCGCTCCTGCTGTCCGCCTGCACGGTCGGGCCGGACTTCGTGCGTCCGGCGCCGGACCTGCCCGCCACCTTCGCGGGCGCGCAGGGGCCGGTGAAGCCGGTGGCCGCCGCCTGGTGGCATGGTTTCGAGGATCGTGCGCTCGATGCATTGGAGGCGCGGGGGGTGGTGAACAATCTCGACATCCGGCAGGCCGTGGAAAGGATCGCTGCCGCCCAGGCCCAATATGGGGTTGACGGGGCCGAAGGCGCGCCCAGCCTGACCGCGCAGGGCAATTACAGCCGCAACCGGGTGGGAACGGCCGGTATCGCCGACTTCGCACGCCCGCTCCTGGGACTGGAGAAGGGCGATGGCGATGCGCCGAAGGGCGTTGATTTCGACATGGTGGGGATTGGCGGCAGCGCGTCGTGGGAAATCGACCTGTGGGGCCGCATACGCCGCAGGCGCGAAGCAGCCGGAGCGCAGGTCGCGGAAAGCCAGGCCGATGCCGATGGCATGCGGCTTTCGGTGCAGGCCGAAATCGCCCGCACTTATTTCCAGTGGCGGCAGGCGGTCCGCGAACTCATGCAGGCCAGGCGGAGCCTTGCCCTGGCGGAGCGGGCGGCGGCCGCGCTCAAGGCCCTTGAGGCGCGCGGACTGGCATCGCGGGCGGATGTCATCGAACGGGAATCGCGCGTCAGGGCGGCGCGCCGGAATGGGAGCAGCCTTCAGGAGCAGCGCGACCGCCTGCGCCGCGCCCTGGCCGTGCTGGTCGAGGGCCGCCCGGACGCCCCGCTCGACATTCTGGACATCCATGATGATGAGCCAGCGCTGGGGCCTCCTCCCAGCAGCTTGCCTTCGCAGATGGTGCGCAGCCGCCCCGATATCCTCGCCGCCGAAGCGCGGCTTCACGCCGCGACCGCGCTGGTTGGCGCGGCGAAGGCGGACTTCTATCCTGCCATCAGCCTGAGCGGCCTGTTCAGCCTTGACGCGCTCAGCCTCAAGGATCTGGGCTGGGACTCCCGCAACACCAGCATCGGCGGCGCGATCTCGCTGCCGATCTTCAGCGGCGGACGTCTCCAGCGCACGCTCGACCTTCGGAAATCCGAACAGCGCAGCGCGGCGCTCGCCTATCGCGCAACCGTCGTCGCGGCATGGCAGGAGGTGGAAGACGCGCTGTCCAGCCTGCGCGCGCTGAACGATCAACTGGAACTGGGCAAGGCCGAACGCGATGCCCGCGCGGTCATCGCCAAAACGAGCGATCTCCGCGCACGCCGGGGAGAGACCGGCCTGCTGCCGCTCCTCGACGCGCAGGCGGCTGCCATCGAGGCCGAAACCCAGGCGCAAAGGCAGCGCACCGCCGTCCTCCTCGCCCATGTCCAGCTTTACCGGGCATTGGGGCGATGAGGCGCTATCTCGTGAGTGTTCTAATCGGCAGCATCGCAGGTTTCAGGCCGCCGCTTTCCATCCTGACCAGCGTCCGTCCCGCCCCGCGGGCAGGCCGCAGGTTCAGCAACTGCATCCACTATTTCAGCCTGCGTTGAGCGGGGCGGCTGAGCGCTCATGATGCCGCATTCGCTATAGCCGGTCGCGGTTCGCCCGGTGCCGCATTCGTCCGGTCGAGCCCCGCCGCCTGCTCGTAGCTGGCATGGAGCGCGGCATAATGGTCGCCCCTGGCGATCAGCGCGGCGTGGTTCCCGATTTCGGCCACCTGCCCATTTTCGATGACGGCGATCCTGTGCGCCGAACGGATGGTTTCCAGGCGGTGGGCGATGATCAGCGCGGTGCGGCCTTCGCACAGCACGCGCAGGGCCTGCTGGATGCGGCGCTCGGTGCTGACGTCGACGGCCGACGTCGCTTCGTCCAGCACCAGCACGGACGGGTCGGCCAGATAGGCGCGGACAAGACAGACCAATTGCCGCTGTCCCTGACTGAGCTGGCTGCCCAGCGGCCCTACCTGCGTCGCATAGCCATGGGGCAGGGCGCTCAGCACGTCATGAGCGCCGATATGCTCCGATGCCGTGACGAGATGCTCGTCGGACGCATCGGGCCGGGCGAGCCGCAAATTGTCGAGCACGGTGCCGCCGAACAGCACATTGTCCTGGAGCACGACGCCGATATGGCTGCGCAGGCTCCGTTCGGCAAAGCTCCTGATGTCCTGTCCGTCCAGCAGCACCGCGCCTTCATCAACATCATAGAAGCGGGTGAGCAGTTGCACGAGCGTGCTCTTGCCATGACCTGTCGGCCCCACGATCGCCAGCACCTCGCCCGGCTCGATGGTGAGGCTGAGGCCCCTGATGACGGGCTGGCCGGGACGATAGCCGAAGCTGACATCGCGAAACTCTATGCGCCCCTCCACCAGGGGCGGGATCAGGGCGTCAGGGGCGTCGGCAATTTCCGGCTCGGTATCCAGCAGCAGGAAGATGCGCTGGGCGCAGGCCGTGCCGTTGGCGAAGCGTTCGAACAGGTCGCTGAATTCCTGGAGCGGGGCGAGGAAGAGGAAGACGTAGAATAGGCTTTGCGTGAGTTCGCCCAGGGTCAGCGTGCCCAGCGCCAGCCCCCGGCCGCCCACCACCAGCGTCAGCGCCAGCCCGGCGGTGGTCAGCAGGCCGGTGAAGGGCGCGAACCAGCCCGAACGCACCGAACCGAAGATGAGCGAAGAATTGAAGTCTTCCAGCAGGCCCTGATATTTGGCGAGGTTCTCGCGATCCCGCCCGGATTGCTTGATCAGGCGGACGGCGGCGACCGTTTCGACCAGATGAGCGGTGAAGCGGCTGCGATTTTCAGCGACCCTGGCCCAACTGCGCTGCGCGACCCGCTTGAACAGGAAGGTTGCGGCGACCAGCACCGGCACCACCGCCGCCAGCCCCGCGAGCAGCGCCGGAGCGATCAGCCACAGGAGGAAGCCGGACAGGCAGAGCCGCAGCACGGCCGACAGAAATTCGGGCGGCCCCTGGATCAGCAGCGGCTCCAGCGTATCGACGTCGCGGTCGGCGCGCGCGATGATGCGCCCTGCCTTGGTCCGGTCGAAATAACCGACGCTGAGACGCTGGACATGGGCGAAGACGCGCGTGCGCAGATCGTTGAGGACGCGGATCGCCGCCAACCCCGCGCAATATTGCGACAGGCCGCCGAGGGCGAAACGAATGCCCCAGGTCGCGGCCAGCCCGGCGCAGGCCCAGGCGATCAGCGGCGCGTCGACGCCCGCCTGCCTCAACCCCCGGTCGATGACGAGCCCGATCAGCAGCGGCCGGGCGAAGATCGCCAGCACTTGCACCAGTTCGATTCCGATCACCGCCGCGATCGGCCGCCACACCGGCGCGATCAGGGGCAGCAGCCTTGATACGACGCTCTGGTTCAGCGATCTTTTGGAAAGCGTTTCCTCCAGTTCGATATCGGAAAGGGCGCTGTCGCCACGAAAGCCGTTCATCGTCCTACAGTCCCATCAGCGCGCGATAATGAGCGCTCTGCTCGATAAGTTCGGCATGGGTGCCTTCCGCGACGATCCGTCCACCGGCCAGCACCGCAACCCGGTCGGCGATCAGGGCGGTGGACAGGCGGCTGGCGACGACCAGCATCGTCAGCGGCCGGGCGCGTCCGCCGCGCAGGCCGCGGATATTGTCGATCGCCCGGCGCTCCGTCCGCGCGTCGAGCGCGCTGGTGGCGTCGTCCAGCACCAAAATGTCCGCATCGGCAAGCAGCGCGCGGGCGAGGCAGACACGCTGCCGCTGTCCGCCCGACAGGGTGGCGCCCCGGTCGCCGACCCGCGTGTCCAGCCCTTCGCTCAGGCGGTCGAGCAACTCTCCGGCCGCGGCATGGTCCAGCGCCGCGCGCAGCTCCGCTTCCGTCGCATCGGGCGCGCACAGCCGCAGATTGGCCGCGAGCGTATCGGAAAAGAGGAAACTTTCCTGCGGCAGCACATGCACCCGGCGGCGCAGTTCGCGCAGGTCCAACTCGCGAATATCCTGCCATCCGCTTTCGTCCGATCCGATTTCAACCGCGCCGCCGTCCACCTCGACCAGCCGGGGGAGCAGGGCGGTGAGGATGCTCTTGCCCGATCCGGTTGCGCCAACCAGCGCGACGATTTCCCCCGGCTGCACCGTCAGGCCAAGATCGCGCAGAACCGCCGCGCCATCGCCCAGCGGCGATGCGGACAGGTTGCGCAGACGGACGCCCAATGGGCCGGAAGGCAGCGGCTTTGCCCCTGACCGGATCACCGGTTCCGCGTCCAGCACTTCCCAGATGCGCGCGGCCGAAGCGCGCGCGTCGGCGATGACCTGCAACAGGCGGCCAATCCCCTCTATCCGCAGCACGAGCGTGTTGACCACCAGCATGGCCGCGACCAGCGCGCCCACGCCCAGAGTCCCTTGCGCCACCATCCATGCGCCAAAGCCCAGCACCCAGGCATGGGACAGCGCGATGATCGTCTGGGGCAGGGGCACGCGGCGGGAGGCATGGCGGATCGCCGCCTTGGCTTCCGCGCGGAACAGATCGACATGGGCACGGAAACGCTCCGCCCGCGCTTCGCCGAGCGAAAAGGCCTTGATGACGCGGACGCCGTTCACGCCTTCGGACAGATCCTGCGTCACTGCGTCATAGGCGTCGCCGATCCGCCGGTCGAGCGCGACCAGCGTGTCCGCCTCTGACCAGAGGAGCGCGATGCCCAGTGCCAGCAGCAGCGCGGGCAGCAGCGCCAGCCAGGGGGAATAGACGCAGAGCAGGCCAAGCGAGATGGCGACGATCAGCCCGGTTTCGAAAATCTGCCGCCAGAAGTTGATGAGCGCGTCACGCACCTTGTCGGCGTCGCGGGTCATCCGCGTCACCATCTCGCCGACGCCGTGCCGCCAGTGATAGGCAAGGTCGAGCCGCTGGATCTGCACAAGAATGCGCGCCCGCAATATCGTCAGCAGCCGCTGGCCGATGGAAAGGGAGAGGAGCCCCGCGCCATATTGCACCACCGCGCGCGCGAGGGAGAGGCCGATGAGCAGTACGACCCAGAACCAGGCGCGATGATAGTCAAGCCTGTCAGGCCCCGCGACGACCAGTTTGCCATGCTGCGCTTCCTGCACCGCATGGCCGACCAGCACCTGTTGCCCGACCAGCGCGATATTGACCGCCGCCAGCAGGACGGCGGTCAACAGGAACCGGCCCGGCATCTCACCATAGATGGCAAGGCAGCGCAGCAGCGGGCTGCGTTGCAATAGTCCGCTCTCCCCCACGGCCCTCTCCCCCACGGCCCTCTTCCCCACGGGCTGCGTCAGCTGGCCAGCGCGAGCGGTTGCGCGGCTTCCAGCGGGCGCGTGTCGATCCATTCGCGCACGTCGAAGCTTTGCGGGATGAAGTTCCACCGGTGCAGGAAGTCGGTGAAGTCCTGGAGCGCCACGATCGACTGTTCGGCGAGGCCGGTCTTCAGCTTCGTATGGGCATCCTCACCATAGGCGATGCTCACCCAATATTCGCTGCTGTTGGTTTCGCGGGCCAGATAGCGGCGTACTTCGGATGGGTGGGATTGCGCCCAATGTTCGGCGCGCAGCACCTGTTCGGCAATGGTGACGGCGGCATCGAAACGATTGTCGATCAGATGGCCGTCCACCGCCAGAGTGCGCGGCGTGCCATTATTGGCGCGCACCAGCGGATCGGGATGGATGCCGGTGTCGATGACGGTCGTCAGCCCGAACTGCTGCGCGATCTGCGCGCCGCTCGCGCCCTTGAGGAAGATCGCGTCCACCTCGCCGCGCAGCAGGGCGATCAGCTCCAGATTATTGGCGCGCGCCCGGCTGGTGCTGCGCCCGTTCCAGGCGAGCGTGCCGCCGACGGTCTGCGCCTGGCCATCGCTGTAGTGGGTTTCGATATCCTGATCGACCAGTTCGACATCGGATACTTCCAGCCCCTCCAGCCGCAGCGCATTTTCAAGGCCGCGAATGGCCTGGGCGCGGCTGAAGTCGATCTCCACATTTTTCCAGTTTGGCAGGCCGAAGCGCCGTCCTTTCAGGTCACGGACGGAGGTGATGCCGGATTCCGGGCTGGCGAGGATCAACTGCGTTTCGTCGGCCCAGGACAGGCCGATGACGCGCGTGTCGCGGCCCCGCGCCCGCGCGCTGATCGCAGGAATATTGCCGCCGTGGCGGACGCTGTTCTGGACGGTGTGGGAGAAATGCGACTCCCGCTTGGCGAAATCGCTGGATTCGAGGAGCGAGGAAAGGCGTGTGCCCTGAGCGCGGAAGGCTTCTTCCAGCCAGCCTTGCTGAATGGCGATGCCAAGGCCGGTCGGGACGGGGCAGCGAGTGTACCAGAGGGTATCGAGGGTGTTGGACATGAAGGCACTCCTTTTCAGTGCAAGGCGCTCCTGCGGAGGCGGGAGCCACAGCGATGCTAAGCGGCAGACTCCAGAATGGCCTCGGCCGGGGCTGTTCGTGCATTGGGATTTTCCGGGCGCGGCAGGTTCAGATGTTCGCGCAGGGTCGCGCCTTCATATTCGGTGCGGAACAGGCCGCGCCGTTGAAGTTCGGGAACCACCAGGTCCACGAAATCCTCCAGCGAACTCGGCAGCAGCGGCGGGATGAGGTTGAAGCCATCGGCGGCATCACGCTCGAACCAGTCCTGGATCTGGTCGGCGATGTCGCCGGGCGTGCCCAGCACCACCCGATGCCCGCGCACGGCATTGAAGCGCAGGAAAAGCTGGCGGATGGTGAGATTCTCGCGCCGGGCCAAGGCGGTGAGCTGCCGCCAGCGGCCCTTGCCGTTTTCCGGCTCCGGCAGGTCAGGCAGCGGCCCGTCGAGCGGATAGGCGCTGACATCCTGGCCCATGAGGTTGAGGTCGCCGGAAAAATCCACCTTCTCCTCCAGCGCGCCGAACTTGTCCTGCGCCTCCTGAAGGCTGGAGCCGATGGTGAAGGAAAGGCCAGGCATGACCTTCAACGTATCGGGATCGCGGCCATAGCCAGCGACGCGGGCTTTCACATCCTTGTAGAATGCCTGCGCATCCTCGATGAACTGGGCGGCGGCATAGATCATCTCGGCATGGCGGGCGGCGAAATCGCGGCCGACTTCCGAATTGCCCGCCTGCGCGAAGACCGGATAGCCCTGAACCGGGCGCGGCATGTCCAGCACGCTGTCGATATGATAATAAGGCCCGCGATAATGGACGGGATGCACCGCATCGGCGTTCAGGTAGACGCCGCTTTCCTTGTCCGCGCCTTCAAAGGCGTCGTCTTCCCAGCTGTTCCACAGCACCTTGGCCAGCTCCACGAAATCATGGGCGCGGGCATAGCGTTCGGCGTGGCTGGCGGGCTGGTTGATGCCGAAGCTCCTGGCCGCGCCGTCCGCCAGCGAAGACACGATGTTCCAGCCGATCCGCCCGCCGCTGATATGATCGAGCGAGGCGAAGCGGCGGGCGAGGGCGTAGGGCTGTTCGAAATTGGTGTTCACCGTCGCGACCAGGCCGATATGGCTGGTGATGCTGGCGAGCGCGGCGGTCGCGGTCAGCGGTTCGAAATCGAGGAAGGCGTGGCGCCGCTCGATCCCCCTGGTGCTGTCGCCGCTCTGGCCCACGAAGTCGGCGAAGAAGGCCGCGTCCAGCTTGCCGCGCTCGGCGGTGCGAACGAGGTTCGCCCAATAGCGGAAATCCGGCTTGCCGGTGTCTGCGGTGCCCGGCTGACGCCATGCGCCGGGATGATGGCCGTGGCGCGTGAGGAATACGGCGAGCGCGAGCTGGCGCTTCTTCTGGGACATGGGATGCTCCGGTGTTGTCTGGCGTTGGGCATTATGCTGTGCATGGCACTGTCTGACCTCGTTCGGGCTGAGCCTGTCGAAGCCTTTTTACTGAGCGGAGCGGCTTCGACAGGCTCAGGACGAACGGAATGAGAGCAGGTCCGGCGCCTTTGCCTACTCGGCAGCCTGCGCGGTTTCCGGCAGGTGGATCGTGCCGTCATCGTCGACGCGCGCATCGGGCGGCACCAGCTTGCCCATCTTCCATTGCTGTTCCAGCACGCCGGGGCCGAAGGGCTTGGAGCCGCCCAGCGCCTGGCCCAATATCTGGAACTGCGCGCCTTCCTCCAGCAGCACGATATTGTTGGTGAGGTCGCGCAGGCCCTTCCAGCTCCAGATCGTCGCGCCGCCATTGGCCTCTACAATGCCGGGCACTTCGCGATCCTTCTCGATGGAATCGAGGATGAAGTCGGGTTCGGGCTGGCGGCGGTTGATGTACACGGGCAGTTGCGCGGTGAAGCGGAAGCGGCGGTTGGGCACGTAGAGCAGCGGCAGTTCCGAATGCGCCTGCGAATAAGCGCCCAGATGCGGCGTGTGGACGTGGCTGATCGCCTTGAAATCAGGATATTTCCTGAAGATTTTCAGGTAGCGCGCCGCGCCGCCGGGAGCGTTGCCCCAATATAGCGTGCCGTCGAAGCCGATGACGCTGGTGACGGCCTGATCCGGGTCGTCTTCCCACAGCCCGGCATAGTTCAGCGTGATGATCTTCTCTTCATCAGGCACCCGGACGGCGAAGAACAGGGTTCCGCTGGCGGAAATGGTCCGGCTGTCGCGCAGCAGGCGGAAGGCGCGGCGCGCGTCCTTCTCCGTTTCCAGCACGAAGGCGATGGCATCTTTCGAAAGTCCGTTGACGTCAGACATGATCTTTCCTTTCAGGCGGAGAGTGCGGCCAGTTGGGGACGCTGTTCATTGAGGGCGCGGGCGGCTTCCAGCGGGCGCGGGTCGATCCAGCCGGAAAGGGCGAAATCCGCGTCGAGGAAGCCGTGGGTGAAGAGGAACTTCTTCTGCTGCTCGAACAGGGAGAGTCGTTCCGCGTCGAGCGTGGGATGCAGTCCTTCGTGCAGGCGGGCATAGGCCTGGTCGACCGCCCCGGCGCTGCCTTCCGTCTCATAGGCCAGGATGTCGCGCAGCCGGTCCGGCTGTTCCGCCACCCAATCCGCCGCGCGCAGCGTGACCGCAAGGAAGCGGACCAGCAGATCGAAATGATCGTCGATCAGGCTCTGGTGGACCGTGATCGGGCGGGGAGTGCCATTATTCACGCGGAAACGCCGGTCCGGCAGGGCATCAAGGTCGATCGCGACGGTAAGGCCATTTTCACGCGCCTGATCCAGTGCGGCGGCGCCCTTCACATAGATGGCATCGACCTTGCCCTCCACCAGCGCCTCGATCGGCCAGAGGCGGCCGACGGCGCTGCGCTGACCCTGCCCGCGCGGTTGCAGGTCGCGCCCGCTGCCGCCGATGTTGCGCAGCCGGTCGGGCGTTTCGATCAGGTCCACATCGTCCAAGGTCAGTCCGGCCGATGCCAGCGCGCCCTTATATCCCGCCAGCGACATGCCGCGCGCGATGCTGGTGCCGCGCACGTGGCTGGGGATATCATTGTGACTCCAGCCGGGGAGCGCCAGCCGCTTGCCCTTGAGATCAGCGGCGGAACGGATGCCGGAGTCCGGCCGGGCGAGGATCAACTGGCTTTCCTCGATCCAGGTCAGGCCGACCAGCCTGGTTGGTTCCCCCTGCGCCCGCGCGGCGATGGCCAGCATGTTGCCGCCCTCGCGTATCAGCGTCGGCAGGCGGTGGTCATAATGGTGGCGGCCAAGTTCGGACCCGGATTCCTGCAAGGTCTTGAGCGCGATGCCGTCAGCCTCGAAACTTTCACTCAGCCAGCCCAGCTTGTAGGCGATGCCGGTGGCGGTGGGCACGGGGCAGCGGGTGAACCAGATCTCATCCGGCTTGCTGGCTGTTACAGGGGCGGGGTTGGCTGAAGTCGGCACGGCGCGCATCTCTCCACTTGGTTGCCGGGAGAAAATCGCAAGAGCCGTGCCAATCGCGGAAATGGCGGATATGCGCGGGTTTAGCGGGAGAGGCGCGTAATGGAGTGCGGCATATTGAGCAGCAGGGCTGTTGGTTTTTCAGCGTGGGCGGGCCGCTGTCATCAATCCTCCCTGCGCCTGCGGCATGGGGAGGATCGGGGATTTAACGCCTAGATCAAATCCAGATTCTTCAAGTGCGTGCGCACCACATTGCGGGTGATGCCAAGCGCCTCCGCCGTCTTGATCTGATTTTCACCGCATTGGCGGAAAGCTTCTGTCACCGTGAAGGCCACCAGCCGGTCGAGCAACTGGTCATGGCCGCCCTTCAGCAGCCGGGCGATGAAGGGCCGGACCGCTTCCTCCAGAGAAGCGGGGTCAGCAGCCGGTTCGCCCGGATCGCCAAGGTCGCTCAATCCCAGATCGGCAGGCAGGATGCGGCCATCCTCGCAGATCAGCGTGGCGCGATGGATCGCATTTTCCAGCTCGCGGATATTGCCGGGCCAGCCATGCTGGAACAACGCTTCCTCTGCCGCCGCGCTCAATTCCAGCCGGTTCGCGCCCGTGCGGGTCCCGTAGATTTCGAGGAAATGGCGGGCCAGCGGCAGGATGTCCGCGCGCCGTTCCCGCAAGGGCAGCAGCGGAATGGCGACCACTTGCAGGCGGTAGAACAGGTCCGAACGGAAGCGCCCTTCGTTCACCGCCTGCTGCAATTCCACATTGGTCGCGGCGATCACGCGGACGTTGAGCGGCACCGCCTTGCGCGATCCCAGGCGCACGACTTCCCGCTCTTGCAGCACGCGAAGCAGCTTTACTTGCAGGGGCAGCGACAGGTCGCCAAGCTCGTCCAGAAAGAGTGTCCCGCCATTGGCGGCTTCGAACCAGCCAGGCCGCGCGACATTGGCGCCGGTGAAGGCGCCCTTTTCATAACCGAACAGTTCCCCTTCGATCAGGGATTCGGAGAAGGCGCCGCAATTGACCGCGACGAAGGGCGTATGCGCCCGGTTGCTGAGGCTGTGCACATAGCGGGCGACCAGCTCCTTGCCCGTGCCGGTTTCCCCCATGATCAGCACATTGGCATCGCTCGGCGCGGTGCGCTCGATCAGCGGCAGCAGGGCGCGAGAACGGGGATCGTTGAATATCAGCGCGCGGGCGCGGGGGCCAACGGCATGATGCCGGTCGCTGTCATAGGCCAGCAAGGGACGGCCATCGCCATTGGTTGCCGATACCAGACCGACCTGCGCCCTGTCTTCGGCGCGGCTGTGCGAACCGTTGTTCATGCTTCCTCCATTGCCGGCGCACGGAGGATAGCAGCTAATTGTCTTCTGTTTTAGTAGAAAATGATCTTGCGGGCCTAGTTGAGCTTTCAACGCGCCAGTCAGAAGGATGCCGCAAGGGCCGATCTCCGTTCCAGCACGGTGCGAAGGGGATCGGCGCAGACCCACGCGCCGACGTCCACGGGCGCTTCCAGAAAGCCGTGCAGCCAGAGGAACTGCGCCTGAATCTTCAACATGCCGACACGCTCCTCCGACAGGTCGGGATGCAGCGCGCGGTGGAAATTGTTGCGATAGGCGGCTTCCACGCCATCCCGCCCGGAAAGCGTTTCCTGGGCAATGATGTCCTTGAGTTCGCCCGGATTGCCCGCCGCCCAATCGGCCGCGCGCAGGCTTTGTTCCAGGAAACATTCGACCAGTCCGGGATGATGGTCGATCATATGCTGGTGCACCACGATCGGCCGCGGCGTGCCGTTGTTCACGCGTGCGAGGCGGCTGGGATAGGCGTCCAGATCGATCCCGGTTTCGAGCCCCAGACGCTGCGCCGCCTCCGCTCCCGCCGCGCCCTTCACATAAACCGCATCGACGCGGCCCGCCGCCAGCCATTCAAGGCCCAGCCACAGGCGGCGCATGCCCGCCACGCTGGCCTGCTCCACCGGCGGTGCGGGGACTTCGATCAACTGGACATCTTCCAGCGTCAGCCCGCCCAGCGCCAGCGCGCTTTTGATGCCTTGGAGCGCCATGCCGCGCGCGATGCTTTCGCCATGGGTCCGGCCATAGCCGGGCAGGGCGAAGCGCAATCCCTTCAGACCAGCGGGGTCCATGACGCCGACATCGGGGCGCACCATGATCGCCTGCCGCTCGTCGATCCAGGTAAGCCCGATCACGCGGGTCGGCGCGCCCAATGCGCGGGCGGCCAGCGCCTGGATATTGCCGCCTTCGCGGAACAGGTGCCGCGCCTGGTTTTCAGGATCGCTGGCGACCAGGTTCAAACCCAGCTCATGGACGCGCTTGACCGCGATCCCCTGCTGGCCGAAGGCTTCCGCCATCCAGCCCTTGGCGCAAGCGACGCCCGACGCGGCGGGCACCGGACATCGCGTCACCCAGACGCTGTCCAGGGCGGCCCGCTCCGCGACGCTGTTCACCATCCTCTTCCTCCATCTAGGGACTGCCGCTGCATAGCGCCAATCCCGGATCCAACATCAGGACAAATTGCGTCGCAAGGCTCATGCCAGCCGCAGAACAGACGCGGAGGCGCGGTT
Source organism: Sphingobium sp. DC-2 (assembly GCF_000722555.1). NCBI lineage: Bacteria > Pseudomonadati > Pseudomonadota > Alphaproteobacteria > Sphingomonadales > Sphingobiaceae > Sphingobium > Sphingobium sp. DC-2. The sequence goes on along the minus strand of NZ_JNAC01000051.1, from coordinate 125,382 downwards.
CCGGGCAGCGCTGCCGCTTCATTTCGCGCAGTCGGCCGCGCGCGTCTGCGGCAAAATCAGCAGCGTGACGCCCCATGCGCCGCATGGACCGCAGCAGGACCGCGCAAAGCCGGGTTGGCACACGACATGCAAGGGAAAGGCTCAACATGGTCGGCAATACGGAGCCTTTCATAGTGGCCTATCAGAACAGCGTGTCTTTCCTGTCCCAAGCCCGCGCATGGCTTGCCGCCGCGATGGCGCTGCTCGGATGCGCTTTGCTGACGGCGTGCGGGGGATCGGGCGAAGCGGCTGGCGGCGGCGAGGTCAAGACGGTCACCATCGCCTCCATCGCTTATCCCTATCAGGGCAAGCAGGTGTATAATGGCGTTAACGGCGTGGTGATCGAACAGGGCTGGCTGAAGGAGCAATTGGCCAAGAAGGGCGTCGATCTGGTCTTCACTCCCGTATCGACGGCGGTAGGCGGGCCGCTCATCAACGAAGGCTTTTCCGGCAAGCGGATCGACTTCGCTTCCTATGGCGACTTCCCCGCCGTGATCGCCGTTGCTGGCGGCGTGCCGCTGAAGATCGTCGCGCCAGTCGGGCAAGGCCAGGATGTTTACATCGTCGTGCGCAAGGGCCTTGCCGCCAGGAGCATCGCCGACCTCAAGGGCAAGCGGATCGCGCTGCATCGCGGGCGGCCATGGGAGTTGCCCTTTTCCAAGCTGGTCGACAGCAGCGGCCTTAAGCTGAGCGACTTCAAGATCGTCAACATCAACCCGTCCGCCACTCCGGCCGCATTGCAGTCGGGCAGCGTCGATGCGGCCGTGCTGCTGTCGGACGGACTGCTGGTCGAGCAGAAGGGTATCGGCCGGGTGATCTGGTCGACCAAGCAGGCCCCCGCCGACTGGAAGATGCGCGCGGAGCTGTTCGGCCGGGCCGATTTCGTCGATGCGCATCCCGATCTGACTCAATTGGTGGTGGAAGCCTTCGTTCGCGCCGCCGCCTGGGCGTCGGATGAGGCGAACAAGGCCGAAGTGATCCGCCGGGCGGCGCGCGGCGCTTTGCCAGAGGACATCGTGGCGAAGGATTATGCCGAGTCCGGCATTGCCTGGCGCGAGCGTTTCTCGCCCATATTCGGGCCGGCGGTGCGAGAGCATTACCGGTCGGTCGCCGATTATGCGCTGGAGCGGGGCCTGATCCGCAAGAAGGTCGATACCGGCGCTCTGCTGGACGAGCGCTTCGTCGACAAGGCGCTGAAGGACCTGAAACTGGAGCAGTTCTGGGCGCGCGAAGGCGGAGCGCGGAACTGATGGCGGGGCGGCTTTTTCCTTCCGGGGCTTCCGTCCTGCGGCTGCGCAACCTGCCTGTTGGCGCTTTCGCCGCGCCGGTCCTGCTCCTTGGCGCATGGCAGCTTGCCTGCCTGACCGGACTGTTTCCGCAGCAGGTGCTGGTGCCCCCCAGCGGCGTCGCCAAGGCGCTTGCCGATATGGCCGGGTCCGGGGAGTTGCAGCGGCATGTGGGAGACAGCCTGCACCGGCTGCTGGTGGGCTTCGCGATCGGCGCCGTGTCGGGCATGATCTTCGGCGCGGCGCTGGCGCTGTCGCGCCTGCTGGATGCCGCTCTGTCGCCCCTGTTCCTGACGCTTTGGCAAGTGCCCGTCATCGCCTTCGTGCCGCTGATGGTCATGTTCCTTGGCATTGACGAGCCTTTCAAGATCGCGGTGGTGGCGATCGCGGCTTTCTTCCCCATGGCGCTTGCGACGTTCGACGGCATCCGGGGCGTGCCGCGCAACTGGTTCGACGTGGCGAAAATCTACCGGCTCCGCCTGCATCAACTGGTCCGCCGCATATTGCTGCCCGCGACGGTGCCCGCCGTGCTGACCGGCCTGCGCATTTCCCTGACGCGCGCCTGGGTCGTGCTGGTCGCGGCTGAACTGCTCGCGGCGGACAGCGGGATCGGCCAGATGATGGAGATGGGGCGGCAATTATTCCAGATCGATGTGGTGCTGGCGGGCGTGGTCGTCAGCGGCCTGATCGGCTTCCTGCTCGATCGCGGCGCGCGCTGGGTCGAAAGCCGCGCCACGCGCTGGAGGGCGGCATGAAGCATCAACTGACCCGCTGGCCCGTCCGCCTCGGCGTCGGCCTGATCGTGCCGCTGTTCCTCTTCCTCTGGTGGCAGTGGCAGGGGAGCGCCCATCCTTCGGCCTTCGCGCCCCCCGCCGCAGTGGCGTCGGCGCTGGCGGAACTGTTGCGCAACGGCGGACTGCTGCGCGATACGCTGGCGACGCTTGAGCGTGCCTTCACCGGCCTTGCCATAGGCGCGCCGCTGGGCGTGGCCGCCGGGATCGCCATGGGTATATGGAAGCCGGTCGACCGGCTGCTGGGGCCGCTGCTGCATGCGCTGCGGCAGGTGCCGATGATCGGCTGGCTGCCCCTCATCGGCCTGTGGTTCGGCGTGGGCGAGGGGACGGAACTGATCGTGGTCAGCATGTCCGCCTTCTTCCCCTCCATGCTCAACAGCCATGCCGGTGTCGCGCAGGTGGAGCGCCGCTATCTGGAAGTCGGCGGCATCTACCGCTTTTCGACGTTTCAGCGCATCCGCTTCATTCTGCTGCCCGCCGCCATGCCGCTGGTGATGACCGGCCTTACCCAGGCGCTGGCCTTTGCCTGGATTTCCACCATCGGCACGGAATTGCTGACGGGCGCGGGTGCGGGCCTGGGCGTCGCCATGCAGGCCGCGCAGGTTCAGCAGCGGCTCGACATCATGCTGGTGGTGATCAGCGTCACCGCCATCCTCGGCTTCATCATCAACCAGCTGTTCCGCAGCCTGCGCCAGTCCCTGCTGCGCTGGCAACCAGCGCAATCATGACACGGAGTAACGGCATGAGCCTTCACCCCCAAGCCCGAAACGAGCACGCACCCGCGAGCATCAGCCGGGGCGCGCTGACGGTTGGCGGCCTGCACAAGAGTTTCGATATCGGCGGCGCGCCGCGCAAGATACTCGACAACATCAATCTGGATGTCCGTCCGGGCGAGTTCGTCAGCATCGTCGGCGCGTCGGGCTGCGGCAAATCGACCTTGCTGCGGCTGATCGCCGGGCTCGACACCGATTATAGCGGCGAGCTGCGGCTGGATGGCGAGCGGATCGCCACGACCAGCCTGGACCGGGGCATCGTGTTCCAGGATCATCGCCTGTTCCCGTGGATGACGCTGGAGCAGAATGTCGAACTCGCCCTGCTCAACACCGGCACGCCCAAGGCGCGCCGCGCGCAGATCGCCGCCGATCACATTGCGCTGGTAAACCTCAAGGGGTTCGAGAAAGCCTATCCCCACCAGCTTTCCGGCGGCATGGCCCAGCGCGCCGCCATCGCCCGCGCGCTGGTGACGGAACCCAAGCTGCTGTTGCTGGACGAGCCGCTGGGCGCGCTCGATGCGCTCACCCGTGTTCACGTCCAGAATGAATTGCAGCGGATATGGATGGCGCAGCGATCGACGATGGTTATGGTGACGCATGATGTGGAGGAAGCGCTGTATCTGGGCGATCGCGTGATCGTGATGTCGCCCAATCCCGGCCGCATCCGCCGGATAGTGGAAGTCGATCTTCCCCATCCGCGCGACCGGCGCGCGCCGTTGCTTCACCGGTTGAAGGATGAGATCCTGGCCGAACTCACATCCGGCGCGGATGCAGCAGAAAGCGCCGGCAACCTTGTCCATTTGCCCAGCAGAGAGGCCCGCTGATGAGCCGTATAGCCGATTTCCCCATCGATCCCCTCTTCACCAACCGCTGGTCGCCGCGCAGCTTCACCGGCGAAGCGGTGCCCGACGCCGTTCTCCACACCGCTTTCGAGGCTGCGCGCTGGGCGCCGTCCGCAATGAACGCGCAGCCGTGGCGGTTCCTGGTCGCCCGGCCGGGAGAGGAACTGTGGGAAACCTATGTCAGCCTGCTGGTGCCGCGCAACCAGCTATGGGCGGCCAAGGCGTCGGCGCTGATCATCATTCTGTCGGCAAGGGAGCTGGATTATCGCGGCGAGCGCGCGCCGAACCCCTCGCACAGTTTCGACGCGGGCGCGGCCTGGGCCAATTTCGCGCATCAGGCGCTGCTGCTCGGCTGGCATACGCATGGCATTGGCGGCTTCGACAAGGACGCCGCGCGCGAGCGGCTGAACATCCCTGAGGATTTCGCGGTCGAAGCGATCATCGCGCTGGGGCGCAGGGGCGATCTTGAAGGGCTGGACCCGCAGTTCCACGGCGCAGAAGCGCCCAACAGCCGCCGTCCACTCAGCGAAAGCGTGTTCGCCGGGACGCTCGATAACCCGGCCTTCCCGCAGGAAAGGGATGCGGCATGACGCTCTCCATCCATTGGCGGCTCGATCCTGCCGCCGAACCGCGAAGGTCCGAACCGGGCGCGTGGCAACGCCTGCCCGCGCTGGCGCGTGACCGCCGCGTCAGCACACAGAACCGCTTCGATTATTTTCTGCAAGTGGCGCAAGCGGCAGCGCAGACCGCCTTTGACGGGCTGTTCGTGCGTCACCGGATCGAGGCCGACGAAAGCCGCATCATCGCCGCCATCATCGCGCGCGCGGTGCCGCACATTCATGTCGTGCCGGAATTTCCCGCTTCGGTGGGATCGGCCGTCTATGCGGCCAAGCAGGCCACGACTTTCCAGCGCGCGGCCCACGATCGCCTCGGCTGGGCCATCGCGCCCGATGCCGGCCCGGCGGGCCGTGAGGCGCAGGCGGACTTCGTCAGCGACGGCGATCTCGCGCAGAGGCTGGACGAGTTTCTGACGGTCGCGCGCGGCGTGCATCGGGAACGGCCCTTCAGCTTCAAGGGCAGCTATTTCGAGGTTGAGAATGGCGGCTTTGACGCGCCGCTCAACCGCGCATCCTTCCCGCGCGTCTATTTGCAGGGCAGCGGCGATGCGGCGCTGGCGCTTTCGGGCCGCCATGCGGATGTGCATCTCTTCGCCCCCGCCAGCACAGAGGCGCTGGCGAAGGACATCGCCCGGCTCAACGCACTGGCGGACGGCCGGAGCGTCGCCGCTGGTCTTATCCAGCCGCTGCTGGTGCGGGACGACAGGCAGACCGCGGAGCGTGACGCGCAGGACCGCCCGCTTGCGCCGGGGACGCTGGTCGCCAGCTATGACGAGGCCGCTGAAATCCTTGCCGGTTTCGCGGCCATCGGAATCACCGAACTGGTGCTGGAGGCTACGCCCACGCTGGAGGAAGCCTACCGCATCGGCCAGCATCTTCTGCCTCGCCTGCGCGCGCTGACCAGCGCAGCGCGGCAGGCCGCCTGAGGAGACAATCCATGTCCATCGACTTTTACTGGCGGCTGCCGACCCATGGCTGCCACAACAGCATCCAGACCAGCGGTTATGAGCGGGGCGACTGGTCGCCGCTGCGGCCCGGCAACATCGCGCCGGGCCGGGACCGCGACGGAGAGGTTGATGGCTTCACCTATATCGATCATCTGGCGGCCATCGCCCAGGCGGCGGAAGCTGTGGGCTTTCAGGGCGGGCTGATCCCGTCCTTTCCCAACACCGACGATCCCTGGGTGATCTCCTCCCTGCTCGCGCGCGAGACCAAGAGCTTCCGTTTCATGATCGCGTTCCAGCCGGGCTTCGGCAATCCGGTTCATACCGCGCGCATGGCCGCCAGCCTTCAACGCGCGACGGGCGGGCGGCTGTTGTTCAACATCATCACGGGCGGGGGCGGTCCGGCGCAGCTTTGGTGGGGCGACAGCTTCGCCCATGACGACCGCTATGGGCGGACGAGCGAATTTCTGGACATCTTCAAGGGCGTCTGGAACGCTTCGGACTTCTCCTATGATGGAGCCTTCTACCAGTTGCGATCGGGCGGCCTCGCGCCAGCGTTGCGGGGGGAGGAGTTCCCCGAAATCTGGTTCTCCGGCTCGTCCGACGCCGCGCTCCAGACCGCTGCGCGTCATGCGGATTATTATCTGTCCTGGCTGGAGCCGTTCGAGCAACTGGGCGAGAAGTTCGCGCGCGTCAAGGAACGCACGGCGGCTTTGGGCGGCGAGCAGAAATGCGCGGTCCGCGTCGACCTGGTCGCCCGCGCCACCGAGGAAGAAGCCTGGGCCGATATCGAAAAGGGCTTTTCCAATGTCAGCGAGGAGGCGCGCCAGCGCTGGGGCGGGCAGGGGAGCGATTCCGTGGGCGCGGCGCGTCAGGCCGCGCTCCGCCCTGCCGACGCGCGCCGTTATGACGACCTGATCGTCGCGCCCAATTTGTGGGGCGGCTTCAGCCTGCTGCGCGGCGGGCCTGCGCTGGGCATCGTGGGCAGCTATGAGCAATGCGCGGCGCGGCTGGATGACCTGATCGCGCGCGGGACGGATGCCTTCATCCTGGCTGGCACGCCGCATCTGGAGGAAGCCTATCGCGTCGGCGAAGAGGTGCTGCCGCTGCTAGGCCGTCAGGCTTCTGCATTGCCCGTTGCTGCTGAGTGAACTATTAAATTGATCGAACCGATTATTCTTGCAAGTTATCACGCAACATATTGAAATATAAATTAAATAGGCGCCGGGAGGACTCCCGGCGCCTATTCTTTTTGCGGAGGGGCCGGGGATCGCCCGGCCCCTTCCACGTCAGAAGCGGAAAAGCGCGGCCACGCCCAGCGTCTGGGGATCGGCCCAGGCGACGGTGTCGCCTGTCTGGCCAAAGGCCGGGTTCGACGGCTGCGCGAAGTTGGCGCCCGGCAGCGAGTGGTTGAGGTAGCGCACATCGAACAGATTGTTGATGAAGCCGGTGATGCTCAAATTCTCACTGGGCGTCGTATAGGTGACGCGCAGGTTGGTCAGCGTATAGGGCTTCTGCGTCAGATAATAGCGATTGTCCGCATCTTGCGGCGTCACGAAATAATATTGCCGCGACTGGTAGCGGGCATCGGCCGCCAGTTCGATCGTACCAAGATCGGCCAGCGCGAAACGATAGGAGCCACCGGCATTGAGCGTCACCTTGGGCGAGCGGACGAACTGCGCGCCTGCCAGGTTCGCGCCGCCGTTCAGCACCTGAAACTTCTGATATTCGGTGTCCAGCAAGCCAAGCGCCGCGTTGAACTTCAGTCCCTGAGCGGGGGCCAGCGTCAGTTCGAACTCGGCGCCATCGACCTTGGCCTTTTCCGCATTCTGGAGGTAGGACACGGTCGCTCCGCCCACGGCGCCCGGATTGGGGCCGACGACATTCACCTGCACGTCCTTGTAATCATAATGGAACGCCGTTGCGTTGAACGTCAGCAACCCGTCGAGCCATGTCGATTTATAGCCGATCTCATAGGCGTCGAGCTTTTCGGGCCGTACGGCCGTTAGCGCGACGGGCAAGGTCGCGGCGGTATTGAAGCCGCCCGACTTCACGCCGTGGGAGAATTTCGCATAGATGAGGTTGTTGGAATCGATGTTCCACGATGGTGTCACATCATAGGTGAAGGCGTCCCAGGTGCGTTTCAGATCATTGCCGAAAGTGCCCGGACCGCCGATAGCGCCAGTGTAACTATTCCACCACTGGGCATAATTGCTCCACGAAGCTCCAGCAGACGCCCGCCTGTCGAAATCCAGCGTCTTCGTCTCCCGCGTCCAGCGGCCGCCCAGCGTCAGCTTGATCGCGTCGGTGAAGCGGAAGGTGGTGCTGCCGAACACCGCACCGCTTTCGGCCTTGTGCCGGTAGGCCGTTTCGCTGAAGGCTGGCGTGGGCGCCGTGGGCGTGATCGCCAGCGCTGGCACCGCCGTCTGCGGCAGGGTCGCGGAGAAGGCGTTGGAGCGGATCTTCTCGTTGAAGTAAAATGCGCCGATGATCCAGCTCAGCCGGTCGTTGCCGTTGGAGGCGAGGCGCAGTTCCTGCGTCCACTGGCTGGTCCGCGCCGCCGAATAGCTGCGCGAGATTTCCAGCGGCGTATAGTCGCCATCGCCTGCGCCGCGCGTCTTGAACCGCTCATAGCCCGCGATCCACGTCAGCGCAGCGCCCCCCAGATCCAGATCGACATGCAGCGAGCCGCCGAACTGCTTGTTGCGGCTATATTCTGGCGCGTTGATGCTGACGTCGTTGATATCGGTCGACGGCACATAGCCGTTGCGCACCACGCCGCTGGCGGCGTAGCTGGCGGTCGTCCAGTAAGTGCCATCCGTGTCATAATCGCGATAATGGACGCTCAGCAGCGCCTGAAGATTATCCGTGGGTTTCGCGAGCAGCTGGCCACGGATCACATTGTCTTTGATCTCGTTGGACTTGCCGCCAGTGTAGAGATTGTCGAAGCGGCCGCCGCGATCGTCGAAGCGGAAGGACAGGCGCGCCGCCAGCTTGTCATCGACGATTGTCGTGCCGATGCCGCCTTCAGCGATCTTGTTGTCGTAACTGCCATATTCCAGCTTCACATAGCTGTCGTCCTGGCCGTTCAGCGAGGGACGCTTGGAAATGACGTTGATCGCGCCGCCGGTCGTGTTCTTGCCCCACAGCGTCCCTTGGGGACCGCGAAGGACTTCCACCCGCTCCAGGTCGAACAGCGGCAGGCCGGTGGCGCTGGAGTTGCTGATATAGACATCGTCCAGGTAGAAGCCGACCGGACTGGCAAGGTCGAGCTGCTGCTGGCCCGCGCCGACGCCGCGAATCCACCAGCGCGGGCGGCCATGCTGCTGCGTGCCCGCCGACGCGTTGGGCACATAGTTCAGCACTTCGTTCGCCGACCGGCCAAGGCCGCCCACGGTGAACAGGTCCTTGTCGAAAGCGGTGATGGCGACGGGTACATCCTGCAACCGTTCCTCGCGGCGCTGCGCGGTGACGACGATCCCGGAGCCGGAATCCGCTTCGGCAGTATCAGCCGCATCGGCGGGGATGGCGCTGTCCGCCGCAGCGGCGGCTTCGCTGGCGAGCGCGGCGGGCGCATGGCCAGCCGCGAACAGGGCAAGGATGCTGGCCCCAAGGATAGGGCGCGTTCGCGACGAATGGGTCTTTCTGGACAAGGAGGTTCCCCCTGATGTTGAAACTTGTCCGCGTTGTGCGGATCGGACGGGGGAGCCGTCGCAAAGGCTGTGCCATTTTGCTAAATGGCTGATTTCACGGCGGGTTCTATGCGGTCCTGCCAGGCGGCTGTTTGAAATTGCACAGCGCTGATGATCGTTGCTGCTCCGTCAGCAGCAGGTGGATGGCGGGGTGGGGGGCCTACAGACCTTCCGCCGCGACCCAGTGGGCGCCGGTGATCTCACGGGCGAGGGCCCAGACCTGCCGCCGGATATCGGGGACGGCGACGATTTCCCAATGCGCGCCCCGGGTCATGGGGCCGACGACGAACAGTCGCTGCTGCGCCGCGCCGTCCCTGCTGATCGCGCGGCACTGGCGATCGACATCGATGCCGATGGCCAGCGGATCGGGACGGATGTCGCCCCGTCCGGCGAGACGCCGCAACAGCGGGTCGTCGGTGCGGCGCAGGTCGCCGAGCGGGCCGGTGCAGTTGATGACCTTCGCGGCGTGGATCGTTTCCGCCGCCGACTGGCCGCGTCCGCGCAACCGGACATGCAGCGCCGCAGCTTCGGGCGTGACCTTCACCACCTTTCCGGCGCGGATCTGGAGGCGGCCCTCCGCTTGCAGCCGGGCGAGCCGTTCCGCCACCTGCGGCGCGACGCGGTGCCGGTGCACGTCCCAATAAGGGCGCAGATGGCGCAGGAAGCGGCTTCGTTCCTGGGGACTTGCCGCGCGCCACATATCCTGAATGAAGGGCCGCAATTCATCGACGGCATTGCGCCAGCCGATGTCCGCGCTGCGGGTTCTGACAGTCTTGACCAGTTGGGACAGGCTGCCTTTCGGCCGTTCCCGGCGCGCATCATGGGGCGCGGGCGGCCGGTGGTCGTGGGGCGACAATCCCCGCCGCGACAGCGCGATGATCCGGCCGCGAAACCCGGCGCTGTCAAGGCTGAGCGCGCAATCGACCGCCGTCAGTCCGCTGCCCAGCAGCAGCAGTTCGTCATTCGGACGCAGCCCCTCCGCAATGCCCGCAACCCAGGGATCATTGACATAGGCGGCGCTGTGCAGGCCGGTGAAGGCGGGCAGGTCATGCGGCGGCAGATTGCCCGGCGCCAGCGCGGCGATGGCGGCATTCACATGCTCGCCGGAGCGTAGCAGGACGCGGACCCCTTCGCCGGTCCGAAGCAGGTCGACGGCATCGCCGGTCAATGTCGTCAATCTGCCTTGCGCCGCGCCGCTCACCTCTTCCAGCAAGGCGCAGAGATAGGCGCCATAGTCACGGCGGGTGGCGAAGCTGCTTTCACGGCCCAGTCCTTCGCGTTCCAGCCAATCCACGAAATGGCGCGGTTGATCAGGCAGTGCGCTCATATTGGCGGCGCGGACATTGAGGATATGCCCCTCCTGCGCCGCTCCATAGGCAAGGCCGCGCCCCAGCCGGTCCGCCTGCCGCTCGATGATCGTGACCTTGAGCGATCCATAGCGCAGCAGGTTGATGCCGAGCAGGGTTCCGCTGAACCCTCCTCCGATGATGACTGCGTGATCGACCTTCAGCATGGCGCAGGGCTTCGCCCAGATCGCGCCGTCAGGTCAAATGTTGTTTGGGAAGGACATCACCATCACGGGATTTTGCGGCGCGCCCTGAACTTGCTCACCATGTCGCGGATGGTGAGACTTGCGTCGATCGATGTGTAGACGCGCATCGGGCGGCCGTTGGGGTTTTCCCGATAGCGTCCATCCGCCAGAAGATGCGGCGTGGGCTTGAGGATGTAGCGGCTGGAGGACGGATCGGGCTGGACCGGCGTCAGCAGCGCGGTCAGCGTCACGAGGGGGCTGTCGCCCAAGATATGGACTTCCGTGGCGGGCATGGCGGAAAATCCGGGAATCTTCGCCAGCTTGGACGCCATGCCGTCCAGTTGCCCTTGCAGGAAGCGGCCGAGCGGGCCTGAAGTGGCGAGGTCCTGCATCTCCGCCGATGTGAACAGTATCTGCCGGTAGGCGTCGCGGGGCACTTGCCAGATGTCGATGTCGGATTCGTTGAAGATGATCTGGGCTGCGATGGGATCGATCGAGACGTTGAACTCCGCCTCATCGGGTCCGGGAGGGGGATAGCCGGTTCCGGCATGTTCGCCCCCGCCAATCCACACAAGTTTCAGGCGGCGGCCAATTCGCGGTTCGGCGAGCCAGGCCAGCGCCAGTTCGGTGAGCCCGGCGCCAGCGGCATAGACGAGCGGATCGTCCCTGCCCGCGCGCATCGCTTCATGGACGATGGCGGCCGTTGCCGGGCCTGGTTTCCACGACCTGCGCGAGGGAATGGATGATTCAGACCCCGCTAACAGCTTCGCTGCGCCAGTGGCCTTCATGACGGCGAGCAGTTCCTTCGCCTTCGCCATCCCCTCCGCGGCGGACGCGGGGCCGCCGAACCGGGGCGGCAGGTGCGAACTGATGATCATGGGGATGCGGACGGACGGGGATAGGAGGTGATGGGCCAGTTGAAACAGGCCATCGGGGTCTCCCGCAAAGTCATTATCTATGATGACCCGCGCCCGCCATGAAGGCGGCGGCCGAACCCATGAAATGTCTGCGGTTCATGATCATTCAGTCAGCCCATAGCGTCACCGGGCCGATGAGGCCGCTGGGACGCAGGGGCGCATCGGGTTTGTAGGTGGGAGCGGCGGTGAAGGTGATCTTTTCAGCGCCCGGCTGCTTGTCGCCGATAAGGCGGTTGACCCAGAGGTTGGCGACCTTCACTTCCAGTTGATTGCTGCCGGAGGTGACGAAACGGCCGATGTCCAGCCGGTAGGGCGCGAACCATGTGGTGCCCGCTAGCTGGCCGTTCACGCGGACTTCGGCGAGGTCGCCGACCTTGCCAAGGTCGAGCCACAGGGGCTGGCCGCGCTTTGCGGCTTTGGGCAAGGTGAAACGGCTGCTGTAGGTCGCGATGCCGGAAAAGTAGCGGACGCCGTTCTCTGCCGCCTCGCTCAGCGGAGAGAGGTGGCGCATGAGCGATGCGGGCGCGCCGCGGCCAGGCTGAAAGCGCACCTGCCAGGCCCGGTCCAGCGTGGCGATCCGGCGCGGGGCGGGGGCGGGAATGGCCGCCGATGGTGCGGTGGCTGGCTTGCGGAAGAGGATGAAGAAGGCGTCCTCCGCCCCCACGTCGATCGGGATCACCGTTTCCTGTCCTTCGGTGCGGTAGGAGACGGGCGCGGCGCTGCCATCCATGGCGCGCCAGATTTCGGGCTGGCGGCCGGTGATGCGGAAACGGGCCTCGACCTTTTCCGCGCGGTTGAGGCGGTTGTTGACGAAATAGAGGTCGCCATCGGGCAGCCTGCGATGGACGAAGCGATAGTCGCTGTCGGTTGCCCCTCCGGTGATGCGGAAATCGGGACCGATGCCGATGCGGGCCATGGCCGCGTCCGGGTCCGCGCCGGGGATGATGCGCGGCCTGGCCGTGGTGGTGCCTTTCCAGAGGCGATCGGCCAGCGCGGCGAAGGCGGCCGGATCATCCTTGAACGCCGGATCGCGCTGGGGCGCTTCGCCGATGACCGGGACGCCCGCGTCCGCCAGCGCGGCGATGCGGCGGAGGGTGGGCAGCGTCATGACGCGGCTGGACCCGCCGAGATAGAGGGCGCGGTAGCGGGCGCCGCCGGGGGCGACGAGTTGGCCATCCTCGACCTTCAGGACGTTGGAGAGGATGTCGGCGTTGACGAAGTCATAGGCATAGCCCCTGGGCAGGCCAGCGGGCGCGCCATTAAAGAAAAGCGCGGTGATCGGCGCGTCTTCTCCGGGAAACCAGGCGATGTCGGCATGGTCGCGGCCTTGCTGGAGCAGATAGGCGGTGCGGGCCATGTAATCGACCCAGGGCCTGGCCATTTCCGCCCAGCTTTCATGCCGGTTGAAATATTGGCCGAAGATCATGAGCGACAGGCCGGGCAGCTTGTCATCGGCGGGCTGGTGGACGGAGGTGTGGACGATCGGGCGGTTGATGCCGGACGCGAACTCCAGGTCGATGATGCGCTTCAAGTCCGAAGGCGCGAAGGCCCAGGGAGAGAAGGCCGATGTCATCGATTCCGCCGCGACGATATTCTGGCCGTAGATATGGGCGACGGAGGCCGCGCCCTTCATGTCGCCGAGCAGGGTCGGGCGCGGCTTGCCATCGCGGTTCCACGTCCAGAGCGCCGCCATCGGCACATCTGCGTGGCGGCGCATGGCAAGGTCGTCGCCCAGCACGGGGCGGCCATCCTCCAGCGCTTCGCCATAGACTTTCAGGCCATTTTCATGGGCGACCTTGGCAATGGTGCCATAATGGGCGTCCGCCAGCAGATCGGCGAGGGTGCGGCGGAAATCGTAGAGGAAGGCTTCGCTGCGGGCGGGCGAGCCGACGACCGCGCCCGTGAGCGCGGGAAAATAGGGCAGCGGGTCGTAGCCGCGCCGGGCGGCGAACTCCTCCACCATGCGGGGGGTCCAGTTGGACGGGCCAACCTCTATGCTGTCGGTCAGCAGGGCACGGATGCCCCTTGCGCCGATCCAGTCGGGCCCGGCCGCGTCGCGATACATGGAGAGATAGGTTTCGATGTAGCGGCGGACGGCGGCGGGATCATATTTGTCGACTTCGAGGCCCGTCGCTTCGGCGGTGGCGGGGTGATTGACCTTTCCGGTCAGCGAATAGCCAAGCCGCAGGATGCGCCAGTCGCTGCCCGCTGGCGCGGTCCAGTCGAGCGTGCCGCCGGGGCGAAGGTGCTTCGTGATGTCGATCACCTTCGCCGGATCGATCGCGCCCTTGGCGGAGGCGGCGGGCACCGGCAAAGTGCTGTAGTCGCGCAGGACGGTGAAGCCCGCCTTCGCCTCGAAACCGTCAAGGCGGGGTTCGGCGGACAGGCGAAGCTCACCGATCGGCAGCGCCGCCTTGGTGGCAGAGCCGAAGAAGTCCGCGACCAGCGCGCCCGGCGCGCCATCGCCAAGGCCCGGCGCGGGCGGCGCGTCATTGGGGCGCAGCACGACGCGGAAACGGCGGGCGGTGGCTGCCGGGAAGGAGATGGTGCTCGCCGCTTCGGACAGCGCGAAGCTGCCGAGGGTGCGCCAGCCGCCGCCCTGCTCCGCCTCCAGAACGGGTCGGTAAGCGGGATCGCGGAAGGGCGGCTTGGCATTGGGGATGAAGATGGTGGCGGCGCGGACGGTGACGGGCTTTCCATAGTCCAGGATCAGCGCGCCGGGCTGGGCCGCGCTGCCCGTTGGCACCGTCACTTCGCTGGTGAGATCGGCGTCGGAGAGGGCGGCCGCGTCGACCGTGCTGCCATCGGGCAGGCGCGCCTGAGGGACAGGGAGGGCGGCAGGCTTTACGGGATAGGCGAGGATGCGCGCGTCGCGGTAGAATGGCGGAAGGGCCTTTGCGCCCTCCCCCGCGCCGGGCAGCGCTTCAGTGAGGGGCGCGTTCTGGAAAGGCCCGGCGACGCCCGGCGGCACCGGCAGGGGGCCGGTAAAGCGGCGGCCGCCTTTCACATCGGCTTGCGCCCAGACGAGCTTCTTCATCGCATCTTCGGGCTTTACCCAGGGACCGCCCGTCTCGCTCCAGCCGGGCGAGGAGGCGATGGCGAATTCCAGTCCCTTGGCGTCTGCCGTGCGGACCGCGTGGGCGAAGGCGTCCTTCCATTCCGGCGTCATGTAGGACAGGCGCCGGGGCACGATCTGCGGCGTCATCAGGCTGGCGTCGAAATTCTGGACGCCGCCAATCCCCATGCGGGCCATCCAGTCGAGATCCTTGTCGATCCCTTCCCTGGTGATATTGCCGTTCATCCAGTGCCACCAGACGCGCGGGCGGGCGCTTTGCGGCGGATTTTGGAAGCCGTCCGCCAGATCGTCGGCGAGCAGCGGCGTTGCAAAGGCGGTGCAGGCGAGCAGCAGTGCGAGGCGGAAGGGGCGGCGGATCATGGGACTGGTCCTCTGATGGTCAGGGGCGGAGAAGGCTTCGCAGGGCGACGGTGGTGACGAGCGCGCCGAGCGTGCCGCCATAGACGAGCTTCAGGATGAGGGCGGCGGGGAGCGCGATGGGGGCGTTGGTCCGGGTGAAGAAGGCAAGCAGGCCGCCCAGCATCGCGCCGCCGGCCGCGAGCAGGAGGGCGCGTAGCAGGACGGGGCGCAGTGGCCGGCCGGACAAGTGCCGCCGGGCGAGGAGCGGGGGGACAAGGGCGCTCATCAGCGCGACGGCGGCGCTTTGGGGGATGAAGTCGAACGCCAGGCCGCCGGGCGCGCCCCAGTTCAAGGGCCGGGAGGCAAGGCCGAAGGTGCCGGTGAAAAAGGCAAGGCTGAGCGCTGCATTGATGAGGAAGCTGATCGCGGCCTCGCGCCGGATCGAGATGGCCCCGGTCACTGGGGCGTGTCTTTGTTCAGCAGTCCGTGCATCCGCAGCCAGCTGGCGAATTGGGGCAGGACGCCGGTGGAAGTGGTGCCGGGGCGGCCGATGCCGAAGCCGTGATCGCCACGTTCATAGGCGTGCAGCTCGACCGGACGGCGGGCGTCGCGCCAGGCTTCGGCGATGGCGAAGCCCTGATTCTTGAACAGGCCATCGTCCATCGCGATGGCTGCGAACATGGGCGGCGCATCGGCCGGTACGGCAACGGCGGTCATCGGGCCGTAAATATAGCCGATGAAGGCGGGGCGGGCGCTGCCCTTTCCTTCCAGCGCGGCGTTCAAGGCCGTCATGGCTCCAGCGGAAAAGCCGATCATGCCGGTGCGGGCGGGATCGATGCGGAACTCCTTCGCGCGGCTGCGGATCAGGGCGAGGGCGGCGAGCGCGTCCTGGGTGGCGCGGGGTTCCTTGACATCCGCTCCGGCCCGGTTGCGGGCGGCCTGGGCCATGCGCTGGCCCAGCGCGGCCATGAAAGCCTTCGGATCGCGCGGCGTTTCGTTGAGGCGGTATTTGAGGACGAAGGCGGCGATGCCCTGATCAGCGAACCAGCGGGCGATATCCTCCCCTTCGCTCGACATGGACAGGGACATGAAGGCTCCGCCGGGCGCGACCACCACGGCCGCGCCGGTCGCCTTGGCGGGATCGGGCAGATAGGGAGTGATGGCCGGGCGGGTGACGTTGCGGACTGTCCGGTTGTCGATCACGACGTTACCATATCTGCCGCTGATACGCTCCCACTGCTCCCTGTCCGCATCCTTCGAAGCGGGGTAGAGCGGGATTTCGGCGAGCTTCGGCCTGGCGGCAGGCTCGATATTCATCTGCGCGGCGGCGGGGGCGGCGATCGCCAGAGCCAGGACGGCCAGGGCCAGATGCTTCATCGATCAGGTCTCCTCTCTTATGTTCCGTCAGACCGCATTGGCGCGCGCGATGGCACCGTAGACAGCCGCGCTTGGCTTGGGAATGCGGGCGAAAGTCTGCGGGTCGAAGCTGTGCAGTCCGAATTTGGGGCGATAGCCGAAGATCCATTCGAAATTGTCGATCAGCGACCAGTGGGAATAGCCGATGACGGGGACGCCGGACGCGATGGTCTTTTGCAGTTCGGCGAGCGCCGCGGGGATGAAACGCGCGCGGATGCTGTCATCATCTGTCCCCACGCCATGTTCGGTGACGAAGATGGGGACGCCAGCCGCCTCATGCGCGTAGCGGACGGCGCCTGCTAGGGAGGGAGCGTAGACTTCCGCGCCGCTATAGTTGAGCTGCGCGCCCCTGGGCGGGGGGAGCTTGCCCTTGCCGCTCCACATATTGCGCTCGTAATTCTGGACGCCCAGGAAATCGTCGGCGCGGGCGGTTTCGAGCCAGTTGCCGTAAAGCTCCCGCCGCTTCGCGTCGCGGATGCTGTTGCGGCCGATGGCCTGATCATCGAACATGGATAGGGAGAGGCCAATGGGAAGGTCGCCGCGCACCGCCTTGATCGCGGCCCTTGCGGCCTTGTGCGCGGGGACGAGGTTCGCCTGCATCGCGTTGAGATCGTCCATGTTGGCGGCGTTAAGGGCGGTGAATTTGGGCGTGCCCATGCGGCGGGCGGCTTCGGCGAGCATGGCCTTTTGCGCTTCGAGCACCTGCGGCGGCAGGACGACGGCGCGCAGGACGAGGAGGATGTTCGGCTCGTTGAAGGTGATGGCGTGGCTGATGCCATCCGCCAGATGCCGGGCGGCGCGGTCGCAGAAGCGGGCGAAAAGCCGGATGCCTTCGCTGTTGGTCCAGCCGCCCATGGCGCTGAACCAGCGGGGCGCGGTGAAGTGGTTGAAGGTGACGACCGGCTTCAGGCCCCGCTCGCGAGCGCCTGCGATCATGCGCTTGTAATGGTCGAGCATGGCGATGGAGAAGAGGCCGGGTTCAGGCTCTATGCGCGCCCATTCGAGCGAGAAGCGATAGCTGTTGAGGCCCATGCCCTTGGCGAGGTCCATGTCCTGCGGCCAAAGGGCGAAGCTGTTGGCGGCGTCGCCGGAGGGCGTGGAGTAGATGGTGGGCTGGATATTTTCGAGCAGCCACTGGTCGCTGGCGACATTATTGCCTTCGACCTGATGCCCGGCGGTGGAGGCGCCCCAGAGGAAGCCTTGCGGAAAGCTGCGGTTGCTCAGCCTGTCGGCGGCGGCGAGCGCGGGGCTGGCGGCGAGCGCCGCGCCGGTGGCGAGCAGGGTCCGGCGGTCGATCATGTCTCTCTCCCTATTTGGGTTTAGTTTGTTGTGTCGTGAATGAAGGCGCTGATTTCGTCGGCAAGGCGGCGGTCGGCCGTGCCGAGATGCATGGGCAGGCTGTAGTGGTTATGGCCGCTGACGATCATGGCGCGCGGCATCGTGCCGTGCCGGGCAAGACGGTCCTGGAGCAGGGCGAGGAATTCCTGCTGGAAACGGGCGGGGTCATGCTGGGCGCAGGCGATGAAGAGGGGCAGGGTGGTGGAGGCCACGGCCTCCAGCGGCATGCGGCCGGGGTAGAGGGACGGGTCGCCATAATAGAGCGTGTCGCGTTCATCGAGCGGGGTGTAGCCGTAGAGGCCGGACAGCAGGATGGCGGCGCGGATATCGGCGGTGCCTGAACGCTTGATATAGCCAGCGGCATGGACCGCGCCTGCCGAGGTTCCGGCGAGGACGATGCGGCCGGGATCGCCGCCATGCTGCGCGGCATTGGCTTTGACCCAGGCGATGACGGATGCGACATCTTCGGGGCCTGCGGGCCACTGGTGATCGGGGGCGAGGCGGTAGTTGGGGACGATGCCGACGAAGCCAGACTGCGCCGCCATGCGGCCAACATTGGCGTTGGGCCAGTTAGTTGCGCTGCCCTTGTCGCCTTTCAGGAAGCCGCCGCCGTGGAGGAAGATGAGGATGGGCGCTGAGAGTGCGCCTTGGGGGGCGTAGAGGTCGAGGCGGTGGCGTTCGTGCGGGCCGTAGGAGATGCCGGTGAAGGAGGCTGGCTGGGATGCGGCCAGCCTCTCCTGTTCTTCGGTGAAGAGATCGCGCACGGATTGCAGCACATCGGGGCCAAGGGATTGGCCCAGAGCCGCGATTTTCGCTGCCATGTCCATGCGCGGCCTCTCCTTCATCAGAATTTGGCGTCGAAGCTCAAGCCGACCTGACGGAAGGACTGGGGACCGTAAATCGCGCCGATATTCTGTTCTCCCGTGTCCGTCGTATAGGGGAAGGCGCTCTGCATGAGTGAGGGTTCATGCACGTTGAACAGGTTCCGCCCGAACACCGCCACGCTGAAGCGATCATCTTCCGTACGGATGCCGATCCGCCCGCCGACCAGCCAATGCGGCCGGAAGGTCGTTTCGCGGTTCGAATTGGCTTCATAGCGGACGCGCGACTTCCACACGGTGTCGACGGCCAGGAAGCCGTTGAACCTGCTGGTGACCGGGGCCTCATATTCTCCCGACAGGGTGAATTTATATTTGGGCGCATAGGCAAGCTGGGTGCCGCCGATATTCGTGCTGTCGGTGCCGAGGAAGCCGCCGGGATAGGTCGCCTTGGCATAGATGAAGCCGGTGTTCAGAGACAGGCCGTCGAAGACCTTGCCGAAGAAGTTGATTTCCGCGCCCCGTGACTTCACGCCGTTGATGTTGCGCTGATCGCAGGAAATGACGCCCGTATTGTCGACCGTGCATTGCTGCGCCTGGAAATTCTTGATCTTGCTGTAGAAGATGCTGAGGTCGGCGACCCAGCCGCCGAACAGCGTCGCCTTGAGACCTGCTTCATAGGATGTCGGGATTTCCGGCAGCACGACATAGGGCAGGCGCGGATTGGCGGCGCTGGAAGCCGGGGTGGCGATCTGGCCGCCCTTGAACCCCCGCGCGGCGGTTGCATAGACCATCATGTTACGGGCGAGGTCATATTGAGCGCCCAGCTTCCAGGAGAAATTATCGACGTCCAGAACCTCCTTCTGCACCGGATCGGCGGCGAATTCGGGGGCGTAATTGAAGCGGTCCAATGACAGCCGGTCGGTCGTGTAGCGGCCGCCCGCGATCAGGCGCAGGGCGGGCGTCAGGTGGAAGGTGCCCTGGCCGAAGAAGGCCAGCGACCGGTCGATGATCGTGTCGTCCGCGCCCGGATTGGACGTGATCGGGATCACGAGACCGGGGAAGGGCACGACCGTAACCGCCAGCGTTTCAGGATCGCGCGTCTGCTTCTGATGCGAGAAGAAAGCGCCAGCGGTATATTCGAAAAACTGATCCGATGGGGAGGAGATGCGGAATTCCTGCGTGAATAGGCTCAGCCGCCGGTTGACCGGACCGTTGGCAACCTGAAGTTCCAGCGGGTCACCCCGGAAAACGAAGCTCGCCGCGCCGAAGCCGGTTTCGCTGCTGCGGCGATAGGCGGTGACGGAGGTGATGGTGAAGGGATCGGCGTCATAATCAAGCTGGAGCGAGCCGCCGTAATTTTCAGTGTGGCCGACATAGGACTGGCTGGTGCAATAATCCTGATTGCCCTCGCGCGGCGTGACGCCGCAGCTTGCAAGGCGGGCGGTGATGCCCACCGGATCGGCGAGCAGTCCGCCAAGCGCCGTGCCCGGCCCGCTGGTCTTCACGAAGGTGAAGAAGTCGCCGCCATTTTCCGCGCGGGATTTGGCATAGTCGCCGATCAGGTTGACGATGAGATTGTCCGTGGGCTCCCACAACAGGCGGCCGCGAACGCCCCAGCGGTCATTGTCGTTGAGCTTTCCGGTGGTCGCGTTGCGGTTGACGCCCTGGCGGAAGTTGGCGACGCCGGAGACGCGAACGGCGGCGTTGGGGGCGAGGGGGATGTTGACGACGCCCTGAAGCACCTGATTGCCGAACTTCGATCCAACGGTGCCCGCGTCGGACAGTTCGCCGCGCAGGCGGGCGGAAAAGCCGCTGGGATCGGGCGCGTTGGTGGTGATGTTGATGACGCCCGCCGAGGTGGTGAGGCCGAACAGGGTGCCCTGCGGACCCTTCAGCACTTCGATGCGGCTGACGTCGAACAGGTCGCTGATGTTCGCATTGCCCTGGCTGACCTGGTCCACGACGACGCCGACCGAAGCGACCGCGCCTGCCGAGAAGGTCTGGGTGCCGATGCCGCGGATCGATCCGCCGCCGCCGGTATTCTGGCCGGGCGCCTGCTGGATTTCAAGGCTGGGCGCGACGCGGTTCAGGTCATTGAGGGTGTTGACCTGCTGCCGTTCCAGCTGCGCCTGATTGGCGACGGTGATGGAGATCGGCACCTCCGTCACCTTTTCCGCCTTGCGCTGGGCAGTGACGATGATGTCCGAGGACGCGTCTTCCGATGCCTGCGGCGATGCCGTGGCGGTATCCTGCGCCATGGCGGGCGTGGCGAGCGCGATCAGGCTGGCGCTGCCCAGCGCTATATGTGTGGTGAACTTGCGCATGATGTTTTCCTCTCCCCTTGTTATTTACTGTTCGTCGATGATGCGATTGGTCAGCGTGCCGATGACGCCGATGCTGATTTCCACCTTGTCGCCCGCCTTCATGTAGAGCTGGGGCTGGCGCTTATCGCCAACGCCGCCGGGGGTGCCGGTGGCGATGACGTCGCCGGGGCTTAAGGGGGTGAAGGCGGAGATATATTCGATGACCGTGGCGATATCCCAGATCATGTCGCTGATCGGCTGATCCTGCACCAGTTCCCCGTTGAGGCGGGTCTGGACGCGCTGCGAAGCGAGGCTGCCCGCCTCGTCCGGCGTCACCAGCGCGGGGCCGAAGCCGCCGGTGCCGGGAAAGGTCTTGCCGGGGGTGAACTGGATATTATGGCGCTGCCAGTCGCGGGCGGAGCCATCATTGAAGCAGGCGTAGCCAGCGACATGGGCCATGGCGTCGGCGCGGGCGACCTTGTGCGCGGGCTTGCCGATGATGACGGCGAGCTCGCCTTCATAGTCGAAGCGGCTGGTGACGCTGGGCTTCACCATCGGCTGGCCGTCCGCGACGAGGCTGTCGGCATAGCGGACGAAGATGGCGGGATGCTCCTTCTGCTCGCGGCCGGTTTCCTTCACATGCTCGGCATAGTTGAGGCCGACGCAGAGGATCTTGGCCGGGTCGGGGATGACCGGCAGCAGGACGATGTCGGCACGGTCGTAGCGGCTGCCTTCGTCGAGGCTCGCGAGATTGCCTGCGGCGAGCGCGGCTTTCAGGCTGGGCGCACCGGTGAGTTCGATGATCGTGCCGCCGTCGAGACGGCCGAAGCTGGGAGTGCCGTCCGGGCGGCGGAAGCTCATGTAACGCATCAGGCTTGTTCCTCATTGAGGGGCTGCGGGGTCCAGTCGCGGCGGTGGCGGAATTTTTCCTCGGCGGCGCGGAGCCCTGCGAAATCCTTGTCGGACATGCCCCACTGGTCGATGCGGCCTTCGGGCCAGGTCCAGTCTTCCGGCGCGCCCGGCTGATAGTCGTCCGCCACCTTTTCGACGGCGGTGGAAAATTCGATCACCGGGCCGAAGGGGGCGATGAAATAAGCGAAGACGTTCGCGCCGGGGCCATGGCGGCCGGGGCCCCAGGCGGGGGCCATGCCATGGTCGCGCAGGCGGCCGATGCCGCGCATCACCGCGTCCATGTCCGCCATCTCAAAGGCGATGTGATTGAGCGAGGAAAAGCCCGCGCGGGCGAAGGCGGTCGAGTGATGGGATTCGTTGCAGCGGACGAAGACCATGCCCTTCGTCCGGTCGGAGACGCGAAAGCCCAGCGCTTGTTCGATCAGGGCGCCGGTGGCTTCGGCATCGGTCGCGTTGAACACGACGTGGGTGAGCTTTACGGGAAGGTCCTTGCCTTCGAGCGGGGCGGCCTCGCTCGCATCGGCGAGGAAGCGGAACAGTTCGCCCTCGGCCAGTTCGACGATGATGCCATGGCCGCCTCCGGGATCTTCCGAGGTGACGGGCCGGGCAGGGAGCTTGGCGCGCGCGATGCTGGCTTTGAGGTCTTCCAGCCGTTCCGGCGAGCAGGTGAAGGTGGTGGAGCGGACATAGGGCTCCGCCGACTCTTCGAGCGCGACGAGATAGGGGAAGGGGCCGGAACCGCGCAGATAATGGGTGCCGCCCCGGACTTCGGCAGGGGCCATGCCCCATATGCCGGTCAGGAAAGCGGCGGCCTCCGCGGCGTGGGGCAGCGCCAGTTCGATGCTGCGTAGCTTCATGATTGCGCTCCGTAAGTAAGGCCGGCGGCGGTGATCCCGGCGATGGCGCAGGCTTCGTCCATGTCGCCGGTGTCGCCGCTGGTCCCGGCGGCGCCGATCATTCGCCCTTCCAGATCGCGAATGATGACGCCGCCGGGTGACAGAGCGAGCTGGCCGCCGGTGACGGCCACCACGCTCTGAAAGAAGGCGGGGTTGGAGGCGGCGCGGGTCGCGATGGTCCGTGTGTCCGCCCCCATCCCCAGTGCGCCCGAGGCTTTTGCCCTGGCTATGTCGAAGCGGAAGAGGCTGGCCCCATCCTCACGCGCGAAGGCGACGGGGTGCGCGCCTGCGTCCAGGATGATGATGGCGAGCGGCTGTGCATCCTGCGCGCGGGCGTGGGCGAGCGCGGCGTCGATGATCGAACGGGCCTGGGCCAGGGTGATTGTCATGGCCGGAGCTTTCCTTCCCATATGGTGATGAGGTCGGCAGGCTCGCCGGTGCCGAAGACATAATGGTCGGGGCGGACGAGCACGGCTTCTGCGCCTTGCGCGTCCAGCCAGTCATCGATCGCATGATTGTCGTCGAGACCGGCGGTCGGGACGACTGTCACTCCATCGGGGGCACCGGCGGGAATACGGGTGAAAAGACGCCATCCGCCGCCGGTCATGTCGTCCAGCAGGCGGCCTGCGACGGTGGGCTGGATGAACCGTTCGCCCGCGCCCGGCGTCCCCGCCGCAATGATGCCCGCCTCGATGGGTGGAATGAGGTCGGCGGCGGTGCCGTGCGGCACGTCCCTGGCCGCATCGCGCATCCTGGCGTCGCGCGTGGCGGCCGCGCCGGGATCGAGCATGCAGATATAGCGGCCCGCGTCCACGGCGGCGGAAATGACGGCGCGCACATGCGGATCACGCTCCGCCTGATAGCTGTCGAGCAAGGCTTCGGGCGCGCGGCCCGCCAGCACCAGTTCCAGTTTCCAGGCGAGGTTGGCGATGTCGCGCAGGCCGTGGCACATGCCCTGACCGAAAAAGGGAGGCGTCTGGTGCGCGGCGTCCCCGGCCAGGAAGACGCGCCCCTTGCGCCATTCATCGGCGATGAGGCCATGAAAGCGGTAAGTCGCCGCGCGGACGATCCGGTGGGGCACGCCGTCCAGATAGGGGGCGAGCAGGGCAGTAACGGCGGCGGGCTCCATCATCGCGGCATCATCCTCACCGGGAAGGAGCATGAATTCCCAGCGGCGGTGATTGCCCCGGCCGGGCACGATGGTGGCGGGACGACGGGGATCGCACATCATCACCGACAGATTTTGCAGGTCGGCTGCTTCGGGCACGCCCCACAGGTCCGGGAAGCGGACAGGGCCGTCCACCTCGGCATCGACCACCAGCCAGGGTTCCTCGAAATCCAGATCGTCGAGCGTCACGCCCAGCGTCTTGCGGACCGTGCTGCGCGATCCGTCGCAGGCGATGACGTAGCGGGCGCGTTCCCTGCGGCCGCCTTGCAGCGTCAGGGTGACGCCATCCTCCCCCTGTTCCAGCGTTTCGAAGGCTGATCCGAAGCACAGGCGCACATTGGGCAGGTCCGTCAGCGCGTCGCGAAGATGCTCCTCCAGTTCGGGCTGATAGAAGAAATAATCGCTGGACCAGCTGAAAGGGCGGGGGCGGCCGACCGTACCCATGTAGCGGATGACGCCGTGATCCGCGCCGACATGCAGATGGCCTTCGGTATCGCGCATGTCGCCCGCCACCCGGCCGATCACGCCCGCCGACTGGAACAGGCGCATCATTTCATGATCGAGATGGACGGCGCGGGGCAGGGGATAGGGATGCGCTTCCTTTTCCACCAGCAGGATGGAAAGCCCCGCCTGTCCCAGCAGGTTCGCTGCAAATGCCCCTACCGGGCCGCATCCGATGATGGCGACGTCGAACATTGTGTCGAATGGCTCGCTTTTTGGTTCAGGCCGTGGCCGTCCGGGCGGCCGGGGCCTTGTGCATCCGGCCGCCCTGCATGATCATGATAAGGCGCGCCGGGTCCTGAAGGATGGCGGCATCCTGCGTGGGATCGCCGTCCACCAGCAGCAGGTCGGCAAGATAGCCTTCGCGGACAAGGCCTACCGGCTGCCCCATCAACTGGCCGCCCAGCATGGTGGCGGCGCTCAGCGCTTCGGCGGGGGTGAAGCCGTAATAATCCACGAAATGCTGGAGGTCGCGGGCGTTGCGGCCATGGGGATTGAAGGGGAAACCATAATCGCCGCCTATGAGGATGCGAACGCCCCGGCGCTTGAGTTCCGGGACGATGTTCGCCTCCAGTTGCAGCCGTTCGGTGGCGCTATCCTTCATGGCGCGCATGTCGATATGGGGCGGGGGCGCAGCCTCCAGCGCGGCGACCGAAACGCCGGGGCCGGGCGCGTAGAAGAAATCATCCTTATGCGCTGCCATGAAGTCGATCGCGGCTTCATCGGCGAAGGAGCAGTGATAGAGGATGCGCGCGCCAGCCTTGATCGCCAGGCTGATGGCGCGGCCGCTGTAGCTGTGGGCGGCGATCCAGAGGCCGTTCGCCCTGGCGGCTTCGCCTGCGGCCTCGATTTCCTCTTCGGTGTAGAGAATGTCCTGCGCCGAGCCGGGCTTGAGCGCATCTTCGCCGGAGATGACGAGCTTCACCGACTTGACGCCGGTGTCCCGGCAATGGGCCATGAAAGCGCGCATCGCATCGGGGCCGCGTCCGTTGAAGACGTCGCCGGTCTCCACGCCTTCCTCGCCCTCCGGGCTGCGCTCCAGCGTCGAGGGGACGAGGCGGGGACCGGGCGTTTCCCCGGCTTCGATCGCGCGGGCGAGGTCCGGTTCGATATCCTCGCCCAGCGCGCCTGCGGAATAGGCGCTGGTGAAGCCATGGTCGATCAGGACGCGGGCGTTGCGCCAGGCGGCGGCCTTCAGCTCATCGGCCGGGAGGAGGAATTGATGGTAGATTTTCTCGACCGACGAGCCCCAGCTGAGATGGCAATGGGCGTCGACCATGCCGGGCATGAGCGTTGCGCCGCCGCCGTTGATCCGCACATCGGCGGCGATGGCGTCGAGATCCGCGTACGGGGACAGGATGGCGGCGATCCTGTCGCCTTCCACCAGCACGGCTCCGGGAACGAGCGCGCTGCCTGTCCCGTCAAAGATGCGCACATCATGGATAAGCTGCCGCACGTTCCACTCTCCCGGCCTTGTCATTCTGGCGGGGACGTCATGCGCCAAATTTCCATCAAGGAAAAATAATCATTCTTGGGCAGGATATAGGCCAGAACTATGGATGAGATAGTCCAGCAGCCGCTGCCCCATGCCCGTGAGCGGCCTGCCCTTGATCTTCCTTATGCCGATGCTGCGCGGGAAGACGGCTTCCTTGACAGCGATGGCGCGCAGCACGCCGATGGACAGTTCGGCGGCGGCGACCTGCCTAGGTAAGATGGTGACGCGGCTGGTGCTGCGCACGATCGCCTTGGTCGAAAGGAGGGAATCGCAGCGGATGCTGTCGCGCGGCACCGGGGCGTCCGCCGCCAGAAACAGCGCGTCGATCTGCCGGCGGAAAGCGCCGCGCGCTTCGGGCAGCACCCAGCGCAGGCCGGCCACTTCCTTCAACGACAATTGGCTGGGCAGATGCTCATTGGCGCGTCCGACGATCAGGGAAAAGGGGTCCTGGGAAAGGGTCAGCTCATCCAGATCATCGGGCGGCACGTCGATGCCGGTCGTGACGAAGGCGAGTTCGATTTCCCCCTGCCGCAGCAGCGATGCGAGATCGGAATCGGCCCGTTCCATCACGTGCAGCGCGAAGTCGCCGACCTCTTCCTCCAGATAGCGCACCGCGCCGGGCAGCAGGCTGACCAGCGCGCCGGGCGTTCCGCCGACCCGCAGCGGCCCGGTGATCCCGCGTTTGAAGAGGCGCAGTTCCTCATCGGCATCCTTGATCAGGCTGTCGAGCGCCTGCGCGCGGCGGAGCAGGACGCGCCCCTCCGGCGTCAGCGCGATCCCGGCGCGCGACCGTTCCAGCAGCGGCGTGCCCACCGACTGCTCCAGCTGGGCGATGGCGATGGAGACCGATGGCTGCGATATGTTGAGCAGCCTTGCGCCGCCGCTGATCGAATTGGCGCGGCACACGGCCAGGAAGGTGCGAAGCGCCTTGGGATCGATCATGTTCGGCCGCGCCTCTCCTGTCTCGCGAGACCGCCTGACTAGCGCGCTTTGCGAAAGCGGGTCAAACCTTGTGGCAGCCCACGGCTCAGCGGGTCTATGCCTGCGCCCCGCTGCTGCCTATACGGATCACTTGCGAACCGGATTGCAGAGGAGCGGATGTGACCGAAGGTTCAGTTGAAGGCGCGCGCAAGGCGCGTTCGCCCGGCATCAAGCTCCTGTTCGCGGCCCTGGTCGCGCTGGCGCTGATCGTGCCCCTGATGCTGGTCTATGCGCTTGTCTGGGACCGGCAGAACCAGTCGCGGACCGCGCAGGACGCCATCAATGCGGGGTGGGGCGGGCCGCAGATCATCGCTGGCCCGGTGATCGTCGTCCCCTTTCGCACCACGCAGCAGCAATCGGAACAGGTCAACGGGCAGACCGTGTCCCGCGCGGTCGAGGTCGAAAAGCTGCTCTACATCTCGCCGGTCGAAAATATCGTCACCACCACCGTCGGGCCGGAGGAGCGGCGCAAATCCATCTATCGCAGCGTGTTGTATGATGCGCGGGTGAAGGGAACCGCGCGCTTTGCCTTGCCGCAGGATCTGCCGCGCTTCGGCATCTCCGCCGACCGGTTGCTGTGGGAGCGCGCGGAACTGCGCATGGGCGCTTCGGACGCGCGCGGGCTGACCAATGGCGGTTCCCTGTCCGCCGGGGGCAAGGCGCTGGCGGTGCAGCCGGGCAAGGGACCGGGATCGACAGGCGGTCAGGGCTTCTTCGCCTTCCTCCCCTGGACGGGCGAGGGGCAGTTGAGCGTCGCCTATGATTTCGGCCTGCGCGGCAGCCGGTCATTGAGCCTTGTGCCGCGCGGCGGCACGACCCGGTGGGACGTGTCGTCAAGCTGGCCGAGCCCAAGTTTCGGCGGTGCCTTCCTGCCGGAAAAGCGCGACATTTCGGACAAGGGGTTCGCGGCGCATTATGCGATCGACAAGCTGGCGCTGGGCCAGCCGCCCGTGGCGATGGAGGATCTGGGGCCGCCGCTTCTGGATGATCCGGTCAGCCTGTCCGTGACGGCCGCGCGGCCTGCGGAAGCCATCGGCGGCAGTTCGCAGGCCGTCACCGTCGGGCTGGTCGAGCCGGTCAACCTTTATTCCAAGGTGGACCGGTCAGTGAAATATGGCTTCCTGTTCATCGGCTTCACCTTTCTGGCGTTCCTGCTGTTCGACATCGTCGGCGGCGCGCGTGTCGCGGCGGCGGAATATCTGCTGACCGGCGCGGCGCTGGTGCTGTTCTTCGTGCTGCTGCTCGCCTTCGCCGAACTGATCGGGTTCACCGCCGCCTATATCGCGGGCGCGGGCACGATCATCGCCCTGCTTTCCGCCTATAGCGCAGCAGTCCTGAAAAGCTGGAAACGCGGCCAGTTCATAGGAGCGTTGCTGACCGGCCTTTACGCATTGCTATTCGTGCTCCTCAATCTGGAGGCATGGTCGCTGCTCATCGGATCGGTCCTGCTGCTGATCGCGCTTGCAAGCGTGATGTACGCGACGCGCAATGTGGATTGGAGCAATGTCGGGCAAGGGAAGCCGTTGTGAAACCCAGCTTTCGCGGATGTTAAGGAAATCTTGGTTTGCGCTAAAAACTCTACTTGCTATGTAGAGAATGCCTTTGCGGTGTGCGTGGCTTCGCACCGGATGATGACATTGGCAGGCCCGCGGCTTTTGAAGGGATGCAGCTTGCTCCGCGTGACCAACGGCTAAAGCGCACGAGCCAGGGCGGCTACGCCAGGATCGTGTTCCCCCACCATGTTGGGAGTGAAGCGATGCGCGAATTTTCAATGCAGGCCTGAGTCCCCGCCTTCCGGGGCCGTGACCCAAATGGCGGCCGGGCGCGTGCGCGATCCTGTCTGCCCCTCTCCATCCTTTCATGCCTGCGCCTGAGCGCGGGAGAAGGAGGCATCATGCCTGAACGAACCCTTGGCGACCGCAATTCCGGCCCATCCCGTTATCCCGTCTCCCTGCTCCAGGCTGCTGCTGCGCTTTATGGCGCCGCCGCGCTGGAGGGGATTGCCCGTCCTGACGCCAATGCGGGACCGGCATTCAAACCACGCAAGACGTCGAGAGGGTAGATTGTTGGCCGCGGTCGGCGTCCTTGCCCTCAGAGCGTGGTTTTGGCGATTTCATCACAAGCCAGCCTGTGGCGGCCGTAAACGGATGTTGATTGCAAAGTCCGGTGAAGCCGCCATAAGCTCCGGCAATGGACGACACGACAAAGGCCATCATCCTGAGCGTGATAGAGCGCGCTCCCCAATGGCTCCGCCATGACCTTGATTCCAAGGATCAAGCGGTTCGCAGCCGGGCCGAGGAAACGCTGGCGGCGATAGTCGCTGATGGGCTGGCCCATGGCGGAAAGCAGGCCGGGAAGGATTGAGGGCATCCGGCCGGGGCGCGATGCCCTATGCGCGGGACATATCCCGCATCGCCTGCCCGGCCTGATGTCCGTTTCGAGCGGGTGACCGGATCAGGGCTGGCCGGGAATGCCGGTGATGCGAATGCCTGCGCCGTTCGCGACCTTGTAGCGCTTGTTGATGGCGATCAGGACCGATGTGAGGGCTTCCGCCGCTGCTGAATTGGCGAGCGGCCCGGCGTGCCAGGCGGTGATGCCGATCGCCTTTGCCAGCTGGCACACGGTTTCGCGCGCGTCGACATCGTCGCCAGCGACCAGCACGTCGCAATTGACGGGCTCGTCCAGGGTGGAGAGCTGATGCGCGGCGACGTTCTGGAAGGCGGAGACGACGCGGACGCCTTCGCCCAGTTCGCGTTGCAGCGCCTCTACCGCCGATCCGCCTTCGGGCAGTTGCACGCGTGCGACCTTGGGCGGCATGAGCGGGACGGTGACGTCGATCAGAATCTTGCCTTCGATTTCGGAACGCACCTCGCGCGCCAGCGCCCGTTGCGCGGCGTAGGGCACGGCGATCACGACGATCTCGCCAGCGGCGGCCGCCTCGGCATTGCTGGCGCCGGTCACATCGCCGCCTGATGCGCGCGCAAGCTCGCCGGCGGCTTCGGCCGCGCGCGCGGCGTCGCGGGAGCCGATCACGACCCTGTACCCCGCCCGCGCCCAGCGCGCGGCGAGGCCAGCGCCTTCATGCCCGGTGCCGCCCAGAACCGCGATGCTTGGCTTTGCGTGCGTCATGCTCGTTCGATTACCTCCAAAACTCTGTGCTGCCGCCGCCGTGGCGGCATCTGTTCTGCGGCGGCCAGCGGCGCTGCGTTCCGCCCGGCCCCCATGCGTTCGGCCGGAACCGCGCGGTAGAGCGTGTCGCGCTGGCGAGGCGTGCGGCCCGCCGCCCGGATCACGCGCTCCATGACATAAGGCGGCCATTCCTGACCGTGCGCCGCGCCCGCCGCGCGTGAAATGCTCTCGTCCATCAACGTGCCGCCCAGATCATTGACCCCGGCGGCCAGGACGGCGCGCACGCCCGCTTCGCCCATCTTCACCCAGGACGCCTGGATATTCGGGATCAGCGGATGCAGCACCAGACGGGCGACCGCATGCATCAGCACCGCCTCACGGAAAGTCGGGCCGGGACGCGCCCGGCCTTTCAGATAGATGGGCGCTTCCATGGCGACGAAGGGCAGGGGCACGAATTCGGTGAAGCCGCCAGTGCGCGCCTGCAAGGCACGGATCGCGAGCAGGTGGCGCGCCTGATGCTCCGCGCGTTCGATATGGCCGTACATGATCGTCGCGGTCGTGCGCAGGCCAGCCTGATGCGCCGCCTCGATCGTGTCCAGCCACTCCCCCGCTGTCAGCTTTTCGGGGCACAGGCTGTCCCGCACATCGTCGCACAATATCTCGGCGGCGGTGCCGGGCAGGCTGCCCAGCCCGGCGTCGCGCAGCATCGACAGGAAGGCGGGCACCCCGATCCCGAGCGAGACCGCGCCGTGGCGCACCTCCAGCGGCGAGAAGGCGTGGACATGGATGCTAGGCGCGCCAGCCTTTGCCGCCGCCAGCAGATCAAGATAGGTCTGGCCGGTATAGCGCGGATGGATGCCGCCCTGCATGCACACTTCGGTCGCGCCGCGCGCCCATGCCTCCGCCGTGCGGCGCGTGACTTCGGCCAAGTCGAGATCATAGGCCGGGCCGCGCAGCTCGGCGGCGGTCTTACCCTTCGAAAAGGCGCAGAAGGCGCATTTGTGGAAGCAGATGTTGGTGTAGTTGATGTTGCGGTTGACGGCGAAGCTGACCGCGTCGCCCACTGTGGCAGCCCGCAGCCTGTCAGCGGCGGCGCAGACCGCGCTTACGTCCTCGCCCCGCGCCCCCAGCAGGGCCGTCACGGTGGCTTCTTGGGGCGGTTCCCCACGGCTCAGCGCCGTCAGCGCCCCAGCAACGCGCGGGTCGCGGGGTTGGCGAGCGCTGGTGAGATGCAGGGCGGGGACAGGCATCGCGGCCCCCACGCGCCACCCGTCGACGCGCGGCAGGCCGTGCGTGTCGATTGCTTCGCGCAGGCGGCCATGCAGTCCGGGCGCCTGCCAGCGGTCGAGGTCGAGCAGATAGGGCGGATGCGCCGCCAGCCGTTCGGCAAGGATGCCGCCATGCGCCTGCGTTTCGTCATGCAGACGGGTGAGGGCGGGCCAGGGCGCTTCGGGATTGACGTGATCGGGCGTCACCGGCGACACGCCGCCCCAATCGTTGATGCCCGCCGCGATCAGCGCGCCAAAGCCGCTGCCCGCAAGATTGGGCGGCGCCTGGATCGTCATTTCCGCGCCGAAGGCAAGCCTTGCCACCGCGATCGTCCAAAGCAGTTCGTCACGGTCCGGCTCCTGCGCGAAGGCCATGCGGGTGTCCGCCTTGGCGCGGAAATTCTGGACGATGATTTCCTGAATATGGCCATGCTGCCGGTGCAGGCCGCGCAGCGCCAGCAGCGCGTCGATCCGTTCCGCGCGGCTTTCGCCCAGGCCGATCAATATGCCGCTGGTGAAGGGCACGCGCGCTTCGCCCGCCAGCCGGATGGTTTCCAGCCGCGCCGCGGGCATCTTGTCGGGGGAGCCGAAATGCGGGCCTCCCCGCGCGGTCAGGCTTTCCGCCGTCCCTTCCAGCATCAGCCCTTGCGAGATGGTGACGTCGCGCAGTGCGGCGATGTCCGCTGCCGTCATCACGCCGGGATTGGCGTGGGGGAACAGGCCGGTTTCCGCCAGCACGAGGCGGCACATCGCGGCGAGATAGTCGATGGTGCTGGCATGGCCCAGCCGCGCCAGTTCTTCGCGCGCCGCCCGGTAGCGCAGTTCGGGCTTGTCGCCCAGCGTGAACAGCGCCTCCCGGCACCCCGCCGCTTCGCCCGCGCGGGCGATCGCCAGCACTTCGTCCGGGGTCAGGTAGCAATTTTCCCCCGGACGGGGCGGCCGGGCGAAGGTGCAATAGGAACAGACGTCCCGGCACAGGCGCGTCAGGGGGATGAACACCTTGCGCGAATAGGTGACGAGCGCGCCGAACCCTTCATCGCGCACCGCTGCCGCGCGCGCCATCAGCACGTCGAGCGGCTCGCGCGCGGCCATGCGCCGCAGTTCCGCTTCGCTGGGGAGAGGCTTGCTCATGGGGCCTTCGCGCTCAGAGTTTCGCGATCACCTCGTCGGCGAAGCGCTTGAGATCGTCTATCTTGCCGGACAGGGGCTGCGTGTCCTCCTCCACCGCATAGAGGTTCCGGAACGCGACCGGCATGTCGGTGACGCCCAGATCCTCATGCCGCTTCACCGCATCGGCATCGATCCTGCCCATCGCCGTCGCGAACAGGCGGAACGGCTTGTCCTGCGTTCCCGCTTCGGCGCGGTAGCCGTTGATCTTGGCGACCATGCCCGCCAGTTCGTCGGTGCCGCCATTGCCGCCCGCATACATGAACCCGTCATTCTGCGCCGCGCGCCTCAGCGCCGCGTCGGAAAAGCCGCCGATCAGGATCGGCAGGGGCTTGCCGGGGACGGGATTGATCTTGACCGGGGGCAGATCGTAAAATTCGCCGTGAAATTCGAAATAGCCGCCCGCGCACAGGCCCCGGACGATGGCGATGCATTCGTCGAAGCGCTTGCCGCGCTTGGCATAGGGGACGCCCATGGCGGCGTAATCCTCCGGCCAGACCGACAGGCCGACGCCCAGGTTGAAACGGTCGCCGGTCAGCGCGGCGATCGAAGAGGCGAGCTTGGCCGAATAGAGCGGCGGGCGGACGGGCAGCTTCACGACATTGGTCGTCATTTCCAGCGTCTTCGTGGCGACGCCGATCGCGGTCGCCAGGATGAAGCTTTCGATGAAGGGCTTGTTCTCCAGAAATTCGCGGCCGCCATCGTCGGTATAGCTGTAGCTGGTATCGGACGCCTGCGGATAGATGAGGCTGTCGGGGATGGTGAAACCGGCATAGCCGTTCGCCTCGGCCGCCTGCGCCAGGGGAATATAATTGGCGATGGGGGTCATGCTTTCTGCATAGTGAAATCGCATCCTGCTCTCCCGTTTTTTGGCGCGATGGGGGTGGCCCCGCGGCAGGTGATTCTGCTGCCGGAAGCGGTTTCTATCCGCATTCGCGGGTTAGCGCCAGCCGATTCACGCCTGTTTGCGTAGAAACAGGCGTGAATCTTTCGCTGCGCTGTGGAAGGCCGCTACAGCGGCTTGCTCACCATTCCATGGTCGGCGTGACGAGCAGGTCCTTCACCGCCTGGGGCGCATGGGTCCAGGGTTCGTCGAAGCCGATCGCAACGGAGCTGTAGCCCAGCAGCTGCCGCAGCGTCGTGGACGATCCTTTCAGGACTTGCGGATCGGTGGTCATCGGGAAATTGATCATCGGCTTCCACCAGGGCGGACAATAGCCGACGATGACGCCCGCGCGCTCCAGACCGGACGACACATTCGAGCCCGTGCCGTGGAGCAGCATGTCGGTATAGATCAGCACCGATCCGGCGGGCGCTTCGGCAGGCACGGATTCATATCGCACGGTCCAGGACTGCGGCTCCGTATCGCGATGGCTGCCGGGCACCATGCGGGTGGCGCCATTTTCCTCGACGAAATCGTCGAGGCACCAGATGAAGCGGGTCTGGGCGGCCCCGGCGCTGAGCGGCACATTGCCGCCACGATCGCGATGGATGGCCTGCTGCGCGCTGCCCGGACGCGTGACGTTCGCGCCATAGCTGTGGATCAGATAGGATTCATTATGGGTCTGCGGCCCCAGCAATTCCCTCGTGATCTGCAAGGGCAGTTCATGTTCCAATATGTCGCGGAAGAAGGCATGGCGGTTGACCAGTTCAGCGCCCGACATGCGGCGGTTGAGGTCGTCGCTGTCGGTGTAGAAGCGGCGCACCCGTTCCTCGTCAATCGCTTCGTCGCGGGCGATTTCCGCCGCCAGAAAGTCACGCATCTCGCGCGCCTTCGCCGCCGTGATCACCTCCGCCGCGATCGCATAGCCCGCCCGGTCCAGATCGGCGCGGATCTGCTGCATGTCCTTCGTCGGCTGGGGCAGCGGACCGTCAAATTCCAGCGGCTTGACGGGACGCGGGTCCGCCATGCCCGTCTGACGCACCTGCTGCTTGATTGCGTTGCCTACCGCCATTGTCCGTCTCCATTTATGATTTGCGCCAGTTACCGGCCTCGCCCGCATGTTAGCCGCGCGCCGCTTTATTGCAACGCCGGTTGTCGCAAAGCCGTGCGCGTTCGTCTAGCCGGGATGAGCGCTGGCGGTCAGGTCCGCCGCCTCGTCAATGTCGAACTGGAGGCCGGGGCGGACGATGGGAAGGAAGGGCAGCGAGTGCCGCGCTGCTTCCTGCCGATGGGCGGCGAAGCTGCCTTCGCCATAGTGGAAACGGAAGTCCGCCGCCGCGGGAAGGGAAAGGGAAAGGGCGTTGGTGCCAAGGCCCGCCCGGTCCGGCGCAGCGCCAAGGACGTCCGGGGGAAGGGCGGCGAGCGCCGCGACATCCTGCGCCGTGACCAGCGGCAGGTCGGCCGACAGCAGGACCAGCCGGTCGACGCGCTCAAGCAGCGCTACGCGCTTCGCCCCTTCAAGCGCGGGGTTGAGGCCAAGGCCTGCGTCGGCCAGCAGGGGAACCTCGCCGGGCAGGCCATGGCGCGACGGACCAAGGAGCAGCACCTTGCCGCCCGCCTCGCTTGCCGCCGCGAAGGTCCGCCGCAGCATCCCCGCCACCAGTTCGCGCCGTCCCGCCTCGTCCAGCACGGGCGCGAGCCGGGTCTTGCAGGCGGCGGGTTCCTTGATCGGGATGACGATCCAGCAGCTCATCGCCCGGCAGCGATCCGGTCCGCCAGCGCCAGCGCCGCGCGCGCGACCCGGACGCGATCATCCAGCGACTTCATCAGCGTGTCGGCGATGTCATGGGGGATCGCTAGCCCTTCGCCGCCATCGCGCTCATCCACCAGCAGCCCGTCGATGATGCCCGCATAATGGGCGGCGATCGCCTGATTATTTACCTCAAGCCCAAGTTCGCCCATCAATTTGGCGGTCGGGCCCTTGACCGCCTGACCCCCGACGATCGGCGAGACGGCGACGACAGGCGCGGGCGCGGCGGCCAGTGCATCGCGGATGCCGGGCACCGCGAATATGGGATCGACGCTGAGCCACGGGTTGGACGGCGCGATCAGGATGGCGCGGGCTTCGGGATCGCCGATCGCATCGATCACGCCCGGCGCGGGGCGGGCCTGCTCCGCCCCTTCGAAGCGGATCGCGCGGACGGCGGGGGCGCAGCGCTGCTCGACGAAATAGCGCTGGAAGGGGAGTTCGCCGCCATCAGCCGCCACATGCGTCGCCACGCGATCGTCGCTCATCGGCAGGATGGAGAGGTCAAGGCCCCATGCGGCGGCGAAACGGGCGGTCACGGCGCTCAGCGTCTCGCCCTGCGCCAGCCAATGCGTGCGCAGGACATGCAACGCCATGTCGCCGTCTCCCAGCAGGAACCAGTCCTCTCCCCCCAAAGACTTGAGCGCGTCCATGAAGGTCCATGTTTCGCCTTCGCGTCCCCAGCCCTGCGCCGCGCTGGCCTTGCCCGATAAGGTGTAGAGCAGCGTGTCGATGTCGGGGGAGATGGCGAGGCCCAGATGACGGAAATCATCGCCGGTGTTGACGATGGCGGTGATTTGGCGGGGCTGGGCGGCCTGCATCAGGCCCAGCACCAGCTTGGCTCCCCCCACGCCGCCGGTCAGGACGGTGACGCGGCCGCTCACCGGAACAGATCCTCTTCCAGCGGACGGACGAGGGCGCGGGCGCCGCTTTCCCCCGCCGGGACCGGCAGGCCGCGGATCAGGACGGCGGGCACCCCTTCGTCCCCTTCGCCCATGGCCAGCGTGGCGGCGGTGGCGACCTGATCCGCGAGCGCGATCTGCGTGACTTCCAGACGGCGGCCGTCGCGGTCCTGCCCGCCCCTGCGATCGACCAGCGAAGGCAGGCCCGCCGCGCCGATGGCGACGCCCACGACCCCATGACGCCAGGGACGGCCGAAACTGTCCGAAATCACCACCGCCAGTTCGCCGCCCAGCGCGGAACGCAGCGCCAGCGCCGACGCGTCAGGGTCTTCGGGCAGCAGCAGCGCCTGCTCTCCGCCGCCCGCGCCGATATTCGACCGGTCGATGCCGCTGTTCGCCATCACATGGCCCAGCCGGTGGCGGGTGATCAGCACATTGGGCACGGCGCGCACCACCGCGCTGCTTTCGCGCAGGACCAGTTCGACAAGGCGCGGGTCCTTGCGCACGGTTGCGGCCAGTTCCACCGCCGCCGGGCCGGGCTCCACCGTCTCCAGATCGACAAGGCGGCCCTCCGCCTTCGACACGATCTTCTGCGTGACGATCAGCACGTCTCCGGCGGCGGGCGGCCACAGACCGGCGCTTTCAAGGGAGTGGCGCAGCAGGAGCGGCAAGTCGTCGGCGGCACGGATTTCCGGCAGATCGGACAGGGGATGAATTGCGATCATGGCCCGCTATAGATCGGCGGCGCGCCAGTGAATAGGGCGTTCGATCGGGGCTGCGCCATGGTGATCCTTCCTCCCGCGCATAGCCGGAATCGCAATTGCCGCTCCGGGCCTTCTGTGACATTTTCGGCCTGCATCATGACCTTGCCCAGGCATCAAAGACATCGGCCAAGCACCCCGGCGGCCAGCAGGTGGCATAGCCGGTTGTGGCGGGGGCTGAGGATAGAAACCGATCCCGAACGCCTGATTTCGACCGGCAGGCTGGTCGCCGCGCTGTTCGCCGCCCTTGCCATTTACCTGGACCCGACGCGGCCATCCGGTCTCCTGGGCGAGGCGCATGTCGTTCTGGGCGCCTATCTCGCCTTCGCGCTGTGGCTGAGGCTGGCGTCGCCGCGCTGGCCGCTGACGAGCGGGCTGCACGTCATCCACCATGGCGTGGACGTTCTGGCGCTGACGCTGCTGGTCTATTTCACCGGCGAACTGGCCAGCCCCTTCTTCCCCTTCCTGCCCTTCATATTGCTGGCGACGACCATGCGGTGGGGGATCAAGGGCGCGGTGCTGGGCGCGGTGGCGATGGAGATCATGCTGGTCGCGGTGGGATGGCAGGACCTTCAGGACGGGGAATCCGAGCTTAACGTGGTCATCATGCGGTCGGCCTATTTTCTGATCGCGGCGGCCATGCTGGGCTATTTCGGCGCAAGCCTGACGCGCAGCAGCCATCGTTTCGCGCAACTGGCGGCCTGGTCCTTCGCCCCGGCGTCGGCGGACAGGGAGGCATGGCTGCGCGACATGCTGGACCACGCATCGCGATTGCTGGGGGCGGAGCGCCTGCTGCTGCTGTGGCACGATCAGGATGGCGGGACGGTGGCGCTGCGGGAGCCGGACGGGCTGCGGCTGCGCGACATATCCGACCCCGCCTTCTGGCAGGCGCGGGCCGGGGGGCTGGCGCAGGACGACCTGTCCCGCAGGACGGAGATGTCCGAATTGCAGGCCATCGCCGCCGCCGCTGGCTGGGGCCTCCTTTCTCCCGCTCCGGCGGAAGTGCGGTCCGCCCCGTTCAACAGCAGCAGCAGCGCCGGGCGGCTGTTCGTCATCGACGCGCGCGACCTGCATGAGGACGCCAAGCATCTGACGAAGATCACGGCGGAACGGATCGGCCATGAACTGGAGCGGCTGGCGCTGGTGCAGGCCATTGCCGACAATGCGCGCGATCAGGAACGGGTGCGGCTGGCGCGCGACCTGCACGACAGCGTCCTCCAGGAACTGACCGCCGCATCGCTCAAGTTGAAGATGGTGGGGGCGGCGATACCGGAAAAGGCGCGCGACCCGCTGAACAGCGTCAGCCGCATGATGATCGAGCAGCAGCGGAAAATCCGCCTGTTCGTGGAGAATAGCCGCAATCTGGAAAGCGTGCCGCCGCAGATGCTGTCCTCATCCCTGGCAAGGAGCGTCAATGCGCTGTGCGACCAATGGGGTTGCGAGATCGCGCTGTCGGTCATGCCGCCCGACATGGAAGCGCCGGGGACGATTTCCGGCGAATTGACCCAGCTGCTGCGCGAGGCGACCGCCAACGCCGTCCGGCATGGCGGCGCGACCCGGCTGATGGTGGAGTTGCAGCGGCAGGAAAAAGGGTTGAAGATGGTCATTGCCGACAATGGGTGCGGCATGACCGTGCCCGAAGCGGAAACGCCCAACTGGCCGCGCTCGCTGCATGAACGGATTCGCGACATGAACGGGAATTTGTCGATCGACCGCTATATGCCGGGACTGGCCATGACGATCGAGGTGCCGCTGTCGTGACCGTCCATTCCGTCTTTCTGATGGACGATCATCCGGTGGTCCTGCGCGGGCTGGCCGAACTGGTGGGGATGGAGGCGGATTTCCGCATCGCGGGAGCGACCACCGACGGGGCTGGCGCCTTCGCCATGATCGACCGGGTGAAGCCGGACATCGCCGTGCTCGACATCAACCTGCCCGATGTCAGCGGGCTGGCGCTGCTGCGGCGGCTGCGTGGCACCGGCCTGGCGGTGCGGCCGATATTCCTGACCGCCACCATCACCCCGGCGCAGGTTTCCGAAGCGGTCGCGAACGGCATATGGGGCATATTGCTGAAGGAATCCGCGCCCGACGCGCTGATCGATTGCCTGCGCAAGGTCGCAAAGGGCCAGCGCTGGCTGAGCGACGAGATAGCGCGCATGGCCGATCCCGTCTGGGACGAGGACATGGCGCCCGGCCTTTCGGCCCTGACGCCCAGGGAAATGGAGATTGCCGGTCATGCCTGCCGGGGGCTGTCCAACAAGCTGATCGCGCGCGAACTGGGCGCGAGCGAAGGCACGGTGAAGATCCACCTGCACAATATCTTCCAGAAGCTGCGGATCACCAACCGCACCGCGCTGGCCGCCATCTATTATGAGCGCGCGGCGGAGGTAAAAGGGGATGGCTCAAAGGGGTAGGCCCCCGTCCCATCCGGCGTATACAAATCCATGGATTCCGCGGCCGATTTCCGCCGCATAGACTGGCCCCGTCACAGCGAGAGAAGGGGGCCTGCCACCATGGCGACACAATATAAGAACGCTTATTCGACGGCATGGGACGAGCAGCCGGACCTGCTGACGCTGGACCAGGCGCTGGACATGGACATGGGGCGCGCCAACCGGCTCTACGCGGCGCATCTCAACCGCCATCTGCTTCAAATCTATGCGGTGCTGGGCCTTGACGGCCTGGACGTGCGCGCCGCCGAGGGGACGGTGCTGCATCTGGCGGACGGGCGGCAGGTGCTGGACTTTTCCACCGGGATGGGCGCGGCGGGCCTTGGCCACAATCACCCGCGCATCGTCGCGGCGGAGCGGCTGTGCCATGACCGGCAGGTGCTGGACATCATCAAGCTGGCGCCGCACAAGCTGCAAGCGGCGCTCGCCTATAATCTGGCGCAGATACTGCCCGATCCGCTCGACACCAGCTTTTTCGCCACGTCCGGCGCGGAGGCGAACGAGGCGGCGATGAAGCTGGCCGAACGCATCCAGACGCCCAAGGGCAAGACCAAGTTCCTGTGCATGCGCGGCGCTTTCCACGGCAAGACGCATGGCGCGCTGGCGCTGACCACCGCCACCGACGTCCATACCGGATTCCTGCTGGGCGTGCCGAAGGAGAATGTCGTCTATGTGCCCTATGGCGACATCGACGCGCTGCGCCGCGCGATCGCGGCCGAGACGGGCGCGCAAGGCAACAGCATCATCGCCGCGATCATCGAACCTATCCGGGGCACGGCCTGCGAAGTGCCGCCGCCCCATTATCTGGAGCAGTTCGCCGGCCTGTGCCGCGACAACGACATCCTGTCCATCTTCGACGAGGTGAAGGTGGGTTGCGGGCGCACGGGCCGCTTCTGCGCCTTCATGCATGAAGATACCGTGCCAGACATCGTCACCCTGGCAAAGACGCTGGGGGGCGGAAAGCGGGCGATCGGCGCGATGGTGACGTCGCGGGACCTGTTCGAACGCGCCTATGGCAACCGCAACGACTGCAACCTGCACAGCTCGACCTTCAGCGGCATCGGCGAAACCTGCGCCGTTGCGATAGAGACGCTGAACACGCTGCATGAAGACGGGCTGATCGACAATGCGCGGCTGATGGGCGATTATCTGGAGGCGCGGCTGGAGGCGCTGCACATCAAATATCCGCGCACGCTGCTGGAGGTGCGGGGGCGCGGGCTGTTCCGCGCGGTTCGCTTCAACTTCGGCGAGGATCTGGCGACGAAGCTGGTCGACATCTCCAGCAATCCGCTGTTCCTGACCTATCAAACCGTCCTGATCGGCGCGCTGGCGCGGCAATTGTTCGAACAGCACCGCGTGCTGGTGCATTTCCAGCCCGGCGCGCGCGACATGCTGCATTTCATGCCGCCCTTCACCGTGACGCGGGAGGAGATTGATCAGCTTGTGGACGGGCTGGACAGCATCCTGGCGCGCGGCATCCCCGATTCCGTGCTGCGTTTCGTCGCGGGCAATGTGAAGCGCCTTGTTTCCGGCGGGCGGGGGAAGGGCTGATGTACCCGTACCAGCCCGGCGAAGCGATTGCGCAGGCCAGATCCCGGCCGTGGCAGGACCAGCTCTGCGCCGTGGGCTTTCCGTTGCTGGCCACCATGCTGTTCATGCTGTCCACCCGCCATGGCATCGGCATCTGGCCCGACAGCGTGCGCTACATGAACCTGTCGCCCATGCCATGGGACGCGCCGCTCTATCCCGGGCTGCTCCAGATGGTGGCGGCGGCGGGCTTGGATATTTCGGCGGCGGCGTGGAGCATCGGGCTGGTCCTGACCGCGCTCAACGCCTTCCTGACCTGGCATGTGCTGCGCGTGGCGAGCGGCCGGACCGTTCCCGCGGCCGTGGGCACGGCGCTGATCATCATCGCCCCGCAGAGCGTGGGACTTTACGGCCTCGCCATGTCGGAACCGCTGTTCATCACCATGATCCTGGCGACGCTCGCCGCCTTCATCCGCTCTGTGGAGAGCGATGACAAAGGCTGGCTCTATGCCATCGGCATAGGCGTCGGGCTGGCGTCGCTGACGCGCTTCACCGGACCGGCGCTGGGCGCGGCCATGGCATTGTTCCTGCTGATCCAGCCGCGCCGCACCCTTGGCGAGCGGATCGCCAATGTGGCGCGCGTGGCGCTTCCTTCGATGCTGCTGTTCGCCGGTTGGGCGGTCGTCAGCGAACTGGCCGCCGGGCGTTCGACCGGACGCCCGCTCGAATGGCTGGGCAATATGACCGCCGGGGACTGGTGGCTGAGCTTCGAGGCGCTGACGGCGTGGATCGTTCCCGGCAATGTGCCCGGCCCGATCCGGGGCGCGCTGTTCCTGATCGCGCTGGGGGCGGGGCTTGCGCTTGTCGTCCGGCACGGGCGGCGCGCGCTGCGGGCGGCGGCCAAGGGACGGGCGGATGCGGGGCTGATCGCCCTGCCGCTCGCCTTCTTCTTCTTCACCTATCTGGCGTTCATGGTGCTGGCGACCGCGATCGAGGCCAATCTGCACCTCAACAGCCGCTATGCCTATCCGATCTACGGCACCAGCGTGATGGCGGTCACGATCGCGCTGGCGCGGGTGCGAATGGCGCGGGGCGGGACGCGCTGGCTGCGCGCCGCGCTGGCGGGCGTCGCCTGCATCATGATCGCGGGACATACGGTGCGCACGGCGGTGCGCACCCATGACGTCTATCGCCATGGCGAAGGTTATGCGTCGCTGAGCTGGCGGCATTCGCCCGCCATCGCCGCCGTCGCCGCGTTGCCCAGGGATGCCGTGCTCTACAGCAATGGCGCGGATGCGATCGGGTATCTGCTGCGCCGCCCGGCGCGCTACATCCCCATGGTCTTCGAACTGCGCACGGGCCGCGACGAGCCCGCCTTTCCCTATGCGGCGCAGCTTGCCCGGGCGCGCGCCGATCTGATGCGAGGAGATGCCTATGTCGTGTTCCTGAACAAGGTCGATTGGCGCTTCTACATGCCGCCAGAGCATGAATTGGCCGACCGGTTGAAGCTGATCCGCGTGGCGCGTCTGGGCGACGGCGTCATCTATCGGGGCGCACCGCAGAAGAACGCGAGTGAAACGCAATGAGGTGGGGTAGAAACATGAACAGCAAAGCGGCGACAGCCGGAACGATTCCTTCGCAACCAGGGCGTCTGCGCGACTATATCGCCATCGCCCGCCTCGATCACATGACGAAGCATATCTTCATCGTGCCGGGCATCATCCTGGCGCATCTGCTGCGCGATCCGGCGACGGAGACGAAGGCGCTGACGGTGCTGATCGGCCTTTTGAGCGCCATCGCCATCGCATCGGCCAACTATGTCATGAACGAATGGCTGGACCGGGATTTCGACGCATTCCACCCGTTGAAATCGGCGCGGACCGCCGTCCACCGCAGCCTGTCGCCGCCCATCGTCTATACCGAATATCTGCTGCTGGTCATCGTGGGGCTTTGGCTGGCGACGCATCTGGGCGCGCTGTTCACATGGACGGCGGCCGCCTTCGTCCTGTCGGGCCTGATCTACAATGTCCCGCCGGTGCGGACCAAGGATCGCGTCTATTTGGATGTGCTGAGCGAAAGCATCAACAACCCCATCCGCCTGATGCTGGGCTGGACAATGGTCGAACCGTTCAGCCGAGCGCCCATGACGTTGATGCTGGCCTATTGGATGGGCGGCGCGTTCCTGATGGCGGCGAAGCGGCTGGCCGAATATCGCGACATCACGGCCGATGGCGGCGCCGACCTGCTGGCCCGCTACCGCCGGTCGTTCGGCCGCTATACTGCCGAAACCCTGTCGGTATCCTGCCTGCTCTACGCCATGCTGTCGGCATTCTTCCTGGCGGTGTTCTTCATCCGTTACCGGGAGGAATATATCTTCGCCCTGCCGTTCATCGCCATCCTGTTCGCCAGCTATTTCTGGCTGGCGATGCGCAGCGGGTCGGTGGCGTCGCGCCCCGAACGGCTGTTCCGGTCGCGCCGCCTGATGACGGCGGCGCTGGTCGTGGTGATGACGCTGGCCGCGCTGTCGCTGGTCGACCTGCCTTTCCTGCGCGACCTGTCCGCGCCCGGTTCGGTCTATGCACGGCAATGAGTGCGGCGATCGCCTGGGACGCATTCGACCTGATCGTCTTCGACATGGACGGGACGCTCTATGACCAGCGCAGCCTGCGGTGGCGGATGGCAAGGCTGCTGATGGGGGACGCGATCCGCACCCGCAGCCTTGCGGCGGTGCGCACCCTGTCGGCCTACCGCCGTCAGCGCGAAACGATGGGGAGCGGGATGACGGCGGACTTCGTATCGGAACAATACAGGCTGGCGGGCCGCTGC
Source organism: Sphingobium sp. DC-2 (assembly GCF_000722555.1). Classification (NCBI taxonomy): domain Bacteria; kingdom Pseudomonadati; phylum Pseudomonadota; class Alphaproteobacteria; order Sphingomonadales; family Sphingobiaceae; genus Sphingobium; species Sphingobium sp. DC-2. Next base: position 81,981 of record NZ_JNAC01000051.1, on the reverse strand, counting down.
CCCGACGCCGTGCGCGCCACCGTGGCGGAGTGGATGGAGCGGCGGCCGCTGCCCCTGCTGCGCCGCCACCGCACGCCCGGAGTGGATGGGCTGTTCGAAAAGCTGGGCAGGCGGCGGGCGGTCGCGGTCTTTTCGGATTACAAGGCGGAGGACAAGCTGGCGGCGCTGGGCCTGTCGGCGCATCTGACCGTTGCGGCGGAGGATGTGGGCCGTTTGAAGCCGGACCCGGCGGGGCTGCTGTGGCTGATGGCGCAGGCGAACACGACGGCGGAACGGACCATGATGATCGGCGACCGGGACGATCGCGACGGCGAAGCGGCGCGCCGGGCAGGCGTGCGGGTGCTGATCCGGGGCCGCGATTTCCGCGACTTCAACGATCCGCTGTTCCAGCATGCCTGCTGATTTCGCCGCCACCGTGCGGGCGCTTGCCGAAACGGTAGCCTTGCGCGAGCAGGGCGCCAGCGGCCGGTCCGAAGCGGCGAGCCGGTTCGTGCTGGACAGCTTCGCCGGGATGCCCGCCTATCTGCGGCCGCCCCTGCGCGCGGCGACGCTGTTGTTCGATGCCTGGCCCATCGTCCGGCGGCGGCGGCCCTTTCACCGGCTGCCACCGGCGGAAAGGCTGCGGCAGATGGAAAGCTGGGAAGCATCGCCCATCGGTGCCGCGCGGATGCTGATGACCTTTTACATCAGCCTTTCCCTGTTTGGCCTGTGGCCGGACGAGGACCCGCATGGCTGACCGGCTGCGCGCGCATGTCGCCGTCATCGGTTCCGGGCCGGGGGGCGCGGTCACCGCTACCTTGTGCGCCGAGGCTGGCTACGAAACCTTGCTGGTGGAGGAGGGGGACGACCTGCCGCTGGACGCCTGCGCGCATTTTTCCGGCGACGAGATACTGCGGAAATATCGCAATGCGGGCATCGGCATGGCGTTCGGCAAGCCGTCGATCAGCTATGTCGAGGGATGCTGCGTCGGCGGCGGGAGCGAGGTCAATCGCGGCCTCTATCACCGCACGCCGCCCTATGTGCTGGAGCAATGGGCGAAGGCGTACCGGGTGGAGCAGCTGGCGCCGGACCTGCTGGCCCCACACTTCGCCGCCTGCGAGGAGACGGCGCGCATCGCCTTCCTGCCCGGCAGCGCGCCGCCCTTGTCGCAACGGCTGGGCGACGGGGCCGGGGAGCTGGGGTGGGAGACGATCCAGGCCCCGCGCCTCTATGACTATGAAAGCGGACGGAAGCAGTCGATGAGCGCGACCTTCGTCCCCCGGTTCCGCAAGGCGGGCGGGCAGGTGATGGCGAACATGCGCGCGCTGCGCATAAGGCGCTTGGGCAAGAGGTGGCATGTCGCCACGCTGCACCAGGGGCGCGAGGTGACGATCGAGGCGGACGCGCTTTTCATCGCCTGCGGCGCGGTGCAGACGCCCGCGCTGCTGCGGCGTTCCGGCTTCCGGCATAATGTCGGCAACAGCCTGCGCTTTCATCCGATGCTGAAGGCAGTGGCTCTGTTCGACAGGCCGGTCAACCGGCCGGGCGATCCCGATCCCGTGCACCAGATCAAGATGTTCGAGCCGTGCTTCGGCATCGGCTGTTCGATCAGTTCGCCCGCCCTGCTGGCGCTCGCGCTGGCGGGGAGCCCGCAGATGCGGCGGCGGATCGCGGCGGATGCGGCGCGCATGGGCATCTATTATGTGCAGAACGGCACCGGCCATGCGCGGGTGCGCGGCCTGCCGCTGATGCGCGATCCGCTGGTGTCGGTGCGGCACGAGGGCGGCGCGCTGGACGACCTGTATGACGGCCTGAGGCACCTGATGCGCGCGTTGTTCGCCGCCGGGGCGGAGGCGGTGCAGCCATGCCTGCCGGGCTTTCCCATGCTTCATTCGGTGGATGAACTCGCGTCCCTGCCCGGCCGCCTGCCGCGCAGGTCGGCCATGCTGACGTCGGTGCATGTCTTCGCGTCCTGCCCGATGGGGGAGGACCGGCGGTTGAGCGCCACGGACAGCTGGGGGCGGGTGCATGATGGCGACGGGCTGCGCATCGCCGACGCATCGCTGATGTGCGGGCCGACCATCGCCAATCCGCAGGGGTCCGTGATGGCCATCGCCCACCGCAACGCGCTGCACGCGATTGAAAGGCGGTTTGCTTGAAGACGCATCTTGTTACCGGCGGGTCGGGCTTCATCGGCGCGCGGCTGGCGCAGCGGCTGCATGAAAGGGGCGACAGGGTGCGCGTGCTCGATCGCGTGCGCGATCCCGCGCTGCCTGCCGGGATCGGCTTTCATCAGGGCGAGATTTGCGACCGTGGGACGGTTGCCGAAGCGATGCGGGGCGTCGATGCCGTGCACCACCATGCCGCGCTGGTCGCGCAATCGGGGGCGGGGCAGGATTATTGGCGGGTCAATGTCGAAGGGTCGCGCCTGGTCGCGGAAGAAGCGGTGCGGGCGGGGGCGAGCGCCTTCGTCCATGTCAGCAGCACCGCCGTCTACGGCCTGCCTCCCCAGGGGCCGATCACGGATGAGACGGTGCCACGGCCGTTCGAAAGCTATGGCCGGTCCAAGCTGGCGGGGGAGCGGATCGTGACGGAGATCTGCGGCGCGGCGGGCCTGCCGCTCTACATAGTGCGTCCGCGCGCGACATTGGGCGCGGGGCGGCTGGGCATCTACCAGATCCTGTTCCACTGGATCGCTGAGGGGCGGCGGCTCTACATCATCGGCGACGGGAGCAATCGCATCCAGTTCATCCATGTCGATGACCTGATAGACGCCATATTGCTGCTCCTCTCGCGCGGGCGGACGGGAAGCTACAATGTGGGAACCGACAGGTTCGGGACGCTGCGAGGGGATCTTGAAGGGCTGATCGCGCATGCGGGAAGCCGGTCGCGCGTCACCGGCCTGCCAGCCGCTCCCGCCATGGCCGTGCTGGGGGCGCTGCGGCTGACGGGATTGTCGCCGCTGGTGCCCTGGCAATATCGCACCTATCATCGTGACTGCTATTTCGATGTCGCGCCCCTGAAGGCGCTGGGCTGGCAACCGCGCCACGGCAATAGCGGCATGCTGGCGGACAGCTATGACTGGTTCCGGGCGCATCGGGGGCGGGACGAGAGCGCTTCGCCCCACCGCTCCGGCATCCGGCAGCGCGCGATCGGTTTAGTGCGCCGCCTGTCGTGACCGGCTGAACGGCAGCCAGCCGATCGCGAACAGGGCCGTAGGCGCCCACAGCATCAGATGGGCGAGCAACAGCACGGCCGCCGCGAAGTCAGGCGCGACGCCGACCCGCGCGAACATTTCCAGTCCGAACAGTTCGAACGTGCCGAAATGCCCCGGAAGCCCCGGAAACAGCGTGCCAAGCGTGCTGGTCACGAACGCCGCCATGGGCGCGGCCCATGCCTCCGCCGCGCCGCCAAGGCTGATCCACGCGCCCAGCAGCACCGCCGCCTCCAGCAGCCAGGCCGCAAGCGAGAGGCCGGTCACGCTCACCGCCAGCCCAGGCGAGCGGAGGATGCGGAACGTATCGAGCGCGGACACCAGCCCCCTGATCCACGCCCACCGCATTGTGCGCGAGCGCCGGGCCCACCGCCCGGCGGCGGCCGTGAGCATCGGCGTGGCGATGCAGCCGCCCGCGAGCAGGGCGAGGTAGAAAAGCCAGTGGCCGTCCAGATGCCAGCCCGCCACCGCGACCGCGAGCAGAAGCAGCGTCGCGAGGTCGAGGAAGCGTTCGACCATCATCGCGCCCAGCACCCCGCTCGCGGGCAGCGCCATCTGCCGCTGGAACCAGAGCAGGCGGAAGACGTCGCCCGCGCGCAACGGCAGCAGGTCGCTGATCCCGAAGCTGGCGACGAACGGGCCGGGCACGCGGCGGAACGGCAGGCGGCGGCCGGAAACCGATTCCAGCACCATCCAGAAGCGCACGGCCCGGAGCAGAAAATCCATCGCATAGGCGAGCAGGGCGATGACGAGAGGCGCAACCCAGACTTGCCTGGCGATGGCGATCACGCCGCCAAGGTCAATCTGGCGCAGGAACAGGGCGAGGAACAGAAGCCCGATTATGGAGTGCAGGGCATAGCGGAACGCCAGACGGCGCGCTATCCGCCTGCCCCGGTCGAACCATGCAAAACAATGGGAACTCGCCCGATTGCGGCAGGACGGGTTGAAAAGCATGGCGCGACGATAGAGCAAAATGGCCGGGCCGTCCGAAGGGCGAAGGGCTTACCCATTATGCGCCGTGCGGTGCCGCCCCAGCGCTGGTCTGCTCAATCGTCGCAATATTCCCAGCGGCCCGCATTGCATGCGGCCACCGCGCGCCGCCAGGCGGCCATTTTCTGCGCATAGTCGGCCTGCGCGCTTTCATAGGCGTCGCGGTCCCGGCGCGGCACGCGATAGGTCACGCCGTTGCGCGCATCGCGTTGGCGGACATAGGCGAGCTGCCGCTGGTTCATCTGCTTGATGGCGGCGCGGTCGCGGGCGCGTGCCGCCGCGCTGCGCATCGAGGGATCTTGCGGATCGTCCGCAAGCGCCGCCGCGGGCATGAGGGCGGCCAGGATCGCGGCCGCGCATGCCAGCGGACTGAACTTCATGAACATCGCTTCTTCCCCCGCCCTTTGCACCCACTCTTTGCCCGGCCAGCGGGACAGCGCAATCGATTTGCGACGAGCGGCAGCGCTAATCGCATCCTCCTGCCGCGTGATCCATCGGGCAAAGCCGCCCGTTCAGCGTTCCTGCCCCATCCCCAAGGAACCAAAGCGGCCGCGATCCACTCTTGCCGTGCCAGACGGAAGCGGCGGACCGACCTGAACGCCGGAAGTGACCAGATTTGGAGAGTTCATATGAGCACGACGATAGAGCATGTCTTCCCCACGCGCCGCGACGCCGAACTGGCGATCGAGCGGCTGGTGCAGGAACATGGCTTTGAACGCACCGACATCTTCGTCACGCCCGTGGGCCGGGAAAACAGCGTCGGCGAGGCGGTGAACGGAGGCGATGCCGCCGCGCCGCTGGAAGAGGACAGGACGGACGCGCCGATCGACACGGCGATCACGGTGTCGATCGACCTCAACAATGAGGAACGCGCCTCGATCGTCCATTCCGTCTTCAATGAGTTGGAGGAACGTTAGGGCGCGATCGGCTTACGGGCTCTTTTCCCGTCGCCCCCGGTCCGATGCTTTGGCAACCTCAGAGAAGAATCATCACGCCGGATCAGGTCCGGGGTGACGATCTCACATGCGTGTGCCAAGCCTGAAGCGGCGCAAGAATTAGCTCAGATCACGTCCTTGGCGCGCAATTCGGCTATGGCTGCGTCGTCATAGCCGATGGCGCTCAGCACCTCCTGCGTATGTTCGCCGATCAGGGGCGGCGCCGTGCGGATGGTGGCGGGCGTTCTGGACATATGGGCGAGCGGGCTGGCGATCAGGTCCACCGATCCGCTTTCCGCCCAGGGATGAGGAGTCGCCGCGCGCAGCTTGCGATGCTGGACCTGCGGTTCGTCCCAGACTTCGGCCAGATCGTTGTAGCGCGCGGCGGGGATGCCGGCATCGTCGAACATGGCCTGCAACTGCGCCGTGGTGAAGGCGCGGCTCCATTCATTGATGATGTCCATCAACTCGGCGCGGTTCAGCTTGGCGCGCTTCATGTTGGAGTTGAACCGTTCGTCTTCGTAAAGTTCCGGCTGCTCCATCAGCACGGTCAGGCGCCGCCAATGCTCGTCGCCGCCCGCGCTCAGATACATGATGCCGTCGCTGCATGAGATGACGTCGGCCGGGCCGCCGCCATTGCCGCCATTGCCGAAACGGGGCGGAGCGACGCCGCCGATCAGATAATCCTGCATGATGTGGCTGACCATCGCCACCGAACTGTCGAGCAGGGCGATGTCGATGAACTGCCCTTCGCCCGTCCGTTCCCGGTGCATGAGAGCGCCCAGCACGGCGAGCGCGGCATTATGGCCGGTGATGAAGTCGACAAGGCTCGGCCCCGCCTTCAACGGCCCCGCGCCGGGCTGGCCATCGGGGATGCCGGTGACCGCCATCATGCCGCCGATCGCCTGGAACAGCCCGTCATATCCCGCCCGCGCCGCCATCGGCCCGGTCTGACCAAAACCAGTGACGGAACAGTAGATGAGGCGCGGATTAATGTCCTTGAGGCTTTCATAATCCAGGCCGAAGCGCTTGAGGTCGCCGACCTTGTAATTTTCGATGAGGACGTCCGCCGTCTTCACAAGCTCGCGGATGATCGCCTGCCCTTCGGGCTTGGAATGATTGACGGTGATCGACCGTTTGTTGCGGTTGGACGCGGTGAAGAAGCTGGACTGGCGCGTGTCGAGGCCATCCTTGCCCGGAACCCATGCAAGGCCATAGCCGCGCCCGTCATCGCCCACCTTGGGCCGTTCGACCTTGATGACGTCAGCGCCAAGGTCGCCCAATATCTGCGCGCCGATGGGGCCAGCGAACACACGGCTCATGTCGATAACGCGGATGCCGTCCAGGGCCGACTTGCTGTTTGTCATGCTTCCTTGCCAATCATGCAATTTCCACCGCACCAGCCCCGCAAAAAGGTGAAGGGCTGATCACTTTCCCGGCGAAGCTCTACTGCGGAAATCGCGTCCGTCAACCTTGCTGGGGCGCATGGCTTGCGGACAATCCGGTCCCTGAACCAGTAGAGATGAGGCAAAATGCCGTGTGGGCTGTTATCATGGCGGCCGCATGACCCATCACGCACCCTTCGCGCATTTCGCGCCCCCGATCCGTCCCGCGACGCCGCTGCGGCAGGCGATCACCGCCGCTTACCGCCGCGACGAGGCGGAAGCGCTGGCGCCGCTGATCGACGCCGCCACCTTGCCCGGAGAGACGCGCGCAGCCATCGCGCGGACCGCCCGCGCGCTGGTCACGGCGTTGCGCGCGCAGCCCGGCGGCAGCGGCGTCGAAGCGCTGGTGCGGGAATATGCCCTGTCCAGCCAGGAAGGCGTGGCGCTGATGTGCCTTGCCGAAGCGCTGCTGCGCATTCCCGATGATGACACGCGAGACGCGCTGATCCGCGACAAGATCGCCCATGGGCGATGGGCGTCGCATCTGGGTGGGGGCAAATCGCTGTTCGTCAATGCCGCTACCTGGGGGCTGGTGGTCACTGGCAAGCTGACGGGCAGCATCGATGATCGCGGCCTGGGCGCGGCGCTCACCCGCCTGGTCGCTCGCGCCGGGGAGCCGGTCATCCGGCGCGCGGTGGACCTGGCGATGCGGATGATGGGGGAGCAGTTCGTCACCGGCGAGACGATCGGAGAAGCGCTGAGGCGGGCGAAGGCGATGGAGGCCAGGGGGTTCACCTACAGCTATGACATGCTGGGCGAAGCGGCGGCGACTGCTGCGGACGCGGCCCGTTATCATGCCGATTATGAGCGGGCGATCCACGCCATCGGTCAGGCGTCGGAGGGGCGCGGCGTCTATGCCGGGCCGGGCATTTCGATCAAGCTGTCCGCTCTCCACCCCCGCTACAGCCGCGCGCAGGCGGACCGCGTCATGGCCGAACTGCTGCCCGCCGTGAAGCGGCTGGCGCTGCTGTCGAAGGGCTATGGCATCGGTTTCAATATCGATGCGGAGGAGGCGGACAGGCTGGAATTGTCGCTGGACCTGCTGGAAGGCCTGGCGCTGGACCCGGACCTCGCCGGATGGAACGGCCTTGGCTTCGTGGTGCAGGCCTATGGCAAGCGCTGCCCCTTCGTCATCGACTGGACCCCCCCCCCCCGCCGTACCGGCCGCCGCATCATGGTGCGGCTGGTTAAGGGCGCTTATTGGGATGCGGAGATCAAGCGGGCGCAGGTGGACGGGCTGGCCGGATTTCCGGTCTATACCCGCAAGGTGCATAGCGACGTCGCCTATATCGCCTGCGCCCGCAAGCTGCTGGCGGTGAGGGACGCGGTTTTTCCGCAGTTCGCCACGCATAATGCGCAGACGCTCAGCACCGTCTATCACCTTGCCGGGCCGGATTTCGCGATCGGCGATTATGAGTTCCAATGCCTGCATGGGATGGGCGAGCCGCTTTACGAGCGGGTCACTGGCGCGGGCGGGCTGAACCGTCCCTGCCGCATCTACGCCCCGGTGGGGACGCATGAGACGCTGCTGGCCTATCTGGTGCGCCGCCTGCTGGAAAATGGGGCGAACAGCAGCTTCGTCCATCGCATCGCCGATCCCGCCGTTTCCGTCGAGGAGATGATCGCCGATCCGGTTTCTCTGGTGCGGGCCATGCCTCATCCGGGGCGGGGGCATGACCAGATCGCACTGCCATCCAAGCTATATCCTGACCGCCGCAATTCGGCGGGGCTGGACCTGACGGATGAAGGCGTGCTCGCCAGCCTGACTCAGGCGCTGCGCCACAGCGCGGCGACCGGCTGGGCCGCAGCGCCGGAGCAGGGGGGAGGGTTGGCGCGCCCGGTGCTGAACCCGGCCGATCATCGCGACGTCGTGGGCCATGTCACCGACGCCACGCCCGGCGATGCCCGCGCGGCTGCGGCCCGCGCGGCCGGGTCACGCTGGCCGGACGTGCCGGTCGCGGAACGCGCCGCCATGTTGGAGCGGGCGGCCGATGCGATGCAGGCGGAGATGCCGCTGTTGCTGGGGCTGATCGTGCGCGAAGCGGGCAAGTCGATGCCCAACGCCATCGCGGAAGTGCGCGAGGCGATCGACTTCCTGCGCTATTATGCCGTGCAGGCGCGTGCTTCCTTCGGCCCCGCGCAGACGGCCCTGGGCCCCGTCACCTGCATCAGTCCTTGGAATTTTCCGCTCGCCATCTTTACAGGTCAGGTCGCGGCGGCGCTCGCGGCGGGCAATCCGGTGCTGGCCAAGCCTGCCGAGGAAACGCCGCTTATCGCGGCGCAAGCCGTGCGGCTGCTGTATGACGCGGGCGTGCCCGGCGATGCGCTGCAACTGGTCCCCGGCGACGGCAGCATCGGGGCGGCGCTGGTCGATGCGCCGGAAACCGCAGCGGTCATTTTCACCGGATCGACCGAGGTTGCGCGCCTGATCCAGCGCCAGCTTGCGCCGCGCCTTTCGCGATCGGGCGCGCCGATCCCGCTGATCGCGGAGACGGGCGGGCAGAATGCGATGATCGTGGATTCCTCCGCGCTCCCCGAACAGGTGGTGGCGGACGTCATCGCATCCGCCTTCGACAGCGCGGGCCAGCGCTGTTCGGCATTGCGGATATTGTGCGTGCAGGAGGAGGTCGCCGACCGGATATTGACCATGTTGAAGGGGGCTATGGCGGAGCTGCGCATCGGCCGCACCGACGCGCTCAACATCGACATAGGCCCCGTCATCACGGCGGAGGCGCGCGACGGCATCGACCGGCATATCGCGGCCATGCGGGCGCTGGGCCGCGCGGTCGAACAAAGCCCGCTGCCGCCGGGAACAGCCCACGGCACCTTCGTGCCCCCCACGATCATAGAGATCGAATCCATCGCCGATGTCCGCCGGGAGGTGTTCGGGCCGGTGCTCCACCTGCTGCGCTTCCGCCGCGAGGGGATGGATGCGCTGGTGGACCAGATCAACGCTACGGGCTACGGGCTGACCTTCGGCCTGCACACGCGGCTGGACGCCACCATCGCCGAAGTCACGGGCCGGGTGAAGGCGGGCAACATTTATGTGAACCGCAACGTCATCGGCGCGGTCGTCGGCGTGCAGCCCTTTGGCGGGCGCGGCCTGTCGGGCACCGGGCCCAAGGCGGGCGGGCCGCTCTACCTTGGCCGCCTTGCTATGCCCGCGCCTGCCTTTCCCATGCGCGCCAGCCAGCCGCCGCCGCTACAGGCGTTCGCGCAGTGGCTGGAGGAGCGGGGGGAAGGCGATGCGGCCGCCTATGCGCGGCGGGCGGGGAGCGCTTCGGCGCTTGGCGTCGAACTGACGCTGCCGGGGCCGGTGGGGGAACGCAATCTTTATGCGCTGCATCCGCGCGGATTGATCCTGCTGCGCCCCTCCACCGGCCATGGCCTGCTGCGGCAGATGGCGGCGGTTCTGGCGACCGGCAACCGGGGTGTGGTTGAGGGCATGGCCCTGCCATCCGGCCTGCCCGCCCCGGTCGCCGCCTGTTTCCCGTCGCGCCCTGACGGCCCCTATGCCGCCGCGCTTGTCGAAGGGGACGAGGACATGATCACCGCCATGGCGCAGGAACTGGCCGGTGGCGAAGGTCCGATAGTGCCCGTCCATGCCGAAGGGGAGGGTTATTGCCTCGACCGATTGCTGGAGGAGGTTTCCACCTCCATCAACATAGCGGCGGCGGGCGGCAATGCCAGCCTGATGATGATCGGGTAAAAGGGGTTCAGCCGCCCAGCTTCGACAGCATGAAGGCCAGCAGGAAACCGCCCACGGTGATGAGGCCGGAAAATTCATGCGTTTCCTCTGTCGCTTCGGGGATCATCGTGTCGACCAGCATCGCCAATATCGCGCCAGCGGCAACCGCCGTGGTGGCCGCGATCAGGTCGGCGCTCGCGTCCGCCAGAAGGACATAGCCGAGCAGGGCGGCGATGCCGGAAGCAAGCGCGATGCCGCCCCACACGCCGAAGATGTAGATCGGACCCCGCCCCGCCTTCTTCATGCCCGCCGCGCTCGACAGCCCTTCGGGAACGTTGGACAGGAACACCGCCGCGACCGTCACCGTGCTGACGCCGCCGCCATGCAGCAGGCTGAGGCCGATGACCACCGATTCTGGAATGCCGTCCAGCAGCGCGCCGATGGCGATGGCCGCGCCGGAGCCGCTGTCCGCCGATGCCTGGCTTTGAGCGGGGTTCGATCCCGATCGCTTGCGATGCTTCGCGCCGGAGCGGGAAACGGCGATATTCGCGATCGTGTAGACCAGCGCCCCGGCCAGAAAGCCCGCCGCGGTCGAATCGAAACCGCCCCGCGCATAGGCTTCGTCCATGAGGTCGAAGGCGACGGCGGAAATCAGCACGCCCGATCCCACCGCCATGATCGCGGCGATCAGTCTTTGCGGCAGGCGGGCGGCATAGCCGACGCCTGCCCCGATCAGCAGCGCCGATCCGCCGACGAAACCCCAGAAACCCGCCTCCAAAGGCCCCGCCATAGACGATCTCCCTGTAGGCGAAACGGCACAGGCGGGCAAAAGGATGCAAGGGCCGCCCAAAGTGGCTGCGGGTTGGAGCGGCTGGGCCTAGTCCGTCAGGCCCAGCCTTCACGATATCATCCCAGGCCGCCAGCTTGAAATTCTGCGCCGCCGCCGCATTGTGTCCACCCTGTGCGACGAACAGCCGCCCTCAATCGCAGGCGATCACCGCGTTGCGCAGTTCATATCCGGTGACGAGCGGGTTCCAGGCGAGGGAGGGCGCGTGTTCCAGCGTCAGGCCCGGCACGCGCAGCAGGCGGTCCAGGAACAGGCAGCTTTCCTGCAAGGCCACCTGCGCGCCGGGACAGCGATGCTCGCCATCGCCGAAGGACAGCCCGGCATTGCCATATTTCGCGCTGACCTGCCGTCCCGGCACCACTTCGCACACCCGGTCGCCGAAGGCGGCCGCGTCCGTATTCGCCGCCCGCACATCGACCGCGATGGCCGCGCCCGGCTGCGCGGGAGCATCCTGCGGCATGCGGCGGTAGAGATAGCCGACGACCGGCTCCAGCCGCAGCAATTCCTCAAGCAGGGCGATCTGGCCGCCCTCGTCCGCCGTCAGGAAAGCGGTTTTCAGATCCTCCCGCTCCAGCATGTGCCATGCGGCCATGACGATGAACTCGCGTGTCGTCGCCATGCCCGCGGCGCCATAGACCAGGCACTCCGTCAATATCTCCCGCCCGTTATAGCCCTGGCCGATCAGGTGGGAGATGACATCGTCCTGCCGCTGCCTCTTGCGCGCCCGGATGGCGGGCCTGACGTCGCGATAATAGAAGGCCAGCACGCGAAACTGCGAGCGCAGGAAGAAGGCGAAGGCCGCCAGCTTGCCCCGTGGACGGTGGAAGTCGCCGGTAAAGAACACGTCCAGCCTCCTGGCGAGACCGGCGGGGTCGCTGTTCGTCAGCCCGACGATCTGGCTGGCCACCGCCACCGCCAGTTCCAGGCTCATCTGGTCGAGCCGCGCGCGCCTGTCCCTGCGGAAGCGGGAAATGAGGCTGTCGCTCAGTTCGATCATCAGCTCGCGATAGCGGGAGGTAACGATCTTCGGCGTGAAGAAGCGGGCGGTGGCGCTGCGCTGGACCCGGTGCGCCTCGCCCTCCAGGAACAGGATGGGCTGGCGGGTGGCGCTGCCGATCCGGCCCACCTGCTCGGCAAGGAAACCCGCCTGCCGTGCCTGATCGCTGCGCAGGACGGCGCGGGCCTCGGCGAAATCGCGGGTGCGCAGGTCCGGGTCGACCGTGCCCCCGCCCGCTGAGGCGGCGGCGGACTTGCGGTCATCGCCCTTCTGACCGAAGGGGCAGGCGCTGGGAAGATGGTCTTCCATGGAGCTTCAACCCTGTCGGATGCGGATCAGGCGCAGATTACGCTCGTCAAGGAGCGCGTCAAGGTGGCCGGAGATCGCGCTGTGGAGCGATTTCGAACGTTGCTCATCGCCGCGCATCGTTCCATATGGCGATATGACAATTCCATTACGGCCCGCGCCCGCTCTTTCGAGGATTCAGGAAAACTGGCTCGCCGCCAGGGAACGGCAGTTGCTGAACTGGCTTTGCGCCCGGATGCCGCGCTGGGTCACGCCCGACCTGCTGACGGCGGTGGGCATGGCCGGTGCGTTCATGATCTTCCTTGGCTATGCCGCCAGCAATTTCGGCTCCTCCTGGCTGCTGCTCGCGATTGCGGGCTATGTCGTGCAATGGTTCGGGGATTCTATGGACGGCAGCATCGCGCGCTTCCGCCGGATCGAGCGGCCATCCTACGGCTATTTCATCGACCATAGCTGCGACGGGCTGGCGACGCTGCTGATCCTGATGGGCATCGGGTTCAGTCCGTTCGTGACGATGGACATCGCGATGGTGGCGCTGGCGGGATATCTGCTGCTGTCGATCCACGCCTATCTTTCCGCCCGCGTGCTGGGCGAGTTCAAACTGTCCTACCTTGCCGCGGGGCCGACGGAATTGCGGCTGATGCTGATCGCGCTGACGGCGGCGATGATGGCGCTGGGGAACGGACCGGGATTGTTCGGCAGAATATCGGGCTTCGACATCTTCGTGGGATCGGCGGGGACGATCCTGATCCTGCTGTTCGTCATCCAGACGCTGAGCACCGGGCGGCGGCTCGCGCGGGCGGAACGCCGTGGCGAATGACGATGATCCAGATACTGGTCGATGCCGACGCCTGCCCGGTGAAGGAGGAAATCTATAAGGTCGCCTTTCGCCATGAGGTGCCGGTCATGGTGGTCAGCAACAGCCCGCTTCGCATCCCCACCCACCCGCTGATCAGCCGCACGGTGGTGAGCGACGGCTTCGACGCGGCGGACGACTGGATCGCGGAGAGGGTGACGGCAGGCACGGTCGTCGTGACGGCGGACATTCTGCTGGCGGATCGGTGCCTGAAAATGGGCGGCGCGGTGATCGCGCCCAATGGCAAGCCATTCACCAGCGCATCGATCGGCAACGCCATCGCCGTCCGGGCGATCATGGCCGACCTGCGTGCGGGCGGCGACCAGATCGGCGGCCCCGCCGCTTTCAGCAAGGCGGACCGTTCGCGCTTCCTGTCGGCGCTGGACGAAGAACTGGTTCGGCTGATCAACGCCCGGCGCCGCGCGGGTGGCGGCCCGCTTTGACATTCCCGGCCGATGGCTGCACGGGAAAGCCGGTCAGCCGTGCGAGCAACCATGCAGATCCTGAATTTCGACATCGACCTTTTCCTCCGCGACTATTGGCAGAAGAAACCGCTGCTGATCCGCAATCCATGGACGGCATGGGCCAATCCGCTGGAGCCTGACGAGCTTGCGGGACTCGCCTGCGAGGAAGGCGTGGAATCCCGCCTGATCCGGCAGAAGGGCGGCACATGGACGCTGGATCACGGGCCCTTCGCGGCGGAACGGTTCGGCAAGCTGGGCCGCCAGCGCTGGACCTTGCTGGTGCAGGCGGTCGATCATCATGTGCCCGAAGTCGCCGCGCTGATCGATCCGTTCCGTTTCGTGCCCAACTGGCGCATCGACGATGTGATGGTCAGCTATGCCGCCGACCAGGGCGGGGTGGGACCGCATTTCGATCAATATGATGTGTTCCTGCTCCAGGGCTTGGGCAGAAGGCGCTGGCGGGTCGGCCCGCGCTGCGACGAAAACAGCGCGTTGCTGCCGCATGACGACCTTCGCCTGCTCGCGGAGTTCGAGGCGGTGGACGAATGGGTGCTTGAACCGGGCGACATCCTCTATGTCCCGCCCGGCTTCGCCCATGACGGCGTCGCCGAGGGCGATGATTGCATGACCTATTCCATCGGGTTTCGCGCGCCGTCCCGCAGCGAATTGATCGGCGGCTGGTGCGATCATCTGCTCGACCGGCTGGAGGAAGATGATCGCTATGCCGACCCGGACCTGCGGGCGCAGGACAACCCGGGCGAGATTGCTCCATCCGCTCTGGCCCGGCTGCAAGCCATGATCGCGGACAGGCTGATGGATGCGGACGGCTTTGCCCGCTGGTTCGGCGAATATAATAGCAGCCCCAAATATGCCGAGGCGGACTGGCGGCCCGAACGGCCGGTGACACGGCGGGAGTTGCAAGCCCATCTGGCAGAGGGCGGCGGGCTGCTGCGCAATCCTGCCAGCCGCTTTTCCTTCATCCGGCGGGACGGCGGCAGCCTGTTCCTGTTCGCCGATGGGCAAGGTTTCGAATGTGCCGGGGCAGCCGCCGCCTTTGCGCGGCAGATTTGCGCGAAGGATCATGTCGTGCCGGGCCCGGAGACCGCCGATGATCCTGCCTGGCTGACGCTGATCGCCGCCCTGATCGATCAGGGCAGCGTCGCGCTGGACGGGGATTGACGGCGTGGCGCGGCTGATCCTGTTCAACAAGCCTTATGGCGTGATGTCGCAATTCACCGACGCGCGATCCGAAACAGCCCGGCCGACTTTGTCCGGCTTCATTGATGCGCCCGGCGTCTATCCGGCGGGGCGGCTGGACCTGGACAGCGAAGGGCTGCTCCTGCTCACCGATGACGGCAGGCTGCAATCTCGCATTGCCGATCCCAAATTCAAGATGCCCAAAACCTATCTGGTGCAGGTGGAGGGCGATCCGCAGCAGGCGGCGCTGGACCAGTTGCGGCGCGGAGTGAGGCTGAAGGACGGCATGACCCTGCCAGCGGAGGCGCGGCGCATCGACATTCCCGATCTGTGGCCGCGCGACCCGCCAGTGCGATTTCGCAAGAGCGTGCCGGACTGCTGGATTGCGCTGACCATCAGGGAAGGCCGCAACCGGCAGGTGCGCCGCATGACGGCGGCGGTCGGCCATCCGACGCTGCGGCTGGTGCGGTGGCGGATCGGCGAGTGGACGCTGGACGGGCTGCAACCCGGACAATGGCGCGACGCCTGACCAGCCTCAGCGCTGGTCGAAAGAGGTCAGGATGGGGCAGGGCCCCGCGGAGCCGCTGCCGCATTCTTCCGCGAGCCGCCGCAGGGAAGCGCGGGCCTGCTCCAATTCTCTGATCTTCACGTCCAGCGCCGCGATCCGCTCCCTGGCGAGCGCCCGCGCCCGTGCCCGGTCATCGGTGGCGTCCAGCGCCAGCAGTTCCTTGATCTGCTCAAGCGTGAAGCCCGCCGCCTGCGCCGAGCGGATGAAGCGCAGCCGCCTGACATCCTCCTCGCCATAACGCCGCACGCCGCCGCCACTGCTCGCGCTTCCGGGCCGTTCCGGCGTCTCCAGCAATCCGCGCCGCTGATAATAACGCACCGTTTCGACCCCGATGCCAGCACCCTGCGCCAGACCGGCTATGGTAAGCTGTTTCACCTCTTGACTCCGTACCATGGTACGGACCCTATATGGGTGTCATCTCAGTGCAATCCAGTCGAAAGCCGCTGTCATGACCAGTTCAACCCACCCCCGCCGCGCCACCTTGTACCGGATGGTGATGGACAAGCATGTCTGTCCCTATGGCCTGAAGGCAAAGCATCTTCTGGAGAGCAAAGGCTTCGCGGTCGATGACAAATGGCTGACCTCGCGCGAGGAAACCGACGCGTTCAAGGCGGATCATAATGTCAGAACCACCCCGCAGACGTTCATCGACGGGAAGCGGATCGGCGGCTATGACGACCTGCGCCGCTATTTCGGGATGACCGTCGCTGACCCCGACGCGACGACTTACAAGCCGGTGATCGCCCTGTTCGCTATGACCGCGCTGATGGCGCTGGCGGCCAGCCATGCGGCCTTCGGAACGGCGCTGACGATCCATGCGGCCGAATGGTTCATCGCGTTCAGCATGGCGGTGCTGGCGCTGCTCAAGCTCCAGAATGTCGAAAGCTTTTCGACCATGTTCCTGAACTACGACCTGCTGGCCAGGCGGTGGGTGCCCTATGCCACCATCTATCCCTTCGCCGAAGGACTGGCAGGCGTGCTGATGATCGCTGGCGCGCTCACCTGGCTGTCGGTGCCGATCGCGCTGTTCATCGGAACCGTGGGCGCGGTGTCGGTGATCAAGGCCGTCTACATCGACAAGCGGGAACTGAAATGCGCCTGCGTCGGGGGCTCCAGCAATGTGCCGCTCGGCTTCCTGTCGTTGACCGAGAATCTGATGATGATCGGCATGGCGGTGTGGATGACGGTATCCGCCCTTGGAGTGGGGACCGGAGGCTGACCGGCCCCTGTCCCCTGCCGTTCAATTTTCAGGCATGGTGCCAGGGCGCAGATAGGGGAACATATGCGCGACATAATCCGGCTTGCCCAGGCTGACGCCTTCGCTGCGCAGGATGGCGTAGGCGATCATCACATGGAAATAGAATTGGGGCAGCGTCCAGTCGCGGGCATATTGTTCCGCCGTCAGATCGAAGATGATGCCAGCGGGCAGTTCATGCGCGATCGGCTGATCGGGATCGACATCGAGCGCGGTGGGCGACAGGCCGTCGAGCAAGGCCACCGTCTCATCGATACGCGCCTTGGCGTCGGCGAATGATCCGGGACGCTCGCCCGCATTGCGCCCTTCCTCCAGGAGCGTGTTCACCAGCGCAGGCAATTCCTCGCCCTTGAGCCGGTGGACGCCTTCGATGGCCTGCACGCAGGCAAAGCGGATCTGCGTCGCCAGTGGAAACATATCGGGCGCGAGGCGCGAGGACAGCAGCGCTTCCCCCTTCTCCGGGATTTCGGCCTGCGCCTTGTCCAGCCAGCGGGACAGGGCCTGGAGCATCTGCTTGTAGGACGGGACGAGAAGGCTGGTGAAAGGCATGACGCTGCTCCCTTTTCGGTTGTTTCAGCGCGCTTTCGCCCGATCTCCGCCGGATTGCCAGCCTTTTTCGGTAGCCTTATCGCGCTGTCGCTCACGGGAGCCATGGTTGCTAACTTAAGAAAGTGAGTATACTCATTTATATTAATAGAGGAGAGGTTGATGCCGCCATTTCGATTCGCATATTTTGCAGCCGGACCAAGGATGGCCGGTGCCGTCCTGTTGTCCTGCCTTCTGGCGGCGCCGTTCGCACCGGCTCAGGCGGAGGCCGGAAGTGATGCCGCGCGGGGAGGCAGTTTGTTCGCGCAGCGCTGCGCCATGTGCCACAGCGTGAGTGGCAAGGGCGGAAAGGCCGGGCCGGACCTGACGACCGTAGCTGGACGCAAGGCGGCGAGCACGGCCTATGCTTATTCCCCCGCGCTCAAGAAGCTCAACCTTTCCTGGACGGCCGCCAATCTGGACGCCTATCTGGCTGCGCCCGCCAAGGTCGCGCCGGGCAACCGCATGCCGCTGGCCATACCCAAGGCAGACGATCGCCGGGCGATCATCGCCTATCTGGGCAGCAGAAAATAGCAGCGGGCAAGGTCAGCGCCAGCGGATGATGCTGCCCAGCGCGTCGCTCTGCGGCAGCCGCATGAACATGGCGGGCGCATCATCGGCGTCGACCCCTTCGGTGACGATGCGGTCGAGCTTTATCCGGCCATTTTCCAGCAGGCGCAGGAAAATGGCGGCGTCCTCCAGGCTGGTGGGCATGGCCGTGCCCTGGAGCCGCCCGGCGCTGTAGGGCCGCACCGGCCAGTCGAGCGGAGAGGTGACTTCGGTCGCGTCCAGCGACCAGGGCCGCGCGTTGAAATAGGCTCCGACGATCGACAGTCCTTCGATCCAGGCGCGGCCGAATATATCAACCTGATGCCCGCCGGGGATCATCGAGGCGGGAATGACACGTCCGCCCCGGCGCGTCAGCGCAAGGGCGGTCTCTATGGTGGAGGGCACGCCGCTGAGGTCAATGGCCGCGGCTGGGCCGCCGCCGGGAAGCGACCGGGCCAATGCGGCGAGTTCGCCGGACTGGTCAGCGCGAAAGCCATGGTCAGCGCCGAGTTCGCGCGCCAGATCGAGCCGTTCCTGCACCACATCGGTGACGATCAGCGGCGCGGCCCCGGCGATCCGCGCAACCTGCGTGGTGACGAGGCCGATCAGGCCCTGACCCAGGATCAGCAGCGGCGACCCTATGTCGAGGGCGGCGAGGCGGATGGTGTAGACGGCCATCGCCCCGATGGTGAAGAAGGCGGCATCTTCCGACGCGACATTGGCGGGAATGCGAAGGGCGAAGCGCTGATCGATGACGGTGGCGCTGGCATGGCCGCTATGGACGATCACCCTGTCGCCGGGGGCGAAGGCGGTCACGTCCGGTCCTACGGCGGTCACATGCCCGGCCATGCTGTAGCCCGGCTCCACCGGATAGCGGTGGAATTTGGTCAGCAGCGACCTTTCCGTGCCCGCGCTGACGAGGGAGACATCCGCCTCCACCGCGATCTCCCCGGCTGCGGGCGGCGCGAGATCGCGTTCCTCCAATATCGCGCTTCCCGGAGCGTCGAAGACGATTGCGCGCGCCATATGCCTCTTTCCCATGACAATCGAAAACCGCCGCACGATGGCTCAGCGGCGAGCCGAACCGAAGGCGATAGCGTGGATGCCTGCTATCATCCCGGTCAATGCGGAATCCAACCATGGCGGCGATGACTCCTATTGATGAGATGGCATTGTCCCGCATCGTGCCGCGCCCTAGACCAGCCGCAGGGGCGAAAGGAGAGACGGCATGCGCTTGGCAACCCTGCGGGACGGGACAGCGGATGGCAGGTTGATCCTGGTTTCGCCCGACGGCGGCCATTATGCCTTTGCCCCGTTCGCGACGCTGCAACAGGCCGTGGAAGACTGGGCCAGTGCCGCACCCGCGTTGCGCGCCATATCCGATTTTCCCGCGAAGCTGGACGTGACGCAGCTTGCCGCGCCGCTGCCGCGCGCCTGGCAATGGCTGGACGGGTCGGCTTATGAAAGCCATGGCGACCTAATGCAGAAGGTCTTCGGCATGGACCCCGTGGAGACCGACAGGCCGCTCATGTATCAGGGCGTGTCCGATCGTTTCTATGGTCCCTATGATGATGTGAAATTCCCGGACGAGGAATTGGGCATCGATTTTGAAGGCGAATTCGGCGTCATCGTCGATGCCGTGCCGATGGGCGTGACGCCGCAGCAGGCGATGGAGCATATCCGCCTGATCGTGCAGATCAACGACTGGTCGTTGAGGGCTCTGGCGGGACCGGAAATGAAGACGGGCTTCGGCTGGATACAGGCAAAGCCGCCATGCAGCATGGCGCCCTTCGCCATCACGCCCGACGAACTGGGCGATGGCTGGCGGAACGGCAGAGTGTGCATCGACCTGCTGGTGGATTGGAATGGCGACAGGTTCGGCGCGGCCAATGGCGAACCCATGGGCTATGGCTTTCACGAATTGGCCGCCCATGCGGCGCGCACCCGCGATCTGGCGGCGGGCACCGTCATCGGGTCAGGCACCGTGTCCAACGCGAACTTTCGCGAGGTCGGCTCCTCCTGCATTGCGGAGCGGCGGGGCATCGAGATCGTGGACGAAGGCGCGGCGCGCACGCCCTTCATGTCCTTTGGCGATCGCGTGCGGATGGAAGGGCGCGGGCCCGGCGGCCGGTCACCCTTCGGGATTCTGGAACAGAGGATCGTGAAGGGCTGATCCGCGCCCCGCATATTCTGGAGAAAGGAAGGCTTTCATGGAGACGAGCGATTCCGGGCTGCCGCCGGTTCAGCGGGTGGTGACGGGGCATGATGACAATGGCCGCGCCACGTTCAAGTCGGAGGATGTGAGCCCGACGCGGATGATCCCCGGCGGCGATGCGGCTTTCCTGCTGCTGTGGACGACGGCGACCGTTCCCGCCGACAATAACGATGAAACGGACGGGAGGGAGCGCGACGCCGGGCTGACGCTGAACCAGGGATCGGTGATCCGGATCGTGGACATGCTGCCGGGCAAGGAAAGCCCAATGCACCGCACCAACAGCATCGATTACGGCATCGTCATGAAGGGCGAGATCGAACTGGAACTGGAGGACGGCCGCAAGAAGACGATTGGCGAAGGCGGCATCATCATCCAGCGCGGCACCAACCATCTGTGGCGCAATACCAGCGACAAGCCGTGCCGCATCGCCTTCGTCCTGATCGAAGCGCCCGCCTATCTGCATGACGGCCAGCCCCTGCCCGAACATAAGCCGGACTGAGGCGCGATGTTCGGTTTGACCGGCAAGCGGGCGATCGTCACGGGTTCCACCAGGGGCATCGGCAAGGCGATCGCGCAGGCGCTGGCCGCCGCGGACGCTCGGGTGATCATCTCCAGCGAGGATGGCGAGGATACGGCCCGCGTGGCGGCCGGACTGGGGCAAACGGGCATTGCGTGCGATGTCTCTGACGACGCGGCGCTGGAGCGGCTGGTGGATGGCGCGGCGGCTGCGCTGGGCGGGATCGACATTCTGGTCTGCAATGCCGGGATCACCGGACGGCCCGGTCCCTTCGCAAGCCTGGACATGGCCGATTATGACCGCGTGATGGCGATCAACCTGCGCAGCCAGGTGATGCTGTGCAACCTAGCCCTGCCGCATATCGCGGATGCGGGTGGTGGCGCGGCGGTCCTGATTTCCAGCTTGGCGGGGTTGCGGGGCAATGGGGCGATCAACAGCTATGCCTTGACTAAGGCGGCTATTGCGCATCTGGCGCGGAACCTGGCGGTGGAGTGGGGGCCAAGGGGCGTGCGCGTCAACGCGGTATCGCCCGGCTTCATCGCGACCGAACTTTCCAGGCCGCTAATGGCTGACGAGTCCTTCATGCGGCGGCGCATGGCGATGACGCCGCTACGCCGCCCCGGCCTGCCGGAGGAGGTCGCGGGCGCAGTGCATTTCCTGGTGTCCGCTGCGGGCGCATTCGTCACCGGCCATAATCTGGTGGTCGACGGCGGCACGCTGATCAGTGACGGGAGTTGATGCTCGCTTCGCTCATGCGGGGCCGCGCGCCCGATCCGGGATCGGCGACGTTGCTGGCAGCTATCGACAAAATGGATTCCCGTTCCAGCGCCGCCTGAACTACCCGCAGGGGAGGAGAGCGAAGAATGATCTATGAAGTCGCCAGCCTGACGATCGATCCGGCCCGCTACCAACTCATGGTGAGATGGGACAGGATAGAAGATCATATGGAGCATTTTCGCGCCTCTCCGGCCTTTCCACAATGGCGCGCGCTTGCGGGACCCTTTTTCACGGCCCCGCCAGAGGCGGTCCACACGGCGCGCGCCGCCGGATTTTTTTGATGGAGGCCGCCATGTCAACCCAGCCGTCCGGGTCCGGGGCTGTCCCCTCGCTCGACCTCGATCCCTTTGACGAGGCGTTCCTGGCGGACCCCTATTCCCATCACCACGCCCTGCGGGACGCCGGTCCCCTGCTGTGGCTGGAGCGGCTGCAATGCTATGCGATGGCGCGCTATGACGATGTGTCGGCGGCGTTGCGCGACCATCAGCGTTTTTGTTCGGGGCGCGGGGTCGGCCTGACCGATTTCGCGCGCGAGGAGCCATGGCGTCCCCCCTCGCTGCTGCTGGAAGCGGACCCGCCGCTGCATGATCGCACGCGGACGCTCATGAACCGCATCGTGTCGCTGCCTGCCCTGCGCGCGCTGCGCCCGGTCTGGGCGGAGCGGGCCGGGGAACTGGCCGAACGGCTGGTGGCTATGCGCCGCTTCGATGCCGTCCGGGATCTGGGCGAAGTCTATCCGATGATGGTCTTCCCGGACACGATCGGCCTGCGCAGGGAAGGGCGGGAGCATCTGCTGACCTACGCCGGGACGACATTCAACGCCTTCGGCCCGCGCAACGCTGTGCTTGCCCGATCGATGGAACAGGCGGCCGATGCTATCGGGTGGGTGGCCGCATCGTGCAAGCGCGAGAATCTGTCGCCCGGCGGGTGGGGCATGGCGGTCTATGAAGCGGCGGACAGGGGAGAATGCACGCCGGACGAGGCCGAGCGGCTGGTGCGGTCCTTCCTGTCGGCTGGCGTCGACACGACCGTGAACGGGCTGGCGCAGATGATGCTTGCCTTTGCGAGTTTCCCCGGTGAGTGGACGGCCCTGCGCGATCACCCCGCCTTGCTGCGGCGCGTGCTGGACGAAAGCCTGCGCTGGGATGGGACCGTGCAGACATTTTTTCGCACCGCTGCTTGCGATGTCCCGGTTGGAGATATGGTGATCCCGGAAGGGTCGAAGCTGCTGCTGTTCCTGGCGGCCGCCAACCGCGACCCGCGCAAATGGGAAGCGCCAGACCGTTTCGACATCAGCCGCCAGACGAGCGGGCATGTCGGTTTCGGCTTCGGCATCCATCAATGCCTGGGGCAAATGGTGGCGCGCATGGAAGCCGACCTGATGCTGGAGGCGCTGCTGCCCCGCATCGCTTCGATCAGGCTGGCGGGACCAGTGGAGCGGCGGATCAACAACACGCTCCATGCGCTGGCCAGCGTCCCGGTGGAAATCGAACCGGCCTGAATGGCGGTCAGGCCGCGCAGCCCGGCGGCGTCAATATTCCTCCGCCAGCCTGTGGAGCGCGCCCGACAGCAGCGCGCCTGCGTCTTCGGCGGGGCCGCCGGACAATTGAATCTGCCCGATTGCAAGGCTGGTGTCCACGACATGCTTGCAGCGATCGAAGCGGCGGTCCTCAAAGGCCTGCAACCCTTCCGTCACATGGGATGCGCGGGCCAGTTCCTCCACCAGCACCAGCGCGCTTTCCACCGCCATGCCCGCGCCGGAGGCAAGGTGCGGCGTCGTGGCGTGCACCGCGTCGCCCAGCAGGACGATATGGCCCTTATACCAGGGCCGGGGCTGCAAGGCGGCGGCGAGCGGGCGGTAGTTCACCCAGTCGCTGTCCGTCATATGGTCGCGTATCCAACCGGCATTGCCGCCGAAATCGGCGAGCTTTTCACGCAGTTCCGACCGGACTTCATCATCGCCCAGGATGCGGTCGCCATATTCGTGCGGCGGCAGCAAATAGAGATAGCAGGAGTCGGGTGCGCAACAGGTGATCCCCACCGGATAGCGATGCCCGAAGTAAAATTCGCCGCGCTCCACATCGGGCGGCCGCTTCATCGATACCCGGAACGCGCCCTGGCCGGTGGGCGCTGCTTCGCCCATATGCGGAAAGGCGATGCGGCGCACACCGGAATAGATGCTGTCCGCCCCCACGATAAGGTCGAAGCGCCCGCTGTAACCGTCGCTGAAGACCGCCTCTGTTCCGTCCTGCCACTCTTTCAGTTCCATGACGGTCATGCCCAGGCGAACCGTGACCCCCAGCTCGCGTACCCGGCTTTGCATGATATGGTGCAGGACGGGGCGCATGATCCCGCCGGTCGCGGGCAGGCCTTCTTCCAGCACCGGCTCGTCGAGATCGTGCAGCAACAGGCCGTCATAGCGGAAGATGCGCGAACCATTGGTGATAGCGCCTTTCTCCCTGATTTGTTCGAGAAGGCCAAGCCGCCGGTAGGCGCGCAGTGTCGGCCCGGTGATCGTGATGCCTGCGCCATAGACCCGCCAGTTGGTATCGATGTCGATCAAGGTCACGTCCGCCTGCGCTTCGGCAAAGCGGATCGCGGCGGCCATCCCGCCGATGCCGCCACCCACTATGAGTATGCGCCGTCCTGCCAGATCCATGATATCCTCTCCCGTCCGTTGCTCGTGGCTAGAACCGGGGATGGGGGCTGAAAAACGATTTGGCTCGATAGCTTATATTGGGGGTCTGGATAGCTGCGGCGGGATCAAAGGACATCGCGGCTCGGCAATCCGCGTCTTAATCCTCCGGCAATTCGCGCCGGGCGGCGATGAATTCTTCCCGATGCTCCGCGATCCAATTGATCAAGCGGTCGGATTGCGCATTCAGCCGCTGGCCAAGTGGCAACAGCGAATATTCGACATGCGGCGGCATGACGCACTGCACGTTCCGGTCGACAAGCCCGTCCCGCTCCAGCGATCGCAGGCGCAGCGTCAGCATGCGTTGCGATATGGGGCGCTCATCCTTGCCCAGGCGCCAGATAAGGCGCTGCAATTCGGAATAGCGCAGCGGCGCGGCGGCGTTCAGCACCAGCAGGATCAGCTTGGTCCAGCGGTCGCCCAGCAGCGCGCACATATGGCGGATGGGCGCGCCGCGATCGCCCCCGTTCACCTCGATGGTTTCCGCCAGCCTGCAAAGCGCGTCCAGCCTTTCGCCGCTTAGCGCGGGAAATTCCTCAGGCGGGATCAGGCTGCCGGCATCATGCTCTGAAATCATGGGGCGATGATAAACAGGCGCGCGGGCTCCGCAAAGGGGGACGGGCAGGAACATTCATGTGCCTAATTCATCGCGGTTCCGCATGCCGGTATGACCGGGCCAACATATCGCGGAGAGGATGCGGAAATGGCCGATTACGACATCATATTCGTTGGTGCGGGGCACAACGGGCTGACCGCCGCCTGCTACATGGCGAAAGCGGGCAAGAAGGTCCTGCTGCTGGAAGCAAAAGATCATGTGGGCGGCGGCGTCGTCACCACGGAACTGACCTTGCCCGGCTATTATCATGATGAGCATTCGACCGCTCACCAGTTGATCCTGGGCAATCCCATGATCACGCAGGACGAGCTGGGCCTGATGAGCAAGTTCGGCCTTGAATATCGCTATGCCGACGTCGCTCTGGCGGCGATCTTCATCGATCAGACGTCGATCAGCGTCTACAAGGACCTGGACCGCACCTGCCAAAGCATAGCGGAAACTTGCGGGGATGAAGATGCGGAGGCCTATCGCGCCTTTGCCAAGGCGTCCATGGCGATGCTGCCGATGTTCGTGAACGGCCTCTATTCGCCGCCATTGCCGATGGGCGCGTTCATGGCGATGCTGGACCAGAGCGAAGAAGGCCGTGACCTGTTCAACGCCATGCAGCGCAGCACGCTGGATATCGTATGCCAGCGCTTCAAGAGCGATAAGCTGCGCCTGTTGCTGGCGCGCTTCATCACTGAAAATCTCCAAATGCCCGATGAACTGGGCACCGGCATGGGCGCGGTGCTGTGGCCGGGGCTGGTTCACACCTTCGGCCTCGCGCAGCCGGTGGGCGGCAGCGGCAAGCTGACCGACGCGATGGTCCGCGCGCTCGTCAGTTTCGGCGCGGAGATACGCTGCAACGCGCAGGTGTCGCGGATACATTCCTCAGGCGGACGGGCGACGGGGGTCGAACTGGCTGATGGCGGCGTCATCACGGCCAGGGATGGCGTCGTGGCGGGGCTTCACCCGGCGGTATTGCGCCGCTTCGTGGAAGGCGTGCCCGAACCCGTCCTGCAACGCGGCGAGCGGGTCACCCAGGCGGCCTTTTCCGTGCAGGTCAGCCATTATGCCTTGAAGGAACCGGCCCGGTTCATCGCCGGAGGCGACGCGCAGAAAGGCGTGCTGCTGGAAATGATCGACACGGTCAAGCTCAGCGAACTGCTCGATGATTTCGACCAGTTGCGCAGGGGGCGGATGTCGGCACGGCGGCTGGCCGGTGGCGGCGACATGGCGATCAACGATCCCACTCGCGCCCCGGCAGGGGGCGGCATCTTCTACGGCGTGCAGTTCGCGCCCTACGAACTGGAAGGCCATGACGCTTCCTATTGGGATGAAGTCAAGGAAGCGGAAGCGGACAAGACGCTGGCGCATTATCAGAAGTTCATCTCCAACCTGACCAGCGACAACATATTGAAGCGCGTCGTGCATTCGCCTCTGGATATGGAGCGGCATTCGCCCAACAGCTTCCTTCGCGGCGACATCCATGGCTGCGCGCCCTATTTCTACCAGACCATGGCGCATCGCCCGACCGCCGATTATGGCAATATCGCCGTGCCGGGGGTGGAGGGGCTCTATCTGGTGGGCCCGTTCATGCATCCGGGCGGCGGCGTGTTCGGCGGAGGCCGCGCGGCCGCGATCAGGATGATGGACGACCTGCGCATGGACTTCGACCGGCTGATCGGCTGACGGGAAATATTTCCGGCAAAGTTGGCGCCGGGATGGAGCGGTCATCCCGCTGCATGGATAGAACACATCCAATCTGCCGATTTTGCCGATAAGCCCTCACAGGTTAGTTTTTCCAGATGGACCCCGCGCCAATGCGGGGCGGCAAACAGGCGGCACAGACCCGGCGCCAGCCATTTGCTGAAAACAATGAAAGGGGAGGGTTATGCGTAACTGGCTGTTCAGTGCGACCGCAATAGCGGCGATCTCTGCGGTTTTGCCCGTCTGGGCGCAGGCGCAGGAGGGCGCTCCCGCAGCGCAATCCGATGCACGATCGCAGGGTGGCCTGGCGGACATCGTCGTCACGGCCCAGCGCAGGGCGGAAAGCGCGCAGAAGGCCGCGATCGCGATCGATGCGGTCAGCGCGGACACGCTGCTGGATCGCGGCATATTGAAGGCGGAAGATATTACGAAGACCGCGCCCTCCATCTCCATCACCAACGGCGGTGGCACGTCGACGTCCATCTTTATTCGCGGCGTTGGAAACATCACCGTGGCCAGCTATTTCGATCCGGCGGTAACGCCCAACTATGACGGCGTGGTTCTGGGCCGCGCGGCGGGGGCTTTCGGCGCGGCCTTCTACGATCTGGAACGCGTCGAAGTGTTGAAGGGGCCGCAGGGCATTCTCTATGGCCGGAACGCCACGGGCGGCGCGATCAACGTCATTCCCGCAAAGCCGGTGCTGGGCGAATTCAGTGGTGGCTTCAATCTGTCCTACGGCAATTATGATGCGGTGGCGGTGGACGCGCATGTCAATGCCGGGATCGGCGAAAATGCCGCGCTGCGCATTGCTGCTTCGCGCCAGCGGCGTGACGGTTTCAACCGCGACGGCACGGACGACCTGGACCGCAGCGCCCTACGCGGACAGCTGCTATTTGAGCCCAGCAGCGACCTTTCCATACGTCTGGCGGCCGATTATACCAAGATCGGCGGGGTAGGGCCGGGCGGCAACTATTACGGGGCCTACACGCCGGACGGTACGGGCGGCTATGTTTTCAGCCTGTCGGGTATCGACCCGTCGGAAGGTTTCCTCACGCCTTTGTCCAATGCCTATCGGCAGACGCTGCTTGTCGCGCCAGGTTTCGGCTTTGCCGATCCGTTGAACCAATATCCGTCCCTGGACGCCAGCTATTGGGGCGTGAATGGCGAGATCAACTGGAAGACCAGCATTGGCACCGTGACCGTCATCCCGGCCTACCGGCATTCCAAGGCGCTCAGCTACTTCAATGGTCCAGCTTTCAATACAGGATATTATGACGAAAAGACCAGTCAGAAGAGTCTGGAAGCGCGGCTGGCTGGCAGCAGCGGACCTATCGACTACATAGTCGGCACCTTCTATTTCAACGAGGAGATCAAGGGCAATGATGAGTTCAACCAGGAATTTATCCTGCCGATCCAGATTTTCACCCAGAAGACGGAGAGCCTGGCGGCGTTCGGCCAGCTGACCGGCCATGTCAGCGATCGTTTCCGTCTGGTCGGCGGGCTGCGGTATACGCATGACAAGAAGGAAATGGACGGCTTCATCAGCAACTTCATCGTCAGTTGCGGACCCGGTCTGGCGCCGCCTGCCTCCTTCGCCGCGGGCTGCGCCGCGCCTGGCGCGCTGCCGCATTTTCCCAACTACACTTCGCGCGCCGATGTCGTGAACTGGCTCGTGAGCAACGGCTGGATCGCACCGGGCTCCACGTCTCAGCCCAACCCGCAAGTCTTTCCGCTGCTGAACGGACTGGGCGCCGTGATCAACACATTGAGCCCGACAGTCGGCGATCTGACCTTTTCCCGCGTGACCTGGAAGGCTTCGGCCGAGTTCGACCTTGGCCCCAGCAGCCTGCTCTATGCGACGGTGGAAAGCGGCTATCGCGCGGGCGGGTTGCAGCAGACGGACGGACGTCCGGTCTACCGGCCGGAATATATCACCGCCTACACCATCGGATCGAAGAACCGCTTCTTCAACAACAAGGTCCAGTTGAATATCGAAGGATTTTACTGGAAGTATAAGGATCAGCAGATTAATTACTTCACCGTCGATCCCAGCGGAACCTTGATCAACTCAACGGAAAATGCCGGTAGGGCAACAGTCAAGGGTATCGACGTCGACCTGATGGCCCGGCCGATACGATATACGACGTTGACGGCCAAGGTTCAGTATCTGAAGGCGACCTATAAGGAACTGCACCTCTATACCGCCGCGCCGTTCGACAATTTCAACTGTCCCTTCACACTGACGGGGCAGGTTGCAGGCGGCGCGCCGGTGAAGGACTTCGACTGTTCCGGCCGTCCGCTGCTCAACGCGCCTGAATGGACGATCAACCTAGGCGGTGAGCAGGTGGTGCCGCTGAGTTCCGCGCTTGAACTGGCGGGTCAGGTCAATAGCGCTTACCGCAGTGCGGCCTATGGTGGTTTCGAATTCCTCGATTTCGAAAAGATCAGCGGCTATTGGCAGACGGACATTGCGCTGACCTTGCGGGATAGCGATAGGTCCTGGGCGCTCACCGCCTTCCTCAACAATTTGGAAGACAAGCGCCGCGTGATCTATCCGCAGCTCTCGCCATTTGGCGCGGCCGTCTACCATTATGGCGCGCCGCAGACTTATGGCGTGCGCTTCTCCGCCGACTTTTGACGGCGAAGAGAGGGGGAGGCAAGGCAGGACCGCGTGAGCGGCCCTGTCTTGCTTGGTTTGCGGCAACCTGAATATGTGCGGCGGTAATGGAGAAACATCGCATGCCCATCATCATTACCGGCGCCGGCGGATTTGTCGGCCGCCATCTTGTGGCGAAGCTCGTCGGCGCGGGGAAGGATGTCGTGGCGATGGACAGCTCGGTCCACGGCATAGCGGCAGGCGCGCGGATCGTGGCGGGTGATATCTGCGCGCCGGAGGTGAGGGGCGAAGCGTTGCGCGACGGATGCAGCGCGCTGGTGCATCTCGCGACGGTGCCCGGCGGCGCGGCGGAGGCTGATCCGGCCGCATCCCGCCGCGTCAACATAGATGCGATGTATGATCTGCTGCTGAAAGCCGCCGCCGCCGGGAAGCGGCCGCGCGTCGTCTATGCCAGTTCGATCGCCGTGCTGGGCGACCCGCTGCCGGAGGCAGGGGTGGACGACACGACGCCGCTCGCGCCACGGATGATCTATGGCGGCCACAAGGCGATGATGGAAGATGCCGTTGCCATGATGCATCATCGCGGCGAAGTGGAAGGCGTAACCCTGCGTTTGCCGGGCATTCTCGCTCGCCCAAAGGGTCCCAGCGGCATGAAATCCGCCTTCATGAGCGACCTGTTCCATGCAATGCGGGCCGGGGAACCCTTCATCTGTCCGGTCTCGCCCCAAGCGGCCATATGGGCTCAGTCGGTCGATCGCTGCGCGGATAATTTCATCCATGCTCTGACCATGGACGCCGGTCTGCTTCCACCCACACGGGCAGTGACCTTGCCAGCCCTGCGCGTCTCGATCGGTGCGCTGGCGGAGGAGATTGCGCGCCAGTGCGGCGTATCGGCGGCGCTGGTGCGCTACAGCCCCGACGAAGCGCTGGAGGCGGGGTTTGGCCGCCAGCCGCCCCTCGCGACGCCAGCGGCGGACCGGGCGGGCTTTGCGCATGACGGCAGTGTTGCTACACTTGTCAAAAATGCGCTGGCGGTCATCGCGGGCGGATGAGGAGATGGAGCGATGCGGTTCGAACGGCTGGACCTTAACCTGCTCGTAGCGTTGGATGCGCTGCTGTCCGAACGCAGCGTCAGCCTGGCCGCCGATCGCATATTCCTGTCGCAATCGGCCACCTCTTCGGCGCTAGGACGCCTGCGCGACTATTTCGGTGACGAGCTGCTGGTCATGAAGGGGCGGCAGATGGTGCTGACCGCGCGCGCCGAAAGCCTGGTGGAGCCGGTGCGCGCGGTTCTGGAGCAGATCCGCACCTCGATCGCCATACCGCCGCCGTTCGATCCTGCGACATCCGATCGCACGATCCGCATCGTCGCGTCGGATTATGTGACCGATGTGCTGCTGGCGTCGGCCATTTCCGAAATTCAGAGCGGCGCGCCCAACATGCGGTTCGAGGTGATACCGATAGAAGACAGCATGATCGAAAATCTGGAGCGCGGTTTCGTCGATCTGCTGATCACCATCGACTACGGCATTTCGCCCGATCACCCCAGTCAGATCCTGTTCGAGGACGATTATGTGGTGATCGGCTGGGCTGACAACCCGGCGATGGCGGAGCCCATGACGCTCGACCGTTATCTGGGCCTGGGGCATGTCACCGCCCGGTTCGGCCGGGGCAGGGTGTCCGCGTTCGAAGACTGGTTCGTGCGCCGCCAGAAACGGCAGCGCCGGATAGAGATTGTCGCGCCCAATTTCATGACGCAGGCCGGGTTCATCTTGGGCACGAACAGGATCGGGACGGTTCAGCGGCGGCTGGCGGTGCGAATGGCGGAGTATCTGCCGATCGTGATGCGGGAGCTGCCACTGCAAATCCCGCCCATCCGGGAAGCGATCCAGTGGCATATTTCAAGCAACAATGATCCGGCGATACGCTGGGTCGTGGAACGGCTGGCCGCCTATGTGCATCAGCCAGGAATGCTGGCTGGCGATGTCATCATGCTGGATGAAGCGCGGCTGGGCGGCATGTCCCGCGAAGAATTGACCGCCGGTTTCACGGATCATGCGAAAAGCCCGCGCAGGCAATCGAACTGATAGCGCTTGTTCCGGGGGAAATCAGTCCGCTTCCTCCCGCCATAAGGCGCGCGCCTCTTCTATCACCGTCTGATGATGCGTGGTCCAGTCGATCATCATGTGGATGTGCGATGCCAGTTCCCGGCCCAGCGACGTCAGCGCATAGCTGACCTTGGGCGGCACGTCACCGCTGATGCTGCGGCTGACAAGGCCGTTGCGCTCCAGCTGCCGCAGTTTCAAGGTCATGATCCGCTGGGAAATGCTGCCTTCCGGGCTGAGCCGCGTCAGCAGCCGCCGCAGTTCGGCATGGCGAAAATCATCGATCCAAAGCAGCAGGACGATAAGGTTGGTCCAGCGGTCGCCCAGCAGCGCGAAGATCGTGCGGACCGGCCCGTCGCGGCTGCTGCCGTGCCTCGCCATCTCCGCTTCCAGCGCGTCGATCCTTTCGCTCGTGGAAGCCTCCCCCCGGCCATCCTGCGGCATATCCTCATCCTTGATAGCGGTACATAAAAGTGCCCTCTTCCGATTGATCCCGCTTTGGGCGGATAATGCAAGACGCAAGGCGGATATCAATAATTATCCCCGGCGCGGATCAGTCAAGGCGGAGGATGGGATGTTTCTGAAGAACTGCTGGTATCTTGCGGCGTGGGCGGATGAACTGCAACCAGGGGCGATGCTGGCCCGGCAGATCGCGGGAGAGCATGTCCTGTTCATGAGAGGCGAAGATGACGGAGTTTCCGCACTTGCCGATCTTTGCCCGCACCGCTTCGTTCCGCTGTCCATGGGCAGCTATGAAGAAGGGCGGGTGACATGCGCCTATCACGGGCTGCGGTTCGACGGGCACGGGAAATGCATCCACAATCCGCATGGTCCGATCAGCGCGGCGCTGAGCGTCAGATCCTATCCCTTTGTCGAGCGGCATGCCGCGCTGTGGCTGTGGCTGGGCGAGGCGGAACTGGCGGACCCGGCGCTGATCACCGACCTGACCTTCATCGACGAGACAGCGCCTGAGGCGCGGGTTAAGGGACGGCTCCATTCGCAGGCTGATTACCGCGTGATGGTCGACAACATCATGGACCTGACCCATGCCGATTATCTGCACGCATCGACGCTGGGCGGCGGCATCAACACGATCGCGAAGGCGGATGTGGAACAGGATGGCGGCGCCATCACCATCACCTGGACGGCGGAGGATGAAGTGGTGCCGCCGATGATGCGCGGCTTTACGGGTCATGCGGATGGCGTGGGCGACTTTCTGAACCGCATCGCCTGGCACGCGCCGTCGATCATGGTGCAGGATGTGAATGTCGGCAGCACGGGGAGCCTTAAAAGCGGCCGCTGGAACCAGACGGCGCGGGGCTGCCACGTCATGACCCCGGAAACCGAAACATCGACCCATTATTTCTTCATGAATTGCAACAGCAGCACCAAGGCGCATCCAGAGACAGCGCCGATGGTCCGCGCCGCGCTGGTCGATGCTTTCTCGAACGAGGACGCGCCCATTTCTATCGCTCAGACCCAGCGCATCGCCGGGCGGGATTTCTGGTCACTGCGGCCCGCCATGCTGCCGTCGGACAAGGGCGCGGTGCTGGTGCGCCGGGCGCTTGACCGGATGATCGCCGATGAGGCGCAACGCCTGGTTGCTGCCTGACCGGGCGTGGAAAGCTATTTGCGCTGCCGATAGCCAAGCGCCATGAAATGCGTTTTATCTCGCCCGTCCGGCAATCCATAATCCGCGCAGGAAGAGGGAGCCGGTATGACCATCTTGGGTGTTGAAAGCGCGGTATTTGGCGTTGCCGATCTGGCTGAGCATGTCCGGTTCTGGAAGGATTTCGGACTGCCCCTGCATCATGAAGGGGCGGATGAGGCGGTGTTTCAGGTAGCGTCGGGCTCGCGGGTCGTGCTTTACCGCCATGGGGACCCCCGGTTGCCCGCGCCCGATCCCTTTCCCGGCGACGGCCTCAAGGAAACCGTCTGGGGCGTTCTGAACGCGCAGGAGCTTGACCGGATCGCCGCCAGCCTCGCCACGGAGGTCGAGGTGCGGCGTGATGCTGACGGGACGGTGCGGTGCGTCTGCCCCGACGGCCAGCCGATCGCCCTGCGGGTGTGGGCGAAACGGCAGGTCGTAAGTCACGCCAGCCCCGTGAACACGCCCGGTTCCTATCCGCGCTTCAACCAGCACCGCATCTGGCGTACACGCGCCATTCCCAAGACGATAAACCATGTCGTCTTCTTTTCGGCCGACTATGTCGGCAGCTTCGAATTTTACGAACGCCATCTGGGCTTTCGCTATATCGATCACAGCAAAGGCACGGGAATCTTCGCCCGCGCGCCGGGAACGTTCGAGCATCATTCGATCTTCTGGGTCAATTGCGACCTGCCCATCGCACCGGATCATTTCAAGTTCATGCACATCGCATTCGGGTGCGACGACATTGACGAAGTCATGCTGGGGGCGAATATACTGGCGGACAAGGGCTGGAAGAATGCCAGCATGAACAGTTCCGGCGGCATTTCGCGGCACCGCATCTCATCCGCCATTTATTATTATTGCGACATGCCCGGCAAGGCGGGCGAGGCGGAATATCATGCGGATACGGATTATCTGGACGACAATTGGATTCCGCGCGCCTGGGACTTTCGTTTCGGATCGCTTTTATGGGCGCATAATGCGCCGCCGATCTTCCGTGGGGACAATGTTCCCTGGGACATGACGTTCGACGCCGATCGCGCAAGCTTCGAACCTTATCGCAAGACGAAGCCGGGCAAGCGTCCGGTCACGGGAAAGCTGGCGGAGATTACAGAGGATGACGAGCACGCCCTTTAATGGGCGTGCCATCACCGCGCGGTGTTTCCAGATCGGGCAGGCTGACGCCTCAGCCCATTTCCGCGAAGGTTTCCGCGCACCAGTCGGCGATATAGTCACGCATCACCGTGCCATTGTCGGCGCCGCAATGTTCGACCTCGAAATCGGCCCTGGTGAAGATGCGCAGGTGGCGTTTGGCTGAATTGACCGCCTGATCGAAGCTGCGATGGGCGTTGTGCACCGGTATCTGCCGGTCATTTTCGCCATGGGTGACGAGGAAGGGCATCTTCATCTTCTCGATCTGGCCGTCCAGCGTGATGTTCGCGCAATAAGACATGAAGTCGTCCAGATTATCCTTGCCCCAGACCCACATCACATGGTCCCAATAATGCGGTACGGGATTTTCCCCTTCGGATGCCAGCCGCTCCTTCTGCCGCTCGCCCCAGACATGGTTCGCGCCCATGACGGCGCACAGGGCGTAACGCGGCTCGTTGGCCGCCACGCGCGGCGCATAATAGCCGCCGAGCGACAGGCCGAACATGCCGATCTTGGTCGGGATGACGTCGCTGCGGCCCAGCAGATATTCAAGCGCGGGCGTGCCCCAGCGTTCGGCATCGTAGACGGCCGCCAGATTGCGCTGCCGCAGCGCCTGCCCTGTCCCCGGCTGGTCCACGAACAGCGTGTTGATGCCCCGTTCCAGATTCACTGCGCCGTGACCGGCCAGGTTGACCTGTTCCTTCATGGAATCGAGGCCGTTGCATGACACAAGCGCGGGACGCGGCGTGCCTGATCCGTCATGGACGAAGATGGCCGGGAAGCTCGTGCCGTTTTCATAGGGGATTTCGACCAAATCCACATGCAGCCCGCGCAGTGCCACCCCCTTGCGGTAAAGATCGAGGCCCTTCTGGTAGGCGGCCCACCGGGGCGCATAGTCGCGGCTCTGCATCCGCTCCGCCGCCAGATAATAGCCAGCGGCACGAAGATATTTGGTGCCTGCGGAAAGCTGATAACCCTTTTCCTCGTCGGCTGCGGCATTGGCAGCGACCTGATCCGCCACCCTGATCCAGCTGTCGAACAGCAGGGCCGTGCCCGCATCCGATCCCTGCCGGGCGGCTTCCATGACAGGCCGGTTGGCTGCGTCGATCTCCCCATGATTGCCGCCCGCGACGAGCGCGAGGTTGGTGGCGAGGTTCCAGACATAATTACCGGGGAAGGGTTCGAACATATCCGCTCCTGTGCAGCGCGCGGCATCCGCCACGAACGGACCGCGCATCCAGCATCTAGAAGCGCCGCACCTGCCACCGATCAAATCCAAATTTTCGCTGGAAGCTATCCATGGGCCGCATGCCCCCTCTTCCCGCTGCGATCGAAGGCACATTCATGTGCCTACTTTACCCCTTCCGCCTCGCCCCGCAGAGTGGATGCGAAGCGGCGCTGACCGCGCGGAAAGGCATGAGCAACCTCGCGAAGGTCTGCGGCAATGCAGGAGGAGGACCGCCTTGGCTGGCAAGGAACAGGCGAACGAGATGCTGATACTGGACGGTCAGGGCAAGGAACTGATGAACGTCCGCAAGGTGGAGCGTGACGGCAATGACCTGGTCGTCACCGGCAAGATCATGGGCGCTATGCCAATGAAGGCCCGCCTCACCCCGGCTCAGGCCCGGGCAGGGCTGAAGATGCTTGATTGGAGGACAATCCTGTTCCTGCTAACCCTGCTATTCCGCAAGGGATAGGGCGGCAGTTCCCTGGCGGCTCATCGCTACTTCTTGGCAAAGTCCGGGTTGTTGCGGCTGAGATAAGCGCCCAGGGCCGCAAGATCGGCATCGCTGATCTCCGTCTTGCGATAGGGGGCCATGATCGACACGCCATTGCGCACGAAATAGGCCACCGTTTCCGGCGTCAGGTCCTTCCTTTCGGCGAGAAGGGCGGGCAGTTCGCCCCTATATTTGACCTGCAATGCTTCGGTGCCTGTGCGCCACGGGTGGCCGGGATTGCCAATGCCAGGGCCGTGGCACGACGCGCAATGATATTCGAACAGTGCGTGTCCGCGCTCGACCGCATTGGCGGTTCGCTTACTCGAATGCCCTGCGCCAGCGCTGATGGAAAGGAGGCATGCTGCGCCCAGAAGAAGCATCTTTTTCATGGGCTCAGGCTCCCTTCCGGTAGGTGCGGGGCCAGAAGCCGCCCCGGCCGGGCGCGATGATGCCCCTGGGATCGACCGCATCCTTGAGCGTTTCGCAGAAGGTCCGCAGGATATTATTGTTGAAATTATAGGTGCTCATCACCTGATCCTGGAAGGCGGGCGGAGTGCGATATTCGCCATAGCCATGCTGAGCCCCCAGGGTGATCAGCTTTTCCATGGTTTCACGCGACAATTTATTGACCTCAGGGTTGGAGCGGGATGTCGGCATGCCGGTGGCGAGGACGAAGGCACGAAAATTCCAGGTGAAGGGCGCGGAGAAGGGGCCATATGCCATGGGATAATCCACCTTCATGTCGCGCATGCCTTCGGTGAAGATACGCTGCGCCTTCAGCAGTTCTTCGCCGCTCCGCGCGAAAGTCGGGGAAAAGAGAAGGTGACCGTCGGCCGGTTCCGGGTTGGTCCGGTTGCGGGCGCTCAAGGTGAAGACATTCATGTTGGGCACGCCCACCAGCACCTTATGCTTGACCGCATCTTCCTGTTCGGCGGTCAGCGGGAAGCGCAGGCTTTCATAATCTTCGAACCTGACGCCCGGTATTGCCTTTTGGAACCGTGACCTCGCATATTGCCATTTGGCTTCGTTGACGGCTTCCGGCCCATAGAAGCTGACGCCCAATTCCCATGGCGCGACGCCCTTTTCCGCCGCATAGCGATTGATGGCGTTGCCATTCCAGACATCAGGTGCAAGACCGATGGCGCGCAATGCCGGGTCCTGAAACTGAGCGGAGAACATGGGCGATTCATAAAGCGCCATGCCGATCATGCCCTGGTCTTCCAGCTCGTTGGCGACATCGACAAGGGGGATGATGTCTTCACGCCGGGGAGGGTAGATCTTCTTGTGCAGGAAATGTTCGGGCTCCGGCATCAGATGGAAACCCATCTTGGTGACGATGCCGAAGCCCGCCTGCGAAAAGAGGCCATCGACATAGGGGCCGAAATTGCTGCGGAAATCGCCCCATGCATTCGATCCCGGCATCGCGCCCATGCCGGTGCGCATGACCTCTCCGTTGGGCAGGACCACCTCCATGCCGCAATGGGACCAGAAATGGTCGCGATAAAGATACCAGGTGTGGCCGACGCCGCGATCCAGCGCATTGCCCATTACGCCGCCCCACCCCGGATCGGGAACGTCGATCCACACCTTGAGCTTGCGCTCCTTGATATGGTCGTACAGATCGAAATAGGAGACGCCGGGTTCGACGATGGCGTAATTGCGCTTGTCGTTGACCTCGATGATCTTGTTCATGCGCTTGAGGTCGACGACGACGCTGCCGGACATGGTTGGCGCCGACCCGCCATAGCCCAGATTCTTGCCGGTGGAGATGGGGTAGAGCGGGATGCCGAATTGATTGGCGATCCGTACGACCGCCTGCACTTCCTCCACGGATGCGGGCGCTACGGCGGCGCTGGGCATGCGCTCCTCCGGCTCATTCCAGTAGGGCGAATAGGCGTCGCGATAGAGGCCCGCGTCCTCGTCGCTGCTGAACACCCATTGCGCGCCCACCGCATTGCGGAAGGCGGTGAGGGCGGATTGCCACTGGGTCGGAGTGACATCGGGCGGTCGCGTCATAGGGGGCTCCGTCAAATGGAGGAAAAGGTCAGGCGCGCCGGACTGGCGCGATCACCCAGGTGGCGAGCGGATCGCCGGTCTGTCCGGCGACACCGGCGGGCGCGGCATGGGTGCAATCCCGCCAGGCGGAGCGGGGCGCGACGGCAAGCCCGGCCGCCTGGCGCCCATAGCTTGCTCCGCCGGTGTCAAGCAGGCCGGTCATTGCGGCAGGGATGCCAGCGGCAGCGATATGGCGGCAGTTTCCGCCCTGATCCTCGAAATGCTCGATGCGCAGCATGACGCGCATCCCAAGGTCCCACGCCATCCGCTCAAGGCAGAAAAGCGCGCCCACATGCGTCAGACCGGCTATCGCCTGCGGCCGTTCGCGAAGAGTAGGAGCCAGCGTCCTGCGCCAGAGGCGCGACATATCATTGGCGAAGCCGAACGTGCGCAGGCCATGGGCAGCCGCTTCATCGCCAAAGTCACGTGCGGCGGAAAAGCGGCTGTCATAGAGGGCGATCTTCACCTGCTGTTCGGCCGGGAGATCACCCGCCAAAGCCGGTTCGATACCCAGTTCCCGCGCAGCGATGGCGGCCGCCGCCGAGTATAGAAAGCTGCGCCGAGTCACCATCGCTCTCTCCATATTTATGAGTGTACTCATTTTTAATGAGAGGCGTGGCGGAGTCAAGCCCGTTGACCCTGCCCTGCCATGATGGTTAGCCACAACAAGGATCGGGCCGGGACACAGGTGAAGCAGGAGAATGACGGTAGCGGGCAAATCCCTCAGCCGCCGCGAGCGCAACAAGCAGGAGAAGCTGGAACGCATCATTGCGGCGTCGCGCAAGCTGTTCCACAGCCATGGCTTTGAGGAGACCACGACCGCCCAGATCGCGCGAGAGGCGGGTGTCGCGGAAGGAACGCTGTTCCTCTATGCCGCGAAGAAGGAAGACCTGCTCATCCTGGCGTTCGTTGAGGAGATGAAGGAGGTCGTGATGGCGGCTTTCGAGACCATCGACCAAAGCGCGCCGCTGATCGAGCAGTTTCTGTCCTTCTTCCAGAAAATATTCGCCTACCATCATGCCGATCGGAAATTGGCGAAGGCGGTCCTGCGGGAAGTGGGATTTTACCGTGAACCGGGC
Organism: Sphingobium sp. DC-2; assembly: GCF_000722555.1. Classification (NCBI taxonomy): domain Bacteria; kingdom Pseudomonadati; phylum Pseudomonadota; class Alphaproteobacteria; order Sphingomonadales; family Sphingobiaceae; genus Sphingobium; species Sphingobium sp. DC-2. The sequence continues at coordinate 43,220 of NZ_JNAC01000051.1, read as the reverse complement.
TTGGGCGCGCAGGTCGAGAACATACCGATCGCATATTGCCTGACATTGATTGTGGAGAGAGCGAAAAAGCAGGGCCTGATCGATCCCGGCCTGCCAACGATGAACGCCGCGATGATGGCCTTCTCAGCCTATTGGTATTATCTGCGCGACTGGGTGAATGAGCGGATATCGGCCCAGGACTTCGCATCCGGGCTGCGCGATGGATTGAACATCCTCCACACCGGCCTGCAACCGGCTGCTGCCCGGCAGGACGGCCGGGACGGATTATGACTGCGCCGGCTAGGGAGCAGGCAGGAAAGCGGGGCAGCGCCAAGCGGGAAGCCGCGGAAGCCCGCAAGGCTGCGCTGCTGGAGGCGGCGCGCGCTTTGCTGGAAAAGGAAGGCTTCCACGATGTCAGCCTCAACGAAATATTGCGCCACGCAGGAGGATCGAAAGCCACGGTGGTCAAATATTTCGGTAACCGCAATGGCCTGCTCGCCGAGGCGCTGGCGTCTGGCGCACGGCAGAGAATGGTCGAACTGTTCGAAGAGGCGCGTTCCGCGGACCCTTCATCCTTGCGCACGGGATTGGAGCAGGCGCTTTCCGGCCTTCTGCGCTTCTATCTGCAACCTGAAGTCCTTCGCACCTACCGCGCCGTTTCAGCGGGCGCGGGTTATCCGCCGGAACTGGCGCGGGCATTTTATGCCAATGGCCATGGCGTCATCGTCGATGAGCTGGTCCGTTTCCTTGAGCCGTGGCGGGGCAAGGGCCTGAGGCGCGACATCGACCTGCCCACTGCGGTCAGCCGGTTGACGCATATGCTGCGCAGCAATCTCTTCGAACGTGCATTGTACGGCATCCTCCCCGATCCGCCCTCCGACGAGGAGATAAGGGAGGAAGCGGTGCAGACCGCCCGCCTCTTCCTGGATGGCGCCATGGATTGACCGGCTCTCCAATGATGTGTACCGATAGTACACATAAAGGTTGGGAGAGCGGTTATGACATTCTTGCGTAACATCTGGTATGTTGCCTGCTGGGATCATGAAATTGCCGAAGGAGCGCTGCTGGGCAGGCGGCTGCTGGACGAGGCGGTGGTGTTGTACCGCGACGCGGCGGGCAAACCCGTAGCGCTGCGTGACCTTTGCCCGCACCGGCTGGCGCCGCTCAGTTTTGGCAGGATCGTGGATGGTAGCCTGCGCTGCGGCTATCATGGTCTGGGCTTCGATGCGCAGGGGCAATGCGTCCATAATCCCTTTGGGCCGCCGTCCCGCACCATGAAGGTGCAAAGCTATCCCGTGGTGGAGCGTCACAGCGCGATCTGGATCTGGATGGGAGATTCGCAGGCGGCGGACCCGGCGCTGATCCCCGACTTCGGCTTCAACGACCCGGACGCGTTCTTCGTCGGCAAAGGCTATATCGGGGTCAAGGCAGGCTACGAGCTGGAGATCGAGAATATCCTTGACCTCAGCCATATCGAATTTTTGCACCCGGACACGCTGGGCAGCGACCAGGTGTCACAGGGCGAATATGCCTGCCAGGTGGAAGGCGATGTCGTCTGGTCGAACCGCACCGTCCATGGCGAAATCATGAACGAGCGCCTGTCCGCCCGCATGGGGGTGGAGCCGGGCCAGCCAGCGGACCGCTGGATTCATGTCCGCTGGACGATGCCCGCCAACATGGCGATCTTCGCAGGCGCAGTGCCATCAGGGCGGCCGCAGAAGGAAGGCCGCGAAACCCCGACGGCCCATTTGTTCACGCCTGAAAGCGCGGGCAGCACGCATTATTTCTACTCCATCTCCTTCCCGCGCGCGATGGGCGAATACGGCGCGCAGCTTGCCCGTGAGCAGGTCGAATTTCTTTCGGTTCCCTTCGCCACGGAAGATCTGCCGATGTTGCAGGCGCAGCAGGCCAATCTGGGCAGCGGCGGATTGCGCGACGCGCGGATCGGCTGGCTGCCCGGTGACGCCGCGGGAGCGAGGGCGCGCAAGATATTGTACGAACGGATTGATGCGGAGCGCCGCCTTGCCTCGCCAATCGAGGCCGCCGCAGAAGCACCGGCCGCCTGACCGCACCCGATCACATCTCCAGCAGCTGGTGCCGGTTGCGATAGGCGCTGGGCGTCATGCCGAAGTGACGCTTGAAGGCCAGGTTGAAGGAAAAGGGCGTGGCATAGCCGAATTCGTCCGCCAGGCTTTTGACCCGCGCACCTGCGGAGAGCCGGGCGGCGGCCGCTTCCATGCGCAGCCTTTGAAGATGCTGGTGCGGCGTCACGTCCATCAGTTCGCGGAACCGGGCGCAAAAGCCGGATCGCGAAAGGCCGCTGATGCGGGCAAGCGCGGGGAGGGTCCATCTTTCCCCCGGCCTGTCGTGCATCGCCGCCAGCGCCGTACCGATGGCGGGGTCCACCAGCGCGCGCAGCCATCCCGCCACCTGTTCAGGACGGGTCAGCAATTCGGATCGCACGATCTGCATGAACAGCAGATCGGCGATCCGGCTCGACACGACGGCATAGCCGCCCCTTTGGCTCTCCGCCTCCGCGATCAGGAACTGCATCAACTGTTGCAGCCAGGGCCCTATCTGCGTGTCCGCCGCGCGCAGATGGATGAGGCGGGGCAGGGCCAGCAGCAGCGGATGAGGCGTGTTTTCATCCAGTTCGAAAACCAGAGACAATAGGGTGGTTCGCGGCCCGTCGCCGGGGATGGAAATAGAAAGCGGATGGTCCAGCCATTCGCCCGGCGTCCAGCGCACGCCTTTGCTGCGCGCGACGACTTCGCGGATCGTCAGCGTTCCTTCGGTCTTCGGCGTGCAGGACAAGATGTGCCGGTCCCAGCGGGGGAACATCACCAGATCGCCCGGTACAAGCCGCAGGGGCGGCTCTCCCATACGGTCGAGCCACGCTTCGCCGGACACGATATAATGGGTTGGCGCGCCGGAGTGCGCCGTTTCGAAATCCACGCTCCATGGCGCGGCGAAGTCCAGCATCGCGAGCAGCGATCCGCGCAAATGGGTGTCGGCCAGCGCTTTGCTGAGATGATCCACGGCCACTCCTCTCCCGCTGGACGATTATAGCCTTGTTTCGGACGATGCAGCGGTTTTTCAGCTATTTTCATTTTGTATGATGCGGCGGAAACGACAAATCAACCGGAGAGGGAGCGCCATGATCATCAACGGCATCGACATGCAGCCAGGAAATGCGCCTTATCCCCGCAACCATTGGTATGTCGCCGCCTTTTCCAACGAAGTCACGCGCGAGCCGATGCATCGCCAATTGTTCGGCGATCCTGTCGTGCTGTACCGTACGGAGGACGGGGAGCCGGTTGCGCTGTTCGACCGCTGTCCGCACCGGGGCATGCGCCTGTCCATGGGCGGCACGTTGATCGGCGACAATATCCAATGTTCCTACCATGGTATTCAGTTCGGCAAGAATGGACGGTCCTGCCTGATCCCGTCCGGCGGCGCAGTCAGTTCCGCGCTGTCCGTGCATCGTTACCCGCTCAAGGAAATCGGCGGATGGATATGGGCGTGGGCAGGGGACCCCGCGGCGATGGACGAAAGACTGATTCCGGATCATGAGGAACTGGGCCTCACTGCAAAGGGATTTTATTCCTATTATGGCGTGAAGCTCGAAGCCAATTCCAACTACCTCTTCTCTCTGGAAAATCTGGTCGATGCCACGCACATCACCTATTTGCATCATGGCCTGATCGATTCCGGCAATGTCGCCTCTCATCCCTTCGTCTGCGAAGTCGATGGATCGCGCGTGTCGATGATCCGCGAGTTCAAGGATGAGATTATCGCTCCAATGGTGGCAAAGACCATGCACCTCCAGACGGAAAGGGCGGACAGGACGCTGGAATTGACCAGTTATGCCCCCAATCTGTGCGTCGTGCGCACCCGCTTCATCGAAACGGGGGAAGGCGGCACACGGCGCGACAACAGGCTGATCTTCGGCATCACGCCCGTCAGCCGGACCAAATGCTATCAATTTGTCTGTGTCGCGAACGACTATGAAAACAGGCATGAGACGCTGTTCGACGATCTGCGCTTCCTGCTGATGGAGGATGTGGTCGCGCTGGACGATATTCAGCGGCTCTATGACGAACTTGGGCCGGAGCGCGCGCCTGAAGTGTCCATTCGCGCTGACGAGGGGCAGATCAGGACGCGGCGCATCATTGCCGCCCAGGTCGCCGCCGAACGGGCAGGTGCGGCCATCGCCGCCGAGTAAGCCGCTTCACCAGGGAGACGGGAAGCAATGACGAGCGGATGGGATGCGGGCAGGCGCCTGTTGGTGATCGGCGCGGGCATATCGGGCCTGACGGCCGCGGCGGCGGCCGGTCAGCGGGGCTGGCAGGTGGATGTCGTCGAACGCAAGCCGCAGGTGGAGGATGGCGGCGGAGTCGGCCTGACGCTGGTCGGCAATGCAATGCGCGCGCTCGCCAGCATCGGCGTGGCGGAACAATGTGTCGCGGCCGGGATGCCTGCCGACATCATGCGCATGATGCATGCGGACGGGTCTTTCATGCTGGACAATCCCCTGCCGCGCATCGGCGGCCCTGAGTGGCCGGGGGGAACGGGCATCCGCAGAGCCGATTTCCACGCCATCCTCGTCGAAGCCGCAAGGCAGGTGGCGCGCATCCGCTGCGCAACGACGATGGAAAGCTGGGAAGACAGAGGCGACAAGGTGGACGTCCGGTTCAACGACGGCTCCCGTCAAGACTATGAACTGATCGTCGCTGCGGACGGTCTCTACTCGGCAACGCGTAGGGCGCTGATGCCGGAACTTGAGCCAAAGCTCACCGGACAGGCCTGCTGGCGCGTGCCGGTGCGCCGTCCGGCTGAGGTGCGCTGTACCCACCTTTTCCTGGGCGGCCGCCATGGCGCGGTCGGCATATGCCCGGTGTCCGAAGATCAGGCCTATCTCTACATCGTGCAATCCGATGACGGCGGCTGGCGGGATCCGGCGGCGCTGGACCGGCAGATGCGTGAGGAACTTGACGGCTATGGCGGGCTGGTGGCCGAACTGGCCGCAGAGATCGTCAACCCTGCCGATGTGAGCTTCCGCCCGCTGGAATGGCTGATCGCGCCGAAGCCATGGGGACGCGGCCGGCTGGTGATGATCGGCGACGCCGTGCATGCAAACCCGCCTGTGCTGGCGCAGGGCGCGGCGATGGGGATCGAGGACGCCGTCGTCCTTGCCGAAGAGTTGGACGGCGCGCAGGGAGGCATTGAAGGCGCACTCGCCCGCTTCATTACCCGTCGCTACGGCCGCGCCCGCCATGTGGTGGAGGCAAGCTGCCAGCTCGCTCGGCTGGAAACCGACGCGCATGAGGAGGTCGATGTAGCGGCGGTGATGCGCAGCAGCGCGGCGCGTCTGGCCGAACCCGTTTGACCGCGGGAAGGGCTCATGCCAGTCGCTGGCGGATGAGATGACGGAGTGCGGCCAGTCTTCGGCGGTCCGGGGCCGCCATCATCAGTGTTCACCTGCGGCCAATGTCCATTCTCCCCTTTTCGACAGGTGAATTCATCCGTTCGACTGGCGGGATGCACCGTTAAACCGAAATATATTGTCAGCACGGAAATGCTCAGCTTGGGAAAAGGCAGGGGGGGCAACTGATTGGGAGAATTTGATGTCGCAGCCTTTAAATAAAATAATCCCTGCATTCGTGATACTGGCCGGTTCTCTGGGCCTGACGGGCTGCGCGACCAAGGGCTTCGTGCGTGAGCAGGTCGCCACGGTGAACCAGCGGGTCGATGCCCTCGACGCCCGGTTGCAGGCGACGGACGGCACGGCGAAACAGGCCTTGGCGGAGGCGCAGTCCGCATCCGCCCAGGCGCAGAATAACGGCCAGCGTCTGGATCAGATCAACGCCCGCGTGGATAGCGTGGAACAGAGGATGCAGGAAAACCGGCGCAAGCGCGCCCGTAACTGACAGCCATCATCCTTCGCTGCCGGTCGTGCAGCGGATATGGACCGGCGCTTTATCAGGCGCCGGTCATTTTCGAGTGAATCCCTGATGAAAATGATCCTTGCGGCGCTGGCTTCATTGGCGCTTTGTGGCGCCATGCCGGCGCTGGCGGCGGATAAGGTCAAGACTGCCGCATCGCGCAGCGCCGCGCGGGGGAGCAGCACCATCGCCCCGCCGGATGTGCCGCGATCAGCGGACGCCGCGCGCGTCCTCGACTGGATCGCCGCCAGCGGCGACAACAGGTCGCTACCCTATATCGTCATCGACAAAAATGCCGCCCATGCCTTCCTCTTCGATGCGAAGGGGAAAAATGTCGCCGCCGCTCCCGTCCTGATCGGCATCGCCGTGGGCGACGACGCCACGCCGGGCGTCGGCAAAAAGAGCCTTGCAGAGATCGGCCCGGCGGAAAAGACGACGCCAGCCGGCCGCTTTCTGGCGAAATTCGGCCTCGCCGCCGGGCGCCAGAAAGTGCTCTGGGTCGATTATACCACCTCCGTCGCGCTGCATCCGATCCCGAAGGGCAATCCGAAGGAGCGGCGGCGCAATCGCATGCTGTCCCCCACGATAGAGGACAACCGGATCACCTTCGGGTGCATCAACGTGCCCTTGAAATTCTATAATGGCCATCTTCGCCCGCTATTTTTGCGCAAGGGCGGCTATGTCTATATTCTGCCCGACACCAAGCCGCTGGAAGAGGTATTTCCGCTGATACGCGTCCAACCTTTCCTCAGCGCCAGGGCGGGATGAGCGAAATGAAGTCCAGGGCAATTCACATGGCGGTCCTTGCCATCCTTGGCCTTTCTGCTGCGCCTGCACCGGCGGGTTTCTATTCAGGCAAGGAGCTGGCCGAAGTCTGCCTGGCCAAAGCCGGTTCGCCCGACTATTTCGAAAAGACCTATGAATGCGTCGCGTACATCGCTGGGGCGGTCGATGCCTTCAATACGACGCGAGAGGTCAACAAGCTCAAAAGCTGCATCCCCGCAAAGGTGACCGTCAGCAAGTTGCGCGACATAACCGTCAAATATCTGAGCACCGATCCGCCCGGCATGAACAAGTCCGCTTCCGCACTTGTCTTTGCAGCGACGCGCAAGGCCTGGCCCTGCCCCAAGAGAAAATAGGGCCCGATCGCCATTCAGCCGCCGCGCATCAATACATATGCTGGCCGCCATTGATCGACAAAGTGCTGCCCGTGATGAATGCGGCATCGTCGCTGCACAGAAACGCAACGCCGCGCGCAATCTCCTGCGCCTGGCCAAGGCGGCCCACGGGGATCTTGGCGACGATCTTCTCCAATACCGGGGCAGGCACCGCCGCCACCATGTCGGTATCGATATAACCGGGCGCGATCGCGTTCACGGTCACGCCATATCTTGCGCCCTCCTGCGCCAGCGCCTTGGTGAAGCCGTGAATGCCGGACTTCGCGGCCGCATAGTTGACCTGCCCATATTGGCCCGCCTGCCCGTTGACCGATCCGATGTTGACGATTCGTCCCCAGCCGCGTTCGCGCATGCCGCCAAAGGCCGCCTTGGCCATGTTGAAGCAGCCGCCAAGGTTGATGCGCATGACTTCGTTCCAGTCATCGAAGCTCATCTTGAACAGCACGCCGTCACGCGTGATGCCTGCGTTGTTCACGATAATATCCACCGGACCCAATGCCTCGGCCACCGCAGCGCAGCCGTCCAGGCAAGCCTGATGATCCCCGACATCCCATTTGAAGGCCGCAATGCCTGTCCGCGCCGAAAAGGCCTTCGCCTTTTCCTCATTCCCCGCATAATTCGCGGCGACCTGATAGCCCATTTCCTTGAGCGCAAGGCTGATCGCCTCGCCGATGCCGCGCGTGCCTCCAGTGACAATTGCAACTCTGCTCATATCCAACGCTCCGTACAATATAGCGGCAAAAAAAATGGGGCCGGCAATTTGCCGGCCCAAGTTGGAGAGCCTTCGCAAGAAGGCTCCCGGGTCGCACCTGAAAAAGTGTGAGGATCTGACCGCCGCCACGCTGAAACCAAAGCGTTGGCCGCGCCCAACCGCCTTGTCCGCCTAGTCAGCGGCGCCATCCGCCACGGCCCAGAACCGCTCTTGCAGCGCTCTCGCCGCAGCGCCAGTCAATGGTTGCCGCTGAAGATCGGAATCTGAGGATGACCATGACCTGTGCACTAGGCCGGGAAATTGTCTTGCTCTGCTATACAATCTACCGCTCTTTCTATTCCTGACAGACAACGGCAGACATCCTCTCTAATCGTCAAGATATCGACTGATGCCATATTTGTTGTCAGCATCGTCTAAACTCTGATGCTGTTTTACGCACAGGAACGACCTTCCGGGAAGATCAAAACTTTGTACGAAATCGTACATTCAACCGTCGCTTTATTATACAGGCGCGGGTGATTTCCCCAGCCGGAGTACCCCTTTTACGCCCATATTTTTCCGCTCCGGCACCGGAACGATTGCGCGGCCGGAGTGGTTATAAGCAGTTGAAAAAGAGAGATGCCGCCGAGGATTTCGACGGGCACCGCCGCTACAGGAGGGGCTCTGAGCCATGCAAGGCAACGCCAGTGTTGCACGTACCGGCAATTACCTGCTGGCAGGCATGGCTCCGCAAGACCGGCAAATATTATGGCCCGATCTGCACAGCGAAGAATTGCCAGCCAGGGCCTATCTGGAACGGACGGGCCATCGTTCGGAAAATATCTATTTCATCGAGGCCGGTGTGATTTCCCTGCTGGAAACCGGCGATCTGCGGGAGCCGGTCGAGGTGGGCCTGATCGGGCGCGAGGGGATGGTGGGCGTCAGTTCGCTGGTGGCCGATCTTTTGCCCCAGCGCGACAGCTATGTGCAGATTGCGGGACGCGCACTGGTCATCACCCGGTCCGGCCTTTTGCGGGCAACCCGCTCTAGCGACGGGCTGCTCACCTATCTGCTGCGCTATGTGCAGACCCAGATCGCGCAGATGAGCCTGAACGTCAGCGCGAGCGTACGGGCCAATGTGCAGGCGCGGCTGGCGCGCAAGCTGCTGATGTATCATGACCGGGTGGGGCTGGACGACCTGCCGCTCACCCATGAAAATATGTCGATCATGCTGGGCGTCCGGCGCGCCAGCATCACCCACGCCATCCACATTCTGGAAGGGGAGGGGTGGATCAGGGCGCAGCGGGGCCTTGTCACCATCCGCGACCGGCACGGGCTTGAAAGCTATTGCGGCCCTTTCTACGGCGTCGCCGAAAGCCGCTACGATCAGATCATGAATGCGCAGCGGCCGATCCATCCCGTCCGTTCGCCTCAGGCGCCGGGCGCTGCCGGAATAAGCGCCTAGCGCGTCGTGAATTCCGTGCAGCCAGCCGCGGTTTCGCGCGTTTTCTGGAACCAGGCAGGCGATCTGATCTATGTAATCTGCGCCGCAAAGCTGATGTGCGAGGGTCATCTATGTCCGCGACGCAAGCCAAACTTGAAAACCGCCTGGCGCGGGCGGAGGCCGAGCGGGACCGGTATCGCGGCCTCTTCGACTCGCTGGGGCAGGGCTATTGCGAACTGGAGCTTATCCGCGATGCAAGCGGGCGGGCGGTCGACCAGCGCTATATCGAGTTGAACCCGGCCTTCGAACGTTTTTTCGGCGTTCCGGCGGCGCAAGCCAGGGGGCGCACCGCGAGCGAGATCTTCCCCGGCCTGGAGGGCTTGTGGACGGAAGCCTTCGATCGCGTGGCGCGGACCGGGCAGGCGGAGCGGCTGGAATATCCGGTCGCATCCCTGAACCGCTGGTTCGAGGTGTTCGCTTATCCCGCGGGCGGCGACCGGGCCTATGCGCTCTACGAGGATGTGACGGTCCGCAAGCGCACCGAACTGGCCCTGCGCGAGAGCGAGGAGCGCCAGACATTCCTTCTCAGGCTGGCCGACACGCTGCGGCCGCTCAGCGATTCTTCCAGGATCAAGGCGGAGGCGATGCGCGCGCTGGGCGAACATCTCCACCTCAGCCGCGCGCAATATTATGAGGCGGATGACAGCGGCGAATATTTCGAAGCCGGTGGCGGCTATGCGGACGGCGTGCCCGCGAGTGCCGGGCGCGGCCTGATGAACCAGTTCGGGCCGCATGTGAAGGAAGCCTTCAACCTCGGAAAGACCGTCGCCGTGGCGGATGTCGCGCGCGACCCGCGCGTCAGCGCGGCCGAACTTGAAGCCTATGATGCCATTGGCCTTCGCGCCTTCGTCGGAATTCCGCTCGTCAAGGACGGCCGCTGGGTGGGGGCGATCGGCCTTCATCACTGCGCGGCGCATGAGTGGACCAAGACAGAGATCGCCCTGGCGGAGGAGGTTGCCGAACGCACCTGGGACGCTGTCGAGCGAGGACGGACGGAGCAGGCGCTGCGTGAGAGCGAGGCGCGCCTCGCCGCAGCCTTCGAAAGCGTTCCCGCCGGGGTCGCTGTGATCGGCCTCGATGGCAAGGTGGTGATCGGCAACAGCGACTATCTGCGCTTCCTGCCCTCCGGGATCATCCCGTCGCGCGATCCGGCGCATAAGGGCCTCTGGCAGGCATGGGATGCGCAGGGCAGGCCGCTCGCGCCGCAGGACTTTCCCGGAGCCCGTGCGCTGCGGGGCGAGAGGGTAGTGCCGGGACAGGAGATGGTCTATCGCGGCGAAGATGGCCGCGAGCGGTGGACCAACGTCGCGACCACTCCCACCCGCGACGCAGCGGGCAATGTCACCGGATGCGTCAGCGTCATCAGCGACATCACCGAGAGCAAGGCGGCCGAAGCGGCGCTGCGGGAAAGCGAGGAGCGGCTGCGGCGGTTCGGCGAAGCGTCGCAGGATGTGCTGTGGATTCGCAGCATCGACACGCTGCAATGGACCTATCTGACGCCTGCGTTCGAACGCATTTACGGCATCACGCGCGAGGAAGCGCTGACCGGAGACAATTATCGCAACTGGGTCGGCTTGATCGAGCCGGAAGACCGGGCGCAGGCAGATGACGCCATCCGCAAAGTGCTGGCGGGAGAGCATGTCACCTTCGACTACCGGATCAGACGGCCCAGCGATGGCGAGGTCCGCTGGCTGCGCAATACGGATTTTCCCATTCGCGACGCGGCTGGGCGCATCGTCCTGATCGGCGGCATCGGTCAGGACATCACCCGCGCCCGCGAAGCGGAGGAACGGCAGAATATCCTGCTCGCCGAATTGCAGCACCGGGTCCGCAACATCCTTGCCGTCCTTCGCTCGATCGTCAGCCGCTCCGACGATGGCGAACGGTCCACCAGCGATTATGTGCAGCATTTGCAGGGCAGGATCAGCGCCCTTGCCCGAACGCAGGCCCTGCTGACGCGCAGCGCGGGAGCGGGCGTCGACCTGGAGGAAATGATCCGGGACGAACTGGTCGTCCAGGCCGCGCAGCAATCTCAATTCACGCTCAAGGGACCAGCGATCGAACTGTCGCCCAAGGCGGCCGAGGTGCTGACGCTGGCGGTGCATGAACTTGCGACCAACGCGACCAAATATGGCGCCTTTTCGCGTGCTGACGGTCATTTGATGGTCCGCTGGCGGGGGGAGGCGCGGGAAGGCGGGAACTGGCTGGTGCTGCACTGGAAGGAACATGGGGTGCCGATCGTCGATGCCGTTCCGCGACGGCGCGGTTTCGGCGCGGAACTGATTTCGCGGCGCATCCCCTATGACCTGAGCGGCACGGGCAGTTTCGACCTCAAGCCCGGAGGGCTGGAAAGCCTGATCGAATTCCCGCTCAGGCCGGGGGACAGCATTCTTCAGACCAGTGGAGTGAGCCGATGATCGTACGCAATCTTGAAGGCGCGCGGGTGCTGGTCGTTGAGGATGACTATTTCCTTGCGACCGACTTGCAGACTGCGCTGGAAGCGGCGGGGGCGACCGTGGTGGGGCCCTTTGGCGATGCGTCGGAAGCGGAGCGGGCGCTGCTTGCCGCCAGGCCGGATTGCGCCTTCGTCGACGTCAATCTGGGCCACGGCCCGTCCTTCGATCTGCCGCGCGCGGTTGCGCGGGAGGATGTGCCCTTTGCATTCGTGACGGGTTATGACCCCGGCATCATCCCTGACGAATTTGCAGGCGTGACCCGCTTTGAAAAGCCGATGTCCGCCACAAAGGTGGTGCAGGCGATGGCGCATATGCTGCGCGGAGAGTGACTTAGACGGTCACCGCCCGCACCGCAGTGCGTGGCAATGGCGGCAGATGCAGATAGGCGGGGTCGAACTCTCCGGCGAAGCTGAGCGCTTCCCAATCGATGATCGTCACCATCCCGCGCGATGTCTGGATCAGGCCCTCTTCGCGCAGCGCCTTGATCGACCGGTTCACATGCACCGATGTCAGCCCCAGCGCGTCGGAAATCTGTTCCTGGGTGATCGGAAAGGGGAAGCTGCCATCCACATATTTGCCGATCTGGGCCGACCGGACCGCCATTTCGCACAGCAGATGGGCAAGACGGCCGCGCGCATCCCTCCGTCCCGCGCTGACCAGCCACTGCGCCACGATATTCCCGTCGATCACGCATTCCCGCCAGAAGGCCGCCGCGAGAGCGGGAAAGCGGAATGCCAGTTCGCTCAAGGCAGTATGCGGTATTTCGAAGATCGTCGTCGCCGTCAGCGCCACCAGCGCCGATGGCGCGGCCGGAAGCATGAGCGAATATAGATCGACCATGTCCCCGGCGATGTGAAAGGATATATGCTGGCGTCTTCCATCCTCCATCTGCGAAAAGCGGGACACGAGCCCGCTCGCGACGAGGCATGAGTGGCTGACCTGCTCGCCAAGCCGCACGATCTCTCCATGCGCGGCGATCTGGCGCGGCCGCGCGGGAAGGCGCAGCACCGCTTCCTGTTCTTCCGCCGACAGCGGCGAACGCACCTGGACCTTGTTCAGGAAAAGCTGAAAGGTTTCAGTGGCTGGAGCAAAACTCATGATCCTGTCCAACTGTGCAGCGGCACCCGCAAGGTGGGGATACCGGCACAACGCGCGAAACCCGAAACGGTCTCACATGGATGACAGGCATGCGACGGGCCGTTCAGCCGGTCTCCCGGTTGCTTGAGCGGATGTGCGCCCTGTGGTGCGGGTCAGGCGCGAAGGTACAGGCGCAGTCGCGGTCAGGCGGCGTTGCCAGCCATGCTCCCCGCCGCGACATCGATCGCCGAACCGGTGATATGCCGCGCTTCGTCGGACAGCAGGAACAGCACGCTGTCGCTGACGTCCGATGGCTCGACCCACGGCACACCCTGCGGCGCGAAGGGGTTTTCGCGCATCTTCGCTTCGAATTTCGCCTGCGTCGGCGCCGGGTCGCCGGGCAGGGCCCTTTTCCAGGCGGCGGCATTGTTGAGCAGCGGCGTGTTGACCGCGGTGGGGCAGACGCAATTGACGGTGACATTGCTTCTGGCGACTTCGAGCGCGGTCGCCTTCACCATGCCGATGACGCCCCATTTGGACGCGCAATAGGCGGCCGTGTTAGGCTGGCCGGTCCGGGCGGCGAGCGATGCGACGGCGACGATCCGGCCCGACCGGCGCTCCACCATGCCGGGCAGAACCGCGCGCATGCTGTGGAACACGCCGTAAAGGTTGGTGCGAAGGATGTCGTCGAACAGGGCATCGCTCATCGACGCCAGCGGAGAGGTGCCGTACACCCCGGCATTCGCGATCAAAAGGTCGATCCTGCCGAACGTCCGTGCGCCCTTTTGCGCCACGTCCGCAGCGGCGGCGGGATCGCGCACGTCCGATTTGAGCGCCAGCACGCGCCGCCCCGCCGCGCGCACCATATCCGCCGTCTCGTCAAGATCGGCCTGCGTGGCCATCGGATAGTCGATCGTCGGCAGCGAAGCCATGCTGTCGGACAGGATGATGTCGGCGCCCTCCGCCGCAAGGCGCTGGGCATGGCTGCGGCCCTGGCCGCGCGCGCCGCCGGTGATCCACGCCACTTTTCCGGCAAAGCGCCCGGCGGGCCGTTGCGGCGCTGCGGCTTCGGCCGCGCCGCTGGATGCCGACGCGGCGGCCACCAGACCTGCCGACGCAACGAACTGGCGGCGCGAGATGCTGGGGTCGTCCTCAGCCATGGCTTCATCCTCCCTTAATGGCGGCGTTCAAATCAGCCGCCGGTCATCGCCCTATCTCTACAGGGCCCTGTCTCCGCAGGCGATTCCTCTGCGGTAAAAAGTCTACGATCGCGTTTCCATACAGGCAAGAGCATGCTTGCTTTCGCGCCCGCCCAATGTGAGATGAGCGGCATGAAAAGGACGGGGCGGCCGACAAAGGAAGAATCGCGTGTGCTGACGGGCGACCTGCTGGGCGTCGCGGCGGAAATGTTCCTTGACCGGGGCTATCGCGCGACATCGATCGAGGCTGTCGCCGCGGAGGCCAGGGTGGCGAAAAAGACGATCTACGCGCAGTTCGGCGGCAAGGCTGGCCTGTTCCGCGCGGTCTATCAAAGCATCGCGGAACGGCGCGGCAAATTGCTGCCGCTCGGTGACCCCGGACCGGGGCGCGAGGGCCTGATCCGAAGGGCCGAAGCGATCGTGGAAGGCGCGTTCGAACGCCACGCGCTCCAGTTCAACCAGTTGCTGATGCGAGAAGGCGCGTCCTTCCCGGAGTTGCAGCAGATCACCGCTGAAATCACCGAAATCCACATCAGCGCGCCCCTGAAAGCCTATTTCGCGCGGGAATTGCCGGATGCGTCCGATGACCGGCTTTCCTTTCTGGCCGAAGCCTTCATCAATGTCCTGCTCGGCCGCTATATCGGCCTTGTTTCGCAGCCGGGCATATCGTCGCTGCGCGCCTGGTACACGAAGGAACGCATAGAAGCGCTGTGCGATCTTTACTGGCACGGCTGCCGATCCTCCTGACCCGATCTTCCCCAAGCCATCATTCTTCGGGTGCGGCCACAGTCCTCATCAGCTGGCTTTCATGTCGATCACCGTCACCGGATTGGTGCCGTCCCATGTCCGCGTCGCGGCAATCCCTGAATCCATCAGTTCGCGCGTCGCGGGGCTTTCGATGAACTCGTACATCATGCCGGGCTGGCCTTCCGATTCCAGATAGGCGACGCGCGTGCCGGGGCTGGACGCCATGAATGCCAGCGTCATTCCATCGGCTTGCGCGCCAGCGACTGCGGCATCAAGATCGTCCACGACCCAGGCGATATGATGCATGCCGGTCAACAGCGCGCCCGATGCGTCCCGATAGGGCGAGGGCGCGTCATTGGTGATCTGCATCAGTTCGACCTGCGTCTCCCCCTGATAGCCCATGGCGACGTCGCAGGTGACGAGCGTGTCGGCTCCGCGATACTGGCCCCTCATCGTCACGTTGCGGAACAGGGTCCACGGCCCGATGCCCAGACGCGTCATCCATGACTGGACGCCCGCGTCCAGATCCTCGACGATGATGCCGATCTGATCGATCCGGCCCATTTTTGCCTGAGTCATGATGATAGCCTTGTCATGATAATATTCGCTCTCCCGCCATGTCGCGTCCGGTTATTGCGCGGTTGTAAACTGCCGGTCCGGCATGTCCCTGCGCCCGGATGAAGCTGGCCGGGGACAGGCCGGTGGCCCGCCTGAACGCGGTGGAAAAGCTGCTCGCCGATCTGAAACCGATCTGCTTCGCCACCTCTCCGATCGGCAACTGCTGCTGCGCCAGAAGAGTCTTTGCGCGCAATATCCTGATCATCGCGGAATAGTCCGCCAGCGTCGATCCGGTCGCTTGGCGGAAGCTGCGCGACAGGTGGCAGCGGCTGATGCCGCACGCATCCGCTAGGCTGTTGACCGATGGCCAGTCACCCGTCGTTTCATGCAGCATTTCCCTGATCTTGCGCAATTGCCATCCGGTCAGGCCGCCCTTGGCCCCGTCATCCTCCTCGCGCGCGTCCGCCTGAAACAGCCGGGCGAGATCGACCAGCATCGTTCGCAGCAGGGATTCGATCAGCATCTCGCTTCCGAATCCCGGCTGTTCCAGTTCCTGACTGATCCGCCTGATGCTGCGGCTGATGCTGTTCGACCTGATGTCGATGCAGCGGCGCAGGCGGGCCGGGTCCCAATCGTTCAGCCCCGTCAGCCCTTTGAAGGACGCCGCATCATATTCGCAAATCAGGATCCGGGACGGCCCGCCCTTCCCATAAGCATGCAGCGGATGCCCCGGCGGCCGGAGGATCACCGCGCCAAGGTCGGACCATGTGTCGAGCGCGGGCACGAAGCGGCCCTTGCCATCCGGGCCGTCTGCCCTTGGATAGGTGAAGGACAGGATGGGCCGGTCCTCATCCTCTATCACCTCATGGGGCGTGGGAAAATCATAGTGGCGCAGCTGCACCGTCGCGAGCGGCGCCTTATGCGCAGACTGAACCGTCCACAACCCAGGTGAAACAGCCACTTCCCTCTCCCATCGTTGCGTATTGTTTAATGGCTTTTACCGTCATGATAAACATGAATCTCGGCCCAAATGCATGTAAATGCGTAACAGAAGAGAAAGATAAGCACAGAGACGAACTTGCCTCCCCACCCGGCGGGGGAATATTGTCCGCATCATAAGGGGGAGAGCGCGGGAGCATGTTCACAGGATATGCTCCCGCCTTTCCAGGTGCGGCTGCAACAACGGGCTGGCCTGCTCCGGCACATGCGATTTTCGCACAAATGCAAAAACTTGTCACATCTGCGTAGCTGCCAAGCGGATGCAGCCTGCATAGGCTCCCCTGATCGACCGCCCGGACCAACGGGCGGCAAAAAACCGGACATTGGGAAAAGGGAGAGGCATTTTGTTTCAGTCTCGCACGCTGTTTTTAACTACCGCAGGGTCGATCGCGCTTGCCGCCGCCTCGCCTGCTCTGGCGCAGCAGCAGCCCGCAGCGGGCGCCGCCGCCCCGGCCGACACGGGCATCGCCGACATCATCGTCACCGCCAACCGCCGTGAGGAAGCGATCCAGAGCGTGCCGGTCGCCATCACCGCGCTCAATAACGAGACGCTGCGCGAGCAGAATATCTCCAGCCCCACCGACCTGCTCGGCCGCATCCCCTCGCTCAACGTCGCCTCCAACGGCACGCAGCGCGATGCGGAGACGATCACCATTCGCGGTCAGGGCCAAAGCTATCTCGCGCCGGTGGGCGTCGTGAACTATTTCGCCGAAGTGCCGCTGATCCAGGGTTCGATCATCGCGAACCAGGGCGGGCCGGGCACCTTCTTCGATCTGGAATCGCTTCAGGTGCTGCGTGGTCCGCAGGGCACGCTGTTCGGCAAGAACACCACCGGCGGCGCGCTGCTGCTCGGTCCACAAAAGCCCAAGGATTCCTTTGGCGGCTATGTTCAGGCCCAGATCGGCAATTATGACGACCGGGAGTTCGAGGCCGTCCTCAACGTCCCGCTCGTGGCCGACAAGCTGCTGCTGCGCGTCGCGGGGAAGAAGGTCGACCGCGACGGCTATACCAAGGATGTCGGCCCGGCAGGCGTCGTCACGACCCTGCCGTTCCAGGATTTCACGCAGCCTCCGCCCTTCTTCATCGGTCAGGCGCCCGGACAGGTGCTGCCCGGCAACCGGCTCAATTCCGGCGTCAACGGCCTGCCGGGCCCGGCCGATACGAACAATGGCTACCGCGGCAAGGATTATGACGACCGTCATTACTGGACCGTCCGCGCCGGTTTGACCTTCCGCCCTGTCGATGGCGTCGAAAATTATCTGGTCGGCTATTATACCAAGGCGCATAATAACGGTTCCGGCCAGGTGCTGACGAGCGTGAATACGACCAGCAGCAACCTCATCAACCTGGTCGCCAATAGCTGGGGCAATGGCAGCGGCACCGGCATTCCCTTCGATGCGACCGACTCCACAATTTCCGAAGCCGTTCTGGCGGCGCAGAAGGCGCGCGGTCCCCGCCGGGTGATCCTCAACAATGATCAATTCTACCGGCTGACGAACTGGGCCATCACCGACATCCTCACCATCGACATTTCGGATCAACTCACCTTCCGCAATGTCTTTGGCTATCAGCGGATGAAGCAGTCCTATAGCTGGGATCTGGACGGCAGCTTCCTTCCCGTGCTCGCACAGGTGCCCGGTGTCGTGCAGCAATCGGCGATCACGCGTTTCGGCAATGTCTATGGGGCGCAAGCCGGTGACGTCGCCCACGTCACCAATGTCAGCCTGATCACCGAAGAACCGCAGCTTCAAGGCAGGCTGCTGGATGGCAGCCTGAACTTCGTGCTGGGCGCCTTCTATTCCAAGCAGAAGCCGGAAGGATTGCAGGCGACCGGGTCCTATAACGGGGCCGCGAACGGTGGCGGCTTCTTCGCCATCACGACCAAGAGCAAGGCGCTTTACGCGCAGGGCACGCTGGATTTCGGGGCGTTCAGCCCGTCGCTGGACAGCCTGAAGCTGACCGCCGGTATCCGCCGGACGGAGGATAGCTATTCCGGCAGCCGCATCTCGCCGGATTATGTCGTCCTGCCTATTGGCGCGGCGAGCGAAAAGACGCGCGCGACCACCTGGACCCTTGGCCTTGATTATGAGGTGATGAACAACGTCCTCCTCTTCGGCAAGGTCACCAAGGGATATAAGGCGGGCGGCTTCAACTATGCGGCCGTTCAGCAGGCAGGCCTGACCTTCGCGCCGGAATATGTGAAAAGCTATGAAGTCGGCGCGAAGACCGACTTCACCCTGGGCGCCGTGCCGGTGCGGGCCAATATTTCGGCCTATCATCTGGACTATGACGGCATCCAGCGCACCTTCTCGGAAAATGTCGCGAACGGTTGTCCCGATCCGGCCAATCCCTTCTGCAACACGACCGGCATCGACCAGGGCGCGCGCACGTTCAACGCAGGCACAGCGCGGGTCAGGGGCGTGGAACTGGAACTGACGGCCCGTCTGACCAAGGAATTCACGCTGTCCGGCGGCTATTCCTACACCAGCGCCAAATATAAGCGCTACTTCCTGGACGTGCCGCCCGATCCGGTCACCGGCCCGCAGCAGGGGGTGAAGGACTCGTGCAACGGCCCGGTGCCGATCCCGCAAGGGCCGGGCGCTCCGCCCACGACCGTGGACCTGTCGTGCACGCCTTTCCCCTTTACGCCAAAGAACCAGTTCTCGATCAACGCGCGTTACGAATATGAAATGGATCGCTCGGTCGGCACATTCGTCCTTTCGGGCGGATACACCCATGCCGACAAGTCCTGGACCGCGCCCGCATCGACCGTGGCGAGCGAGCCGGGCGGTTATGTCGACGCCTATGACGTCTTCAACGCGTCAGTCGAATGGAACGGCATGATGGGCACTTCGCTGGACGCGCGTTTCTTCGTCACCAACCTGACGAACGAAACCTACCGGATCAGCAATTCGAACGGCGACAGCAACAATCTGGGCTATTCGACCAGCATCTACAGCGAACCGCGCATGTACGGCCTGTCGATCCGCTACCGCTTCGGCGAGCAATAAGGCAAGGCATTCATCGCCGGATGACAAGGAAGGAGCGTAGCCAGGCGGCTTCCGCTCCTTTCCTGTGCTGCGGCGGCCCCATTCTGAACGAACCGCAGTAGCTTCCCATCAGAAGGCCCTGTTTCTCCTAGAGGCTAAGGCAGCCGCGTCGCGTGATAGGCCACTTGCCGCCATAGCCCGCCGCTTTCTCTGCGCCAGACCTGCGTCGCGAAGGTGCGGCTGGTCAATTGCTCGCCCGTGGCCCGCCGCATCAGGGATGTCGTCACCGCGCCGCTGACGATCGCGCCATTGTCTCCGGCCGGGCGCACGGCCGCTTCATGCTGGGCGATGTCCACAAACCGCATGACCTCCAGCGCATAGGTCAGGAACTCCCCCTTGTTCTGGACCGCGCCAGAGGCATGGACGTGGATCAGATCGTCCGCGAGCAAGTCCTCCAACGCGCGCCGGTCCTGCGCGATGAGGGCGGCGCGGCGCTCTCCCCCGCGCTGCTCCAATATCGTTTCCAGATCTTGCATCATGCCCAGGTCAGGCGCACAAGCGCCGCCGCCCCCGGCATTCCCATCCCGCACCTTATTCGGTGCCCGGCATCGTCATGTTCGACGGCAAGCCGCAAAGCTGCCGTCCATAGGCCTCCATCACCGTATCGATGTTGATCGCGCCATGCTGCGTCCCTGCGCGGACATCGCGCCAGACGCGGTTGAGCGGATGGGAGGATGCGATGAACGACCCGCCGGATGCGGAGGCGAGGAGGTCCACCGCTTCCCACACCATCGACGCCGCCATGCCGCAATCGCGCCTGATCGCGAAACTTTCCATATGGGTCAGCGTGTCGCCGCGCCGGGCGGTTTCCTCAAGCAGGTGCGCGGCGCTGGACGCGATCGTCAGGGCGGCGTTGACCTTCGCCGTCGCACGGCCAAGATGCTGATGGATGACCGGCGCATCCGCCTGCCTGAGATACTGGGTATATTGGATGCCGCGTTTTTCGACCTTTTCCAGAAAGTGATCGATCGCGCCCAGCCCGCCGCCGATGATGGGGAAGGTCAGGACCAATGCGCCCCAGCCCGTTCCCGATATCCGGTACAGCAGCTCATTTTCCACGTTCGGCGACACATAGCCTTCCCGGCGCATCTTGCCGAAGGCGCCGATATAATCGGGCTTGACGACATAGTCGCGCAGCCTGACCGAATTGCTGCCGGACCCGCGCAGTGCGATGACGTCCCAATCGTCCAGAATCTCCAGTTCCCCGCACGGGATCAGGGCCAGGCCTTCGTCAATGACCTGGTCGTCGCTATCCTTGATCGGTACGCCCAGCATGTCCCAATTCGCGTGATTGATGCCGGAGTTGAACGCCCAGATGCCGTCCTCCACATGCAGTCCGGCGGCCGTCTGGCGCGACTTGAGCGTACGGGCGGAAAATACGCCGGCCAGCCTTGCCCCGCCCGGCGTTGAAAAGATCGTATCGGCGGTTTCACGGGGCAGGATCATCGCGCCCCCCCAATTGGAAATGTTGATGATGTTCAGCGCCCAGGCGACGCCCATGTCGCCGCGCGCCGTTTCGACGATGGTGCGCAGATAGGTCTGCAAATCGACCTGCGCGCCGCCATATTTTGCCGGGCTCAGCATCTGGAACGCGCCTGCCTGATCGAGCTTGTCGAAGATCGCGTCGGGAATCCGGCCGAGTGCTTCGGTTTCCGGCGCGCTGGCGCGCAAGTCCGTCCTCAGTCCCTCCGCCATGGAGATGAAGCCGTTCGCTTCGGTTGGAACGGACCGGGCGGCTGATGTGGCGGTCATTGATCTTCTCCAGCTTTGATCGGGGCATTCCCCGGATCGGCGATTCGTTGCGCCGATTCTTGTTTCAAAACATGGATGACATTAATGGCATATGCAAGGCCATGCCCGCCGGGGCGTGAAAATGCCCGACAATAGCCGAACTGTCGCTGGACAACCGTACGGTTTGGCAGTAAATGATGAACAGGACGAGAGCGTTGCCACATATCGTCCATAAATAAAGTGGCGATGGGATTTTGAAAAAATCGTGAGCGGCGGGCGCCGGTTCACCTGGTTACGGAGAGAGCGCATGGCGGGTTCACCCCCTCAACTCAAGCATGTCGGAGTCTATGTTGCGGATATTGAACGCATGCGCCGCTTCTATGGCGACGTGCTCGGCATGGTCGAAACCGACACAGGTGAGGTCGCGCGCTATGGCAATGCGCCGATCGTATTTCTCAGCGCCGACGCAAGTGCGCACCACCAGCTTGTGCTGTTGCAGTGGCCCGAAGGCATGGAGCGGGGGCCGAGCACCGTCAACCAGCTATCCTTCGCGGTTGAATCGCTCCCCCAGATCCGCGACATCCACGACCGGCTGAAGCAGGAGCGCGTGACGAAGCTGCTGCCGATCAACCACGGCACTTCGATCTCGCTCTATTCGGAGGATCCCGAAGGCAACGGCCTGGAAATCTATATGGACCTGCCCTGGTACATCTCCCAGCCGCACGGCGATCCGCTTGACCTCAGCCTGTCAGACGAGGAAATCATGCGCAGGACGGAGGAGATGGTGCGGGCCGACCCCAGCTTCCGCCCCTTCGCCGACTGGTCGTCCAGCATCAATGAAAAGATCAGGCAGCGGGCAGGGCAGGAGGCGTGAGCCACGCGAATCCGCCCCCCTTCCTTCTGGTGCACGGCGCCTATCATGGCGGCTGGTGCTGGCGCGATGTCGCGCGGCGGCTGCGCGCCAGCGGGTTCGACGTCTTCACGCCGACCCAGACCGGACTGGGGGAACGCCGCCACCTGTTGTCCGCCCATCTCACCATGGAAACGTTCGTCCAGGATATCGTCAACGTCATCCTTGTCGAGGAATTGGAGGATGTGATCCTGGTCGCGCACAGCTATGGGTCGCGCGTCTGCAATGGCGTTGTCGACCGCATGCCGGAACGTGTGCGCCATCTCGTTCATCTCGACGGCGGCTTTGCCTTTGACAATCAAAGCCGCCTTGAAGGCATGACGCCTGAAATGCGGGAGGCGCGCATTGCCAAGGCGATGCAGCATGACGGCGGTATCAGCGTGACTGGTCCGTCCGCGGCCGAATTCGGCATTGCCGATCCCGATCTTGCCGCCTGGGTCGACCGCCGCATGACGCCCCAGCCGTTCGGGCCGGAAAGGACCGCGCTCGTGCTGAACAATCCGCTGGGGAACGGCGTCCCCGCCACCTACATTGCCTGCATGGCGCCGCAGCTTGCGGCCGTCGCGAAAAGCGCCGCTTATGCAAAGGGCAGGGATGACTGGACCTATATTGAAATCAACGCCGGGCACGACGCGATGGTGACCCATCCCGCGCAGGTGGCGGACATTCTGGAAAACATCGTTCACAACGGGGCTCGTTCATGACGCGTATCGAATTGCAATCACGGGAAACGCAACCGGACCATCAGCATGTGTGGGACATGCTGGAGCGGGAGCGGCAGCGCCCCAA
Source organism: Sphingobium sp. DC-2 (assembly GCF_000722555.1). Taxonomy (NCBI): domain Bacteria; kingdom Pseudomonadati; phylum Pseudomonadota; class Alphaproteobacteria; order Sphingomonadales; family Sphingobiaceae; genus Sphingobium; species Sphingobium sp. DC-2. The sequence goes on along the minus strand of NZ_JNAC01000051.1, from coordinate 20,407 downwards.
TTCGAACATCTTCCGCGCCATAGCCAATCTGCCGGACGTTCTGGACCGCTTCATTCCCATGGCGAACGCCATTCGCGACGCGGGCGGGCTGGATGCGGAGCTGCGCGAACTGGTCATCATCATGACCTGCCTGACGATCGGTTCCTCTTATGAAGAGGACCGGCACTGGAATATCGCCGTCCGCATGGGTGTGCCCAAGGACAAGCTGGCCGCGATCTGGGGCTTCGAACATTCCAGCCATTTCGATGAGAGGGAAAAGGCGGTGCTGCGGCTCGCCCGGCAAACGGCGCGCGCCCCGGCGCAGGTGAGCGAAGATGTCTGGCGGGACGTGGAGCGCCATCTTGGCTCCGGGCCTGCGCTGGCGGTGCTGTTCACCGTGGGCTGGTACAAGATGACGGCGTGCGTCACCGGGCCGCTCGACCTGGATGACGAGCCCGGCTTCACCCGCCTGTAGGCTGCAAGGGCCAGGCGTTCAGAGGAATTTGCGGATCGGCGTGGGTGGCGTCAGCGCATGTTCGCGCAGGGCCTTGTCCAGCACGTGGGCCAGGTCAACCTCGCCGATGGCCGAAAAGGCCTGCTGCATGTCGGTCAGCATCTCCTCGTCCGGCACCGCGCCGCGCTGGGCCCAGGCTTCGTTGATCATGTCCAGCATGCTGGCCAGGATGCCCGATATCAGCCTGCACATCGGCCCGTGGCCGCTATAGGGTTGCTGACGGCTCAGCCGTTCGAAGATGATCGACTGGCTTTCCATGATGAACAGTCCGCGCCGCGCCAGGAAATTGGGCGAACGATAGGCCCGGCGCATACGGTCGCGGTTGATTTCAGAGTGGGTCATCGCCAGCGTGCTGGTGAACCAGGCGATCAGCACCTGCTCGACCGGCTCGTCATGGGGAAGGCGGCGGTCAAGCTCCATGCCCAGGTCGCGCAGGCCGTAACTCAGATCCAGATAGATGACATCCATCTTGCTCTGGAAATAGCGGAAGAAGGTGCGGGTCGACACTCCGGCCTCCGCTGCGATCGCTTCCGCCGTCGTCGTTTCGAACCCGCCGCCCTGCTCGCCGCCATTGCGATGGAACAGTCTCTGCGCCGCCGCGATGATCTCCAGCCGGATGCGGCGGCCGCGCGCGGTGATGGGCAGCGGTTCTGCGCTGGCAATCGGCAGAAGGGGGAATTGCGCGCTTTCCCTTCGCTTCTTCGCGGCTTGCATGTCCGACGCGCGGCGGATGGCCACCGCATCGCGCAAGGGCCTCAGTTCAGGATGGTCGAGCAGTCCCTGACGTTCCAGCGCTTCGATCAATCCGGCCTTTTCCCACTGCCGGAAACGCGCGTGCACGGCGCTGCCGCTGCCATAGACATCGCCGGTCAGGTCGCGCCATGCTTGCCCGGTCGCGAATTTTTCCAGCACCGCCGTGAACATCAGCCGGTCGTCATTGCGCTTGCGGCCGCCGCCTTCCGCGCGCTTGTACACGCGATCGGCGGCGCGCCCGTTGCGCGGCAGAAGCGGCTCTATCTCCTTCCAGAGTGTGGCGGAAATCATCCCCTGTCCGTGTCCCTGTCAGCCATGCGGACGATCGGGCGACGGCTGCCCCAGTACGTCGAGGATCACGGCGGCGATCGGCGGCCGCGGCTCGCGCCAGGCAAGCGCCAGGTCCACGCCCGCCTCGAAATCGTCGAGCGGGCGGAAACACAGGCCGCCGATATTCATGTTGGTCAGCGATCGCGGCGCCAGCACCACGCCGCCTCCGCTCGCGGCGATGCAGGCGGCCGTCAGGAAATCGCTGCAATCGATGAAGGGGGGCCTCGCAAAGCCGCCTGCCTGCGCCAGGGACTGCACGAAGCGGGGCAATCCCATGCTCCGCGCCGCCTGCGGGATGATGAACGTCTCCCCGGCCAGATCGGCGCAGCGCAAACGCTCCTGCCGGGCGAGGCGATGCGCCGCGCTCATCGCGATGATCATGCGCTCGCTATGAACGATGCGCGCCGACACGCCCGGCGGATAATCGTCCTGCGGGCGCAGGAAACCCGCATCCGCGCGCGCGTCGCTCAGTGCGGCGAGTTGTTCGGGCGTTTCCATGGGCACGCAGTTGACGTGGAGCAGCGGCAGCCGCCCGGCAACCCCTTTCAGCGCTTCGGTCAATATTCCGCACAGCGCCGCGGAAAAGACATAGTGCAGTCGCGCCGGGCCTGCCTCCCCCCGCGCCGCCGCCCGGCCGATGCGTTCCGCCCGGTCCATGCGGTCGAGCGTGGCGCACGCCTCCTCCAGGAAGATCGCGCCGAACGGGGTCAGGCGCACCGCCGCGCGGCGTCCGCGTTCGAACAGGCATGCGCCCAGATTGTCCTCCAGCCGCCTGATCTGCCCCGACAAGGCGGATTGAGCGAGCCCCAGCCGTAAGGCCGCGCGCCCGAAATGCGCCTCCTCCGCCACGGCGATCAGGCAACGGAGCTGCCGACTGTCTATCAAGCATTGATCTCCATAAAGATCATAGAATGCAATTTCTAATGTTTAACCGATCAGCGGCGAAGTTCAACATCGCCCCGAACATGGGAGCGTGAATTGATGCCGGACAAATTTGCATTTGCGTGGGACGATCCGATCCTGCTCGATGATCAGCTGACCGACGATGAGCGGATGGTGCGCGACACTGCGCGCGCCTATGCGCTCGACCGGCTGGCCCCACGTGCCGCCGAAGCCTTCGCCAGCGAACATACCGACCCGGAGATATTCCGCGAAATGGGCGCGATCGGCCTGCTCGGCCCGACCATCCCGGAAGAATATGGCGGCGTCGGCGCCAGCTATGTCGCCTATGGCCTGGTCGCGCGCGAAGTGGAGCGTATCGATTCCGGCTACCGCTCGATGATGAGCGTGCAGTCGAGCCTCGTCATGTACCCGATCCACGCTTATGGGTCGGAAGCGCAGAAGCGCACATATCTGCCCAGATTGGCCAGCGGCGAATGGATCGGCTGCTTCGGCCTGACCGAGCCGGACGCGGGTTCCGATCCCGGCGGGATGACCACGCGCGCGCGCAGGACGGCGGGCGGCTATGTGCTGTCGGGGGCGAAGACCTGGATTTCCAATTCGCCGATCGCCGATGTCTTCATCATCTGGGCCAAGAGCGACGCGCATGGCGGCGCCATTCGCGGCTTCGTGCTCGAAAAGGGGATGAAGGGCCTGTCCGCGCCCAAGATCGAAGGAAAGCTCAGCCTGCGCGCATCGATCACCGGCATGGTGGTGCTGGACGATGTCGAGGTGGGCGAGGACGCCCTGCTGCCCGAAGTCGAGGGGCTGAAAGGTCCCTTCGGCTGCCTCAACCGCGCCCGCTACGGCATTAGCTGGGGCGCGATGGGCGCGGCGGAAGCCTGCTTCCACGCCGCGCGGCAATATGGGCTCGACCGCAGGCAGTTCGGCCGCCCGCTCGCCGCGACGCAGCTTTATCAGAAGAAGCTTGCCGACATGCTGACCGAAATCACGCTTGGCCTGCAAGCATCGCTGCGCATCGGCCGCCTGATGGACGAAGGACGGTTCGCGCCGGAGATGGTCTCGATCGTCAAGCGCAACAATGTCGGCAAGGCGCTGGACATCGCCCGCGCCGCGCGGGAGATGCATGGCGGCAACGGCATATCCGGAGAGTTCCCGGTGATGCGGCATCTGGTCAATCTGGAAACGGTCAACACCTATGAAGGGACGCATGACATTCATGCGCTGATCCTGGGTCGTGCCATCACCGGCATCGCGGCCTTTTGATGGCGGGGCCGCCGCTCGCGGGCATCAAGGTGCTGGAACTGGCCCGGATTCTCGCCGGGCCATGGGCGGGCCAGCTCCTCGCCGATCTGGGCGCGGACGTGATCAAGGTGGAAAGCCCTTCCGGTGACGACACCCGCCGCTGGGGCCCTCCCTTCGTGGAGAATGGCGACGGCACTCGCGACGCCGCCTATTTCCACGCCGCGAACCGGGGCAAGAGGTCGCTGGCGATCGACTTCACCACGCCGGAGGGCCAGGCGGAAGTCCGGCGTCTTGCCGTCGAAGCCGATGTACTGATCGAGAATTTCAAGGTCGGCGGCCTCAAAAAATATGGCCTCAGCTTTGACGATCTTGCCGCGCTCAATCCCCGGCTGGTCTATTGCTCGATCACCGGCTTCGGCCAGACCGGTCCCTATGCCGCGCGCGCCGGTTATGACTTCATCGTCCAGGGCATGAGCGGGATCATGGACCTGACCGGCGATCCGGCAGGACCTCCGCAAAAGATCGGCGTTGCCTATGCCGACATCATGACCGGCCTGTATGCCGTCACCGGCATCCAGGCGGCGCTGATCCAGCGGGAAAGCACCGGGCGCGGCCAGCATGTCGACGCTGCCCTGTTCGACGTCATGGTGGCGACGCTCGCCAATCAGGCGATGAACTGCCTGATCTCCGGCAAATCGCCGCAGCGGCTGGGCAACGCGCATCCCAATATCGTGCCCTATGACGTCTATCCTGCGGCCGATGGATGGTTCATCCTCGCCACCGGCAACGATGCGCAGTTCGCGCGCGTATCGGCCGTGCTGGGGATCGCGCCCGGCCCGCACCTCGCCACCAATGCCGGACGCGTCGCGGCGCGGGCGGAGGTGTTCGACATGATTTCGGCGGCCACGAAGCTGTCGAAGCGCAACGATCTGCTCGCGCGGCTGGAGGCGGCGGGCGTCCCGGCCGGACCGATCAACAGCGTCGCGGAGGCGCTGGCCGACCCGCAGATCGCGGCGCGCGGCATCGTGCGGTCCTTCACGCGTGAAGGCGGCGGCAGCGTGCCGGGGCTGGTGACGCCGCTCCACTTCTCCGGCGCACCGCTTGCATGCGGGGCGGCTTCGCCGCAGCTTGACGATGCGCATGATCATCGAAGGACCTTCACATGACCGAAGTCACTCTCTACGCCGCGCCACGCGCCTGCTCGCTCGTGACCCTGATCGCGCTGGAAGCGGCCGGTATCGCCTATCGCGCGATCTGGCTGAATCTCGTGGCCAGGGAGCAGCGGGAGCCCGGCTATCTGGCGGTCAATCCACGCGGCAAGGTGCCGGTGCTCGTCACGCCGCAGGGGACGATCACGGAGAATGCGGCCATTCTGGCGTGGATCGCTGGCCGCGCCCCGAAAAAGCGGCTTCTTCCCGATCTGGGCACGGCCGAAGGGGTGCCGGTGCTGAGCGATCTGGCGTGGTTCTCCTCCGGCATTCATCCGCTGCTGACCCGCATGCTCGTGCCGCAACGGATCACGGACGATGCGGAATGCCAGCGGCTGGTCGCGGAATATGCGGCCAAATTGCTGCCGGACGAGTTCGCCCTGATCGAGGAGAGGCTGTCGGGGGGCGGCTGGTGGCTCGATCAATGGTCGCTGCTCGATGGCTATCTCTTCTGGATATGGAACCGCGCCATGGCCGGGCCGCTGGACCTGTCCCCCTATCGCGCCTTCGCGGATCATGCGCGGCGGATGTTGCAGGAACCGCCCGTCGCGCGCGCGGTCGAGGCCGAACGGCGCGGCGCGAACTGAATGCCCGGCCGCGCCAGACCTCTGCCTGCACCATCCCGCTTCAACCCATTTTCCGAAACCATATAGAGGCAGCAACCCGGTCCCGGACCTGGGCTCCTGCCTCCGCAGGAGCGTGTCAGGCCTTGCCCTGGCGGAACAGCAGGCTCACCAGGAACAGCGCCGTACGCGCGTCGAGTAGCTTGAGCAGGCCTCGCGCCTCCTGCGGCGTCAGCCGCGCGGTCATCGGCATCGACCCATAAATCTTGCCCTTGATCAGCAGGTCGGAGCCATCGCGCTCCAGCTTGCCGACCTGCATCAGTTCGGCACCGGTCCCGTCCAACAGCTTCACTGCGCCACCACCTTGTCGAAATCGATGCCCATGTCGTCGAACATCTTGATCGCGACCGGGCGGCCGATGCTGAACACGCCGCCGCCCGGATGCATGAACGGGCCGCTCAGATACAATCCCTCGACATTGGGCACGGCATAGTTGGACAGTTCCGGCGTCGGACGCATGCCGCCAAACTGGAACAGATGGAATCCCAGGCCGCATGCGTCGCCATCGACCATGCTGTTGGGTGAATGGCGCTCCATGTCCAGCGGACTGTCGACGACGCGGAACAGGATATTGTCCGGCGTCAGGTTCGGCATGAAGTAGGCCGCCTTCTCGATCATGTTGTCGGCCACGCGTTCCTTGATCTCGTCCCATTTTTGCGCGCCGCCGTCCGCCAGCTTGTAGGGGACGTGCTGGAGCAGGTAAAGCAACGGGTTGTCCTCCGGCGACCGGCCGGGGATCTGCATGTCGCTGCCTGCGAGCAGCGGGCGCTCATAATTGATCTCACCATGGCGCATCGGGTCGAAGGCCTTGAGGAAATCGCGCAGATTGTCGGCGAAGATCCACTTGACGATGCTGTCCTCGCTGATGTGCGACGGCATGTTCTTCTTGAGCGGCTCCTTCAACCCGCCGTCGATCTTGATGATGCCGTATGGACTCTGGATGGTCCGCTTGCCGCGTGCAACTACGGTATCCGGGATGCCATCCACGAACTGTCCAGGTTGCGCGGATGGATGGAGGCGACCACTGCGTCACGCGCGGCATATTCCTCGTCATCGGTGGTCAGCAGGCCGGTCGCCCGTCCGCCGCTGGTCAGCACCTTCTCCACCTTCGCATTCTTGATGATCGTGCCGCCATGATATTCGATGCATCGCGCCAGCGCCGCCGCCAGTGCGCCGCTGCCGCCGATCGGCATGCCTGCCTTGAAATTATGCTGAAGCGCAGTTGTCAGCAATACGCACAGCCCATTGCCCATGTCGTCGGGAAAGCCCAGCGTATGTTCGGTCGCCGACCGGATCATGTGAATCTTGATATGATCGCTTTCGAACAACTCATCCACGACTTGCAGCGGGCTGCGAAACATCATGTCGATGATGCGGCGTCCGTCCTCGTTTCCGCTCAGCATGCCCAGCGTCACATGCAGCGGCAGCGGCACCGTGTACATGCCAGCCATCAGCATCGGCAGAACGCGCGCGCCCAGCATGGCGAGATCGCGATAGGCCTCCGCATCCTTTTCCGAATGGCGCGCGATTGACTGGCAGGTCCGGTCCAGATCGTCGAACACTTCCAGCGTGCTGAAGTCCGACAGGATCGTCGTCTGGAACGCGCCGGGATGCACATATTCAAGACCGAATTTCGACAGCAGGTTCAATTCGTCATTGCGGATCAGCGGATTGGGCTGGATCAGATAATGGTGCACCGAATGAAGGTCATGGGTAAAGCCGGGATGTCCGCGCTCGATCGTCACCGTGCCGCCGCCGATAAAGTCATGCTGTTCCAGAACGACGACCTTCTTGCCCGCCTTGGCAAGGTAAGCCGCGGTTCCAAGCGTGTTCTGCCCGGCGCCCATCACGGCGATGTCGTAGATATTGCTCATAAACCCTCTCAGCTGGCAGGCGCTTTCGTGCGGATGGCCTCGCACGCCTATTAGATGGGGAGGGCAATCGCCGGGAAGACCGCACTTTCAGGTGGGTAACGCACCTTCAGGTAACCACCTCGTCGTGACGCGCATATGCAGCGCTTCACTCGCCGGGATCGGCGTCGTCAAAGCTCTGTTGCGCGGCATGGAACCGGGCTTCGTTGCGGAAGCACCATCGCTCCATGCCATCGATCCATTCGACCAGTTCGCGGCCAAGGGGCGTCAGGGTATAATAGGTGCTGGGCGGCACGGTCGGGCGGACGGTCCGCTCCAGCAGGCCCATCCGCTCATGGACGCGCAGTTTCGCGGTCAGCACGCGATGCGAGATGTCATTGGCGCCGCCCAGCCGCGACAGCAGGTTGACGACGCGTTGCAGTTCGGAAGGGCGGAATGTGCCCGCGCCCAGCAGGGTCAGGATCAGCGCCGACCACCTGTCGCCTACCAGTTGCAGTAACTCGACCATATGCGACCCTTGCCCAAGGGAATGGCCGAACACAGTCGACAGGATCGAATCAAGCCTGTCCCGCCGCGCGGGATCGTGGTCGATCAGGCTGCTATGCAACTCGCCGATCAGGCTGCCGAGCGCGGCATCCGCGTGATGTGCCGATATGTGCAGCGTCCTCTCCACCTGATCATTCTCCGGCACCCGCGTCGCGCCGTCACGTCCGGGAACGCGGCTGCGATGGGCTTCGCGCCACTCTCCCGCGGATCCATCCGGGACAGCCTATAACGATCGCATTTATAGGACAACCGTACAAAGCATATTGACGCGGTAACAGTACAGTCGTACGAATAAGGCAAGGCAAGCCCTGCCGGATCGCAAGCGATTCACGGCGGGCCCATGCGGCCAATGAAGAGAGGATATGATGGAATTTCAGCGGTTTGGCCCGTCCCCCTTACCTGATGACGCAGTCAGCCAGCCGGTTACGGTGCGCGACGGCGTCAAGCTGGCTACCGATCTCTATGGCATAGATGAAACGAAGCCGTCGCCGACCATCCTCATCCGCACGCCCTATGACAAATGCGGTCCGATCCACGGCCTGCCGCAGGTCGCCCGGCGCTTTGTCGAGGCGGGCTATTCGGTGGCGGTGCAGGATGTGCGCGGCAAGTTCCGGTCCGAAGGCGCGACCGAATTTCAGAAGCACGAGGCGGACGACAGCTATGATGTGATCGACTGGGTTTCGCGTCAGCCGTGGAATAACGGCTCGGTCGCCATGTGGGGCATTTCCTATTATGGCTTCGTGACGCTGGCCGCCGCATCCTCCGGCCATCCCGCGCTCAAGGCGATCGCGCCGCGGGTTACAGGGTCGCAGCTCGCCCATAATCTGCGCTATCGCGACGGATCGCGCGAAGTCGAGCCGCTGTTGTCGCGCTGGTATTATGGGCAGGCCTATGTCGAAAACGACCTGTTCGGTTACAAGCTGGACGTGAAGAAGCTGCCCCTCTCGAAGCTGTTCGATGAATTCTTTGATGAAATCGGATACCGTTCCGCTGATTTCGATGCGTCGTTCAAGGAAGATTTCCGGGAACGCGGCCTGTCCACGGCGCAACTTCTGTCTCATCCGGTTCCGACGCTCTACACTGTCGGGTGGTATGATTTTTCCGCTGGCCAGTCCTGGGCCGACATCGACCGCCTGAGCGCATCACCGGCCTGGGCCGGCAAGCTGCATCTCCAGCTCGAAGCGATCGACCATGACGGCTACAGTCTCGATCAGGCGCCGATGACCGAAGCCGATCTGCACTGGATGAATCCGGCGGTGCGCCAGGCGATGCTCGACCGCATGATGCCGCCCGCAATTGCCTTCTTCAATCACTATTTACGCGGCGGCCCGCCCGTCCCGCGCGTGCGCTACGAAGTCTGCCACGGGTCCATGAAGGCCAGCGGAAGCTGGCCGCCGGAGCCCTCCCGCGCGGTGCAGCTATATCTGGATCAGGCGCAGGACGGGGCGGGCACGATCGCGCTCGCGCCGGGCGCGCCGTCGCAGGTGCAGTGGGAGCATGACGGCAACAATCTCATCACCTCTGTGGGTGGATTTGCCGATGCGCCCGCAGGGCCGGGCAGCGTATCCCTGTTCATGGCATGGCCCGACTTTGCGGAGATGAGCAAGCGCCCGGACGTGGTGAGCTTCCGCAGCGCGCCGATGCGCGCCGATGTCGAACTGGCCGGGCCGGTCGATCTGTTCGGCCGGATCGGATCGACGTTGGACGGCACCGACATCTTCGTCCGCCTGCTGGACGAAGCGCCTGACGGGACGCAGCGCCAGATCACGCGCGGACAGATCCATGTCGAAGGCGTGCGCGCTCCCGGCGCGGGTGAACTGACGCCGTTCCACGTACCGTCCATGCAGACCGCATACCGGCTTGCGGCCGGGCACCGGCTGGCCTTGCAGATTTTCAGCAGCGACTTCCCCGAATTCGTGCCGAACGGCGGCGCGGGGGTCGATCCCTGGCTGGTGGAGACGGTGCCATCGTCGACGCAGGTGCTGGAGCTGGGGGGCGAGCAGGGGGCCATGGTGCGGCTGACCGTGGGCATGACGGCAGAAGCGGTCAGCGCCGCCTTTCCCGCCGCTTAACCAGGCTTTCGATATGGGTGACGATCAGTGAACACACAGGCATACCGGGACAAGACGGTTTACATCACGGGCGGAGGGAACGGCATCGGCCGCGCGCTTGCGCTCGCCTTCGCACGGCGCGGCGCGGCCCTCGCGCTGGTGGACATCTCGCGCGAGGGACTGGCCGGAACCCAGGCGGACGCCGCTGCGGCAGGTGCGGCGCGCGTAACCACCCATGTAGTCGATGTCGCGCGGCGCGAGCAGGTGGAAACGGCCGCGCAGGAGGTCCTCGCCGCACATGGAGAGGTCCACTACCTCTTCGCCAATGCCGGGGTAGGCTTCACCGGCGTTTCGATGGACGCTGTCCGGCCTGAGGAGCTGGAGTGGACCTTCGGCGTCAATGTGTTCGGCGTGTTCCACACCATCCAGTCGCTGCTGCCCTCGATGCGGGCGCATGGAAAGCCCGCACATATATTATGCACAGCGTCGATCGCCGCGCTCAACACGCCCGCGGGCTTCGACATGGGCGTCTATTGCGCGAACAAGGTTGCGCTGCCCGCGCTGATGCAGGGCTTTCGCGATAGTCTGACCGGCGCGCCGATCCACGTTTCGACAATCTATCCCGGCCTGACGAGCACGGACATCGATCAGCGATCCAGGGATTTGCGCCCGGCCGGTGATGGCGCTCCGGCAAAGCTGCCCGGCTTCCTCAACCCGTTGAATGGCGAAGATGCGGGCGCGGTTGCGGAACGCATCATCGCTGGGATGGAGGCGGGTCTGCCGCACATCTTCACGCATGTCGCCATGGCACAGCCGCAGGCGTCCCGCTACGCCGCCGAGATCAGCGACGCGATCACCGCCTGCGAACGGCTGTTCGCGCAAGACCCCGTTCACTCATGACGAGTGGGGACAGCATGCGCCAACAGGAAAGAGGGATGGAACTGATGCCGGATAGAAGAAGCTTTCTGCAAGGCGGCGTGGCGGCCGGTGTCGCCGTCACGGCGAGCGGGGCGCCCGCCTTCGCCGCGTCGCTGGCCGATCCCCGGCCCGCCTTCTTCCGCGTCGTGGTGGATGATCGGCTGCCGGGCAGCGTCCTGTTCGGGCGAGAGGCCGCCCGGCGCGGTGAAACGGTTCATGCGATGACCGGCGATATCACAGGCTTTTGGGTGAAGCAGCTTCACCGCCGCTGGTCCAACGACATGGCGCCCATCGCCGGTGTGACGGCGCATGGCCCCTTCTTCTGCATGGAGCAACTTGCGCGGATCAGCGGCTTTCGGGTGCTGTTCACGACTGAACATGCGGGGATCGACGGCCGCAGCCAGGCAGCGATCTGGAACAGGAACAATCCCGGCCTCAGCCTGACGGCGGAAAGCCCCGCGCATGTCTGGGCGCAGCGGTTCGGCGAGATTGCGCGCGGCGCGGCGCTGGGGGATCAGCGCTGCACCGTGGCTTCGGGACCCGGCCTCTTCCCGGATGATGATCCGTGCCGGATGATTTCCTGGGTCGTCGGCCCGAAGCATCTTCTTCCAACACGAGCTTGAGGACCGCTATGGCCCTTCCTTTGCCGCCCCAGGTTTCCGCCGCTGACTTCAAGCAGGCGCTCGAACAGTTCGCGCAGGCAGTTGGTTCGCAATGGGTGTTCACGTCCGAAGAAGACGTGATGCTCTATCGGGACGCCTATTCGCCCTTGTGGGACGAGCCCGATGAACTGATCCCTTCCGCCGCCGTCGCCCCGTCGACCGTTGAGGAAGTGCAGGCGGTCGTGCGCATCGCCAACCGCTTCAAGGTTCCTCTCTATACCATTTCGACGGGCATGAACCTGGGCTATGGCGGGTCCTCGCCCAATCTGCGCGGCAGCGTGATCGTTGATCTCAAGCGGATGAACCGCATCATCGAAGTGGACGACAAGCGTCATTTCGCAATCGTCGAACCGGGCGTCTCCTATTTCGATCTGTACCGCTATATTCAGGAGCGTAAGCTCAAGGTGTGGCTGGATATTCCCGATCCCGGCTGGGGAAGCCCGATAGGCAACGCTCTCGATCACGGCCTTGGTTATACGCTCCAGGCCTATCGCGATCATTTCGGCGCGCACAGCGGGATGGAGGTTGTGCTGCCCAATGGCGAGGTGATGCGCACTGGCATGGGCGCAATGCCGGGATCCAAGACCTTCGCCGAATATCGCTATGGCTATGGTCCCTATGTCGATGGGCTGTTCGGGCAAGCGAATTTCGGCATCGTCACAAAGATGGGCTTTTGGCTGATGCCAGAGCCGGAGGCTTATATTTCCGGCCTCATTTCCGTGAAACGCCGCGCCGATTTTGCGCCGCTTGTGGACATCGTCAACTATCTGGAAAATACCGGGACGGCGACGACGCCGCAATATAGCAGCCCGCTGCTCGGCAAGATGATGGACCCGCGCGTGCAGAAGGTCGCGTGGGACTTGTCAGTCCCCGATGAACAGCTCGACCAGCTTGCCGCTGACCTTGGCGTTCCGGCCTGGACGGTCGAGTTGCAATTCTACGGCAATCGGGATGTTGTCCGTGCGGCGTGGCAAGCATCCCAGGCAAGGATTCTCGCCGCCATTCCCGGAAGCAGCGCGAAGCTGATCAATGAATTCAGCTTTCCCTTTACCGAGGATCAGAAGAAAAACCTCCTCCGCAAGAGCGCCTTTGGCATCCCGGCGCTCGACGTCTTCGCCCTTGGCGCCAGAAACGAACGCTCGCCGGTTCCCGCGGACGGGCATCTCGGCTTCACGACGATGATCGCCAAGAGCGCGGAGGCTGTGTTCGAAGCACAGAAGATGTTCATCGAGGCGGCGAAGGGGTTCAACATTCCTTCTGTCGTGACCCGTTTCAACCCGCCGATGGCATGGCAGCCCCGCAGCTTCATGATGCTGGGAATCTTCATGCTGTCGAGGGACGACCCGAAAAAGAATCGGGAAACGCGTGAACTCTATGGCCATTATCTCCTGGAGGCCGCGAAGGCGGGCTATGGCGAATATCGCGCGCCCGCATTCTTCCAGGAGCAGATCGCGCGCACTTATTCTTTCAACAACAATGCCCTGTTGCGGTTCGCGGAAACGATGAAGGACGCGGTCGATCCCAACGGAATTCTGTCGCCCGGCCGCGGCGGCATCTGGCCCGCCCGATATAGAAAGGCTAAATAATGGCTCGTTACACCGCGCTGGTTGCGATCGCCGGCACATTGTTCCTCGGCGCTGCTGGTTTAGCCAGCGCGCGCAAGCCTGCTCCGGCCCCGGCAAACGGGCCCGCCGCGCAGATCGCGCGCGGCGACAAGATATTCCAGACGAATTGCGCCGCCTGTCACGGTCATGGATCGGGCGGCGACGATTATCTGACTGGCGAACATTGGAAATATCTGCCGGGCACGCTCGCGATCTACGTCAAATATCAAATGCCGTACCGCCCGCGTTGGAGGACAGGACCGACCTGACCCATGAGGTGATCGAATATTATGTGCGCAACGGCATATCGATCATGCCGCAGTTCCGCAAAACCGTGGTGTCCGATCAGGATCTCAAGGACCTGTCCGCCTATTTGATGCGCAACAACGGCCGGGCCTCAACGGCGAAGAAATAGTCAGGCGACAGCGCCATGTCGGCACTCCCTTCTCCATCGCAGCATGCATGGCTGTCATATCCGTTCCGGGGCACGGCAACGCGTCCGGGACGGATCGCGACGGGCAGCCGGGAGGCGTCGAATGTACCCCTTCAATGAAGGATCATTTGCTGCCCGCGACTGCTGGTATGTCGCGGCCTTTTCGGAAGAAGTGGGGCGTGAACCGCTGGGCCGCACCATCCTGAACGAGCCGGTCGTCGTCTATCGCAAGGAGGATGGAAAGCCCATTCTCCGCACCCGGCTGTTTCATGCCGTGATGCCCGAAACAGCGAAGAGTTGCGCCTATTTCTTCGCCATGGCCAGCACTGATCACGGAATATTGGACGAGATGGAAGACTATCTGCGGCCAGTCATAGGGGAAGACAAGTTCGCGACCGAAGAGATCGAAAAGATGCTCGCGATCGTGGGGGAAAATCCCAGGGAGTTGCTCATCCGAACCGATAGAACGGCCGTCGAAGGCCGCCGCATGTTGCAGGCGATGATGGACGCCGAACAATCTCTAGTAGAGGAAAGATAATGGTTAATTTCGTTGCTCGCGGAATTTTGTGTCTTGGGATGGCGCTGGCCGCTGTCCCGGCCGAGGCCAAGACAATCGTCATCCATATGAAGAATAAGGGTGCGGAAGGATCGATGGTGTTCGAACCCGCTTTCGTGAAAGCGGCGCCGGGCGACGTCATTCGCTTTGTTCCGACTGACCCCAGCCACAATGCCGAAACCATTCCAGCTATGTGGCCCGCCAGCGTCAAACCGGCAAAAGGCATGATCAACAAGGAATTGGCCGTGCCGGTTACGACGCCGGGTCTCTATGGTTTCAAGTGTCTCCCCCATTACGGCATGGGCATGGTCGCGCTGGTCCAGGTGGGCGATGTGCCAGCCGCCAGCGTCGCGGCCGCCAGGGCGGTGCGCCTGCCTGGCCTCGCGGCCAAACGGATGAACGGATATCTCGGCCGCGTGAAGTGACCGGGCTGGCGATCCGCTGAAGGCAGGACCGGGAGCGGATCGCATAATCAGGAGAGAGCCAATGTTCGTGAAAAATGCCTGGCACGCAATCGGCTATTCGCAGGAATTCGAAACGGGTACGCCAGCGGCGCGGCAGATCATCGGCAAGCCGATCGTGGTGTATCGCACCGATGCGGGTGATCTGGTCGCGCTGGACGACCGGTGCAGCCATCGTTTCGCGCCATTGTCGCGCGGACGCTGCGAAGGCGACATGCTTCGCTGCATGTATCATGGCGCATTGTTCGAACGGACCGGCCAGTGCATCCAGATTCCGGGTCAGGACAAGGTGCCAGCGCAAGCCCGCATCCAGTCCTATGCCGTGGCCGAACGTAGCGGCTGGGTGTTCGTATGGGGCGGCGACCCCGCCGGGGCCGATCCCGGACGCCTGCCGAATTTCCTGCCGCTGGAGGGCGGCGAGTTCACCTTCGCCAAGGGCGCGATGGATTATCGCGCGGCGGCCAGCCAGATAAACGCCAACCTGCTCGATTTCACGCATCTTCCCTTCGTTCACACCGCCAGCTTCGGCGCGCGCGAAGATTCATGGAAGGAAGCCCGTTCGAAGATCACGCCGGTTGAAAACGGCATATCGGTCACATGGTGGGTCCCCGGCGCGATAATACCGGCGCACGAGACTCGCCTGGAGGTGCGTGTCGTCGATCAGCTGTTGATGTATGAATATACCGTACCGGGCCATCTTTCGATGATGATGGAATTCTATCCCGAAAACACCGCCCGCTCCTGTGATTTCGGCACGCCCTCGATCGAGCCGGTGGTGCGCGATTACAACGCGCAGTCGGTCTGCGCTACGGGTGAGGGCACGGCGCGCTATTATTATGCCTGGGGCGTGCCCAGGGCCATTCCCGGCGCGGAAGAGGTCGCCAGCATGCGCTTGGAGATCGCAGGGCGCGCGTTCGAGGAGGACCGGCTGATGATCGAGGCGCAGCAACGCATCATCGATAGCACGCCCGATGACATCGTGATGGTCCCCAACGCCGCTGACAAGGCCATCACGCTGTTCGAGCGCCTGATGGCCAAAGCCGCGCGCGAGGACAGCGAGTCCGCCGGGCCGCTGTCCTGACGCCGGTATCTGCATAAAGGGGGCGGCCTGCGCTCGCCTCGTTCCGGCCTGACGCTGTCCGGCTGGAACGATGGGCGCAGGCCGAAAGCAATGGGCCGCCCTCAGCGGCCGCAACGGGAGGAGCCTGATAATGAAACCGGGAAGCTGGACCAGCATCATCACCATATTTTTCGTCGGGCTTATCGCGGCGGCTTCGATCGGCAAGATCCTGCCGCTCATTCCCGATGTCGCATCGTCGATGGGCGTCGACGCGGGGACTGTCTCATGGTGCATTTCCAGCATCGCCGCCGCGGCCGTGCTGCTGGCGCCGCTCGGCGGTTCGCTGACCGAACGCATTGGCGACCGCCGCCTGATGGCGCTGGGCATGGCCATCATCGTCGCGGGCAATATCGGCGACTATTACGCGCCCGGCTTCGCATCGCTGACCGTATCGCGCCTTATCGAAGGCGGCGGATGCATCTTCGTGTCGCTCGGATCGCTGGCGATGGTGGCGCGCACCACCACCGGGGCAAGGCAGCCTTTGGCGATGGCGCTCATTTCCACGACGGTGCCGGTGGGTATCGGCCTTTCAGCGGCGCTGGCGGGATTTGCGTCAGGGCCCGGCTGGCCGATCGTCTTCGTCATTCATGCGGTGGCCGCGCTCGCCGGTCTGCTGCTCGTGCTCGCCCTGTCGAAGTCGCAGGCCGTGCAGAGCGAACATGGCGGCACCCGCTGGATCGACGTCCTGCGCTTGCGGGGCCCCATCCGCCTGTCCGTGGGCCTCGCCGTGCTGACGATCGCGCAGTTCGGCCTGGGCGCGCTGTTCCCGACATTCCTGATCGGCGCATTCGGCTTCAGCCCAGCGACCGCCGGGCTCTTTTCGCTCGCCAGCTATCCCGCCTCCGTGATCGGCAGCATCCTGCTGGGGGTGATGCTCGCCCGCAACGTCAGCGCGCGCGCGATCTTCGTGGTGACGCTGGTGATCGTCGCTGTCGCCGGGCCGCTGGCTTATCTGCCTGTCCTCGGACTGACCGGCGCGGTGATCAGCCTGTTCCTGTTCTGCGCCGGCGGTGGCGTCCTGGTCGGCATGTCCGCCGCGCGCTTTCCGCATGTGGCGCCCAGCCCCGACGCCATTGGCGCGACTTCGGGGCTGATGCTTCAATTCGCCAATCTCGGCGTGCTTCTGGGCGCGCCCGTTACCTTCGGCACCTTCGCTCTGGGCGGACGGGAGGGAGTCGCTCTGCTGGCGCTCGCCTGCTGTGTCGTGAATGGGCTGTTCTGGCTCAGCGACCGCCGGATCACTCCAGGCGCGAACGCGGACGTCTGATCCGAGGGGGGGCGGCGCTCACGTCCCGGCCATGCCAGGGCGTGAGCGCCGTTATCGTTCATTTGAAGGCGGCGAGATTGTCGCGCACAAACTGTTCGAACCGGATCGCCTTGCGCTGGAGAACCCGCTCGACATCCGGGTAGACTTCCCCTTCGCCTCCCTTGGAAACCAGCGTGAACAGCTCGATCGCGGCGTCCGCATCCGCTTCCGGCAAGCCATTGGCGATCATGCCCGCGCGGGCGGCGGCGAAGGGCACAGGCTGGAACGTCACCGTTTCGCCCAACACCTGGGTGAATATCCCCGCAATGATCGTGTTGGTCAGCGTTTCGGGGCCGGTAAGGTCATAGGCCTTGTTCGCATGGCCTTTCTCCAGAAGCGCGGCCGCCGCCACGGCGCCGATGTCGCGCGCGTCGATCATGCTTTGCGGCGCGTCGCCCATGGGCGAATGGAACACGCGATATTCGCGGATATGCGCGGCATGGCGCAGCAGATTGTCGTAAAAGGTGTTGGGCCGCAGGATGGTGAAGTCAATGCCGGACTGCCGAAGTTCCTCGTCCAGCGCGGTATGCTGGCGCACGAGCAGGGAAGGCGACTGCGGGTCGGGATGCAGTCCCGAAATGCGGACGATGTGGCTGACGCCCTGCCGCTTGGCCGCAGCGAACAGATTGCGGTTCAATGCAAGCGCGTCCGCGCTGGGAGAAAGCGCCACGAACAGCGCGCGCGCCCCCTGGAACGCGCCGTCGAGCGAGGCGGGATCGCCGATATCCCCGGTGATGGGTTCAAGCAGGCTGTCCCTGATCTGCGCGCCCTTCGCTTCGGAACGGACGAGCGCCCGCGCCGCGACGTTGCGGTTGCGCAATTCGGCGCGAAGGGCGCTGCCGGTTGTTCCGGTCGCTCCCACGATGACGATATCACTTTGAGGCATGATGCGATCTTCTCCCTTTACGTAGATCTGTTCAGAGACCGGCGGAATCGCGCCGGTTGACAGAAAATTAGTACGATCGTACGGTATTTATGGCAAGAACATAGTACGATCGTCCGGGGAAATCCGCCCTTGAGCCAAGGGCTTCGTTCCCCGGCCGGAAAGCGCAGCCGCAAAGGCGCATATGATCGCTTGGGAAAGGAGAGGCGCATGAAACGAGTCGTTACGCAGCGGACCGCCGATGGACGTTCGGTCTTCTGGGCCGCCGGAGAGGCGGAAGGGCATCAGTTCGAGCATATTCCGGGCATGAACTTGACGCTGCTTTGGCGCACGCCTGCCGTGCCGGACCTCAACATGCCTCTCAGCGAGCCTGTCAGGGGCACCTCGCTGATCCCTGAGCCAGGTGGCACGCTGTTTGAAATGCTTGTCATTCCGCCCGATCACGTCATGATGTCGCCATCGTTCGATCCAGTAGCCGCTGCGGAGGAAAATCTTCGCTGGGCGCCGGGGGTCGCGGAAACGTTCGAGGTGGAGGATCCTGGAATGCATACCACCAATTCGGTGGATTACGGCATCGTCATGTCCGGCGAGATCTGGCTTGAACTGGATGAAGGCCGGACCGAACATTTGCGTGCGGGCGACGTCATCATTCAAAACGGCACGCGCCATGCGTGGCGCAATCGCGGCGACGTTCCCGCCAGAATGATCTTCATCCTTATCGGAGCCCGCCCTTTCACGGCGGCGGCATAGGCGGATCACGGCCCATCGGCATGAACAGCATCACCGAACTTCTGGACAAGGCGCGCGAACTGGCCGTTTCGAACGACAAGATCCGCGAGATCATCCACCAGCGCGAAGGCAATTGGCGCCTGGAACTCGTGCGGCAGCGGCGGCGGCTGATCACATTGATCTGCGATCTTGAAATGCTGTTGAGCAGGGCGCTGGCCAACCCGGCGGCTCCGGGCGAGGTGCGCGACATGAAGGAAGCGCTTTTCCACATGCGCACCATCCTTGCCCATCATCAGGCAAGCTGGCCTGCGGCAACTCTGGATACGGGGATCGAGGATTATCTGTTGTCGGCGAACCATGTGCGTGAGCGCTTTCTGACCTTCGCAGCGCATGTCGAAAAGCTTTCGGCGCGTTTCAGGACCTGATCCGCCCGCGTTCAGAATATGCGCCTGGCCTTGTCGAGCACGCCCTGAGGGTCATATTTGCGCTTGGCCGCATCGAATGCAGGCCAGGCATCGGCGAGATGCGCGGCCCATTCCGCCGGGGAATAATCCACCGCTGCCACAGGGTCCACGCTGCCCGGCGCATGCACAGCCGCCGCCTGTTCGAACAGGCGGCGGTTTTCGGCCAGCACCGCCGCAAGCTGGTCCTGCCGGTCGAAGCTTACGCACCAGAAGGTCGCGACCACGACTGACCAATCCTGACGCGGCAGGCTGGGCAACGGCGTTCGCGATCGTCCGGTGAGCATCGGATAGACGATGAACAGGTCGAAGGGACCGGCCGTGGCGGGATCGAAAAACTGCTCCAGCTCCTCGACGAAAGCGGGCGCGCGTTCTGCGGATGTCTGGGTCGACCACCAGGGATGGGCATGCGGACCGGCTGCCTGGCAAGGCAGCGTGGTCATATCCCCCAGCCGGAACAGAAAGTCTTCGAAACTGCTGTCGATCGGATTGGCGTGGGCGATCATGCCGTTCAGCCCCTCGCACACCCAGCCAACATCCGGGCGTTCGCCGCTGTAGAAGGCCGTCGCCTCGATCAGATGCACCCACTGACCATCGGGCGCGGCGACGATCCCCTGAAAGGCGTCGACCCGGTCATCATGGGCCAACTGCATCAGGTCGGCGGTCATCGCCGCGGCATCGGGGTAGGGAATCTGAACGCGTAGCGCCCGCTCCGGCGCAGGGATCAGGCCCAGCGTGGCCTTCGTCATCACGCCCACCGTGCCCATTCCTCCCAGCACGGCATGGAACAGATCGCTCTCCTGCTAGGGCGAACAGCGGTGGAGCATCCCGTCGGCCGTCGCCACCTCCAGTTCCAGGACATTGTCGGCCTGAAGGCCGTAGCGGCGGGACGTCATGCCCATGCCGCCCCAGGACACGTGCCGCCGACTGTCAGGTCTAGAAAGTCGATGAGCACAGGCGGCACCAGGCCCTGGGCCAGCGCCGCCTTGACCACTGTGGCCCAGGTTGCGCCCGCATCCACGACGCACTGGTCGCGTTCGATCGCATGAACCCGATTGAGGCTGGACATATCGATCAGCACGCCGCCGGGCCGCGCGACCGTCTGGCCATAGACGGACCGGCCCAGCCCGCGCACGGTGACGGGAACGCCGCGCCGTCCCGCTTCCTTGAGCGCGGCGGCGATATCCTCCGGTGAACCGGGCTCCTGAACCGCGCCGGGTTTGCCGGAGGCTGGTTGGTTTGAGTCACGCCGCC
>NZ_JNAC01000050.1:0-143885 GCF_000722555.1 Sphingobium sp. DC-2 | reverse complement strand
TCAGCAATTTGCCGGCGCTCCATTGGCCTGGTTTGTCACCGCCGTGCACAACATCGGAAATGCCGAAGCCGGGTGCCCATTCTACCATAAATCAGACCCTTCCTAGTCTGTTTATGAGAATAGCTAGGAAGTGGCTGTTAGTGGAACAAGTCAGGAACCGTCGGAATTGCAAAGAATGCCAATCCCGAATTGGGACGGGGTAACCTTGTAATGGGAAAGGGTAGATCGATTCGGGTCGCACGCCGCAGATTAGAATCGATTCGGTTTAGGAGTTGGAAACGAACAGTAAGACATATCTTTCATAATGTCGCATTTGAACCATCGGGAACATCGGGCTTAGGTGTCAGATGTATCGGCGGTAGTCAGTGCTTACCGCCTGCCCCTCTCCAACATATTTCAGCACTTCTCCTACCTTCCGCGCGGCACGAATTGGAATGGGTAGGCGCTGGTTCATCTGGGTCGAATTCCAGTTCAGCTTCGTCATGGAGAGAACCTCTTCGGCCAGGTGCTCCAACGTGCTGTCACAACTCTCATGGGGACAGAGCAGGAGCGGGTTCGGCGAATATTCACCAGGATAGGTGCCGTAATACGGCATGCTTCCGCTGGTATAGAGAAGTCCCTTGCCCCCAAGGTCAACGAAGGTTCCGCGCATTACAGGATAGTTTCCATCGCGAAGAAGCCTGGCAGAGTAGGATTCCTGTATCCAGA
Organism: Sphingobium sp. DC-2; assembly: GCF_000722555.1. NCBI lineage: Bacteria > Pseudomonadati > Pseudomonadota > Alphaproteobacteria > Sphingomonadales > Sphingobiaceae > Sphingobium > Sphingobium sp. DC-2. Next base: position 143,177 of record NZ_JNAC01000050.1, on the reverse strand, counting down.
CAAGATCTCGCATCGCCGTTCCAGAGGCATCGAGCGCTGCAATGATACCGTCCGTTTCCTCTTCCTTGAAGCGGGACGTTTTTAGAACTATAACACGGGCGGGCAACGTCTTGTGGTGAGCCTTGTAAGCGGCGAGAACTGATTCAATAATTTCGCGTGCATCCTCCATGGTCATGTAAGGATGTCTACCGCGACTTTCTGTCTGCGCCCTCCGTCCCTTTAGAATAAAGCCACGACCGCGTTCATCAAACATCTGGGCTGCGCTTGTGAATAGCTGCTGCCCACCTGCTTCCCGGTAGAAGCTGATGCCGACGAAACACGAGGTATACTCGCCTTCCTTGGCTCGTCGGCGCCAGGGAATACGGCCGCTGCCCTTGTAATACAGGCTAGTCATCAAATTCCAGCTGCGGCCGGCAAGGTCCTGGATTTTGCGCGAGCTGCTTTCCTTGATCTTCTGGGGTATCGCGACCTTTTCGTCGATCACGTCTTCCCAGACGATCTGTATGGGGAAACTTAGCCCCATTGCTTTAGCTTTGATCATTCCTCTGAAATTGGGCGCATCAGAGCCGCTGCTGTCACCTTCTTCCACTGTGCCGCCGGCATCAACCTTCGCATTCCAGACGCGCTCCAACAGCCTTACAGGCAAGGCTATGATCGCCACATCGGGCCGACTGCCGCCGTCATCCAGTACCTGCAGTTCGGCAACGATGGCGTCCACGGCCATTTCGACGGCGCGTTGATGGTTGGGTTCCTTGGTTATCTTGTCAATTTTGGCTTGTGGTAAGGCAGCGGTCGCGCCATTATCGACTTCGAAACGGCATCTAAAAGGACTTTGGTTGCCGAGGCCCGGGAATGGCGGATGCATATTCGGGTGTTTGCTAGATTTTCCTTCCACTCCATTGGAAATCGTCTGGAGGAATTTGCGAGTATCGTCGATCGTTTTCGAGCTACCAACCACGCCGATTTTGATGACATCACCGAGGAAGGTTTGCAGTGGACCTGCTTCGAACAGTCCTAGACGCGGATCCTGATGATGGTGATGATCCCCAAATTCAAGCTCAGGCTCGTCGAAAATCCGGCTCTCAAATACCATCGGCGAAAAGCCCTTCTTCCGGGACATTCTGGTCCCTCTTCTTTTCATTGCCCCATCCGTCCTCAGGAACACGAATTTCCAGGTGGACTGAAGGAGGCTTTTTGAATCGTAGTCGGGGGCCTACGATTTGCTCACCCCCAAAAAGATCGACGGCATAGCGTTCAGCTGCGCGCTCACTTTCAGTCAGGAAGCGATGCCACATAATGACCTGACCACGGAGGGCAGCGCTTTTATCCAATCGCTTTTTACCTGAAAGCAGCGATGCTGCGTAGAGATGGGGCGTAAATCCGTTGGTGGTGAAATGATATGTCGGCGTAATGATTAGATACCATTCGTCACCAATATTCTCGAACCTTGGAATAAATGCATGATGGCGGACAAACGATATCCGCCCTTCGACCTTGTTGTCCATGAAGACGCTCACAACATCGGCATCTGTTTTCTTTTTGGATGCTTCGTAGACGAAATTACGATGAATCCCCTGTTCGAGTGCTCGAAAATAGAAAGACTTGTGATCCTTGTTCCATGCAAGATCATTCTGAGTCTGATGCCGAAGGGTTTGCCGTAATAGAAAACTAAATTTGTTTTGCTCGTCTACATCATCGTGGAAGGCGATGTCCCTGGTGTCAATTGCTTCTACCTGATCGAGATCAACGATATCACAACAGGATGTTGTGCGCGGATCTTGGAATGACCAGAATGTTCCGCCGTTAATGACCCAGTCAAATCGCGGGTCTCCGCCATCGAACATGATTGCCGTCGATCTTTTGGAATCGTATGGGGTTGACGCCAAATACATTTCGCTTGGAAGCATGATAGGCAGCATGTTAACCAGTGCTTCTTCGCCGCCACCAAGAGGCGGTACGAAGTATCCTAGACCGGTTTTTGGTACGGTCAGTGCTGCCAGCTTGTTTACTGTGCTACTATCAAGAACATCCTTTGTTTTATCGATAAGAAGGCGACGATCGCCCTGCTCTCCATCACGACTGACTTCCTTCCAATAGAAGCTGTGGTCTGATTGGCGGTAAAACACGACGATTACGGGGAGGTTCGATCCCCTCCAATATGCGAGGTCCTGCGGTCGCAACAAGTAAGTGAAGCCTGCATCGTTTTCCGAAGTGTAGGGCGAGGCGGTCGTGGATTTGATCTGGACGGCGATCATTCGGGCCATAGGTTGACCTTGGCTCATCACTTCGGCGATTCCGTCGATACCCGCTTCTAAACGCGAGCGACCGTCAAACTGGAACCCGAGTGTCAGGAAGCGCCCGCGCACCTCGTTTTCCCCGATCTCACCAATAATCTGGTTCGCCGTGATCTGCTTAGGCATAAAATCCTATTCGCCTCGAAAGAATGGTCTGCACAATAGATCCGCGATTTCTAGCGATACCGCAGGCACAAGACGCATCAATTCGGCCGATCTAACATCGCGAACATCGGGATAGACGGCGCGGATAGTGCGAACTGCATCGGGATCCAATGCCAGCATCGCGTTCAATACGTCGCGCGCCTGTGCGTATGATGGTATGGAAAGCCTCATGCCGAGATGCCGATGGAGGTTCACTCGCTCCTGGAAGCTGTAAGCCATGCCTTCTTCAAGCACGGTCGCCGGCGCAAAGGTCGGCGACGGCCCAAGCAAGTGCACCACCTCGTGGGCGAGCTGATAGTGCGCCATACGCGGGTTAGATGCGGCCTCCCTCGTCAAGCTGATGCCAACATGAAATGGCCGACTGCCGGGATAATAGGTCCCCGGATGCCCCTCATCCCAAAACTGGATCCCGGCAAAAAACCAACGAGGGTCGCGTGGTCCAAACTGCTGTTCAGCTTCCTGGAGAAGTGAGCTGGTGAGATCGGACCAAGATGTTGTGACCAATTCCCCTAAAGCTTCTCTGAAGAACCCGGATGCCGGCTCTAGGCTGCTTGGGGTCGCTTGGGGGAAAAATTTCATGCGTTGGGTCCAGACGTTGGGTGAAGTAGGTCCTGCCTTCTTCGTATTTCGAATGAGTTCAGCGTGAAAAGCGAATTGTGAAGTATGTGCGCATCGAAGCTGTCCATCGCCACTCTAGTAAAAGCAAGGCATTATGCAATCTCACGGACAACTTATGCGGCGGCTATAGACAACTTAGGGGGTGTCTATGGACAACTTATGCCTCTCACCGCACCTAGGCGCGGAAACTTTCCGCCGCGGCGCAGGCGAGCTGGTCGGCGCGCTCATTTTCGGGATGTCCGGCGTGACCCTTCACCCATTGCCATGTCACCTTGTGGCGCGACTGGGCGGCGACCAGCGCCTGCCATAGCTCGCCATTCTTCACCGGCTTCCTGTCCGCCGTGCGCCAGCCATTCTTCTGCCAGCCGAAGACCCATTTGGTGATGCCGTCCATCACATATTTGCTGTCGGTATAGAGCGTCACGGCGCAGGGCTTCTTGAGCGTATTGAGCGCCTCGATCGCCGCCGTCATTTCCATGCGGTTGTTGGTGGTCTGCGCTTCTCCGCCGGAAATCTCCTTTTCCGTGGCGCCGAAGCGCAGCACGGCGCCCCAGCCGCCGGGGCCGGGATTGCCCTTGCACGCGCCATCGGTGAAGATTTCGACCTGGGGCAGGGGCGTGCTCACGCGTCCAGCAACCGCGCCGCGTCCGCCCCCGCATAGAAGTCCAGCCGCCGCAGATAGGCGAGCGGGTCCTTGCGCGTCACCAGCGCATCCGGGGGCGTGTTGATCCAGTCATAGGCGCGGGTCAGCAGGAAACGCAGCGCCGCGCCCCGGCACAGCACCGGGAATGCCGCGCGTTCCTCCTGCGAAAGCCCGTGCGCTTCCTCATAGCCAGCGACCAGCGCCCGCCCGCGATCGCCATGCCAGACCGACCCATCATTGCTGAAGCACCATGCGCTGTGCGTGACGGCCAGGTCGTAGGCGCGGATGTCGGTGCAGCTGAAATAAAAGTCGATGAGGCCCGTCACCTCGTCTCCCAGCATCAGCACATTGTCGGGAAACAGGTCGGCATGGATGACGGCGCGGGGCAGACCGGCGGGCCAGTGCGCATCCAGATAGGCGAGTTCGTCCGACACGCGCTGGTGCAGGCCGGGCGCGATCTCGTCGAAATGCGCGCCGCATTTGCGGGCCAGGTCATGCCAGGCGGGCAGGTCGAGCGCATTGCGGCGCTCGCCCGCAAAACCCTGCGCGCACCTGTGCAACTGCCCCAGCGCAGCGCCCGCCGCGCGGGCCTGCCCGGCGGTGGGTTCCGTCACCGAAATGCCGGTCAGGAACTCGATGAGGCAGGCCGGACGGCCGCTCAGTTGCTGGAGCCGCCTGCCCTCCCGGTCGGCGATGAAGCGGGGCACCAGGCAGCCGCGATCGCCCAGATGGTCGAGCAGGTCCATGAAGAAGGGCAGGTCGGCCTCATCCACCCGCTTTTCATACAGGGTCAGGATATAGCGGTGGCCATTGCCGTCCGCGCCGGTGGTTTCCAGCAGGTAATTGCTGTTTTCCACCCCTTCGGCAATGCCCTTGGCCGACACCAGACGGCCTGCATCATAGCGGGTGAGGAAGGCGTCGATCTCCTCCGCCGGGACATGGGTATAGACGGCCATGCGCTATGCCGTCTCCAGCCCGCGCGGCAGCTTGAAGGCGATCGTCTCGCGTGCGGTTTCCACCTGCTCCTCCCTCACGTCGAACCGCTCCGCCAGCCGGTCCACCACTTCGCGCACCAGCACTTCGGGCGCGGAGGCTCCGGCGGTGAGGCCCAGCGTCGTCACATTTCCAAGCCAAGCGAAATCAATGTCGTCCGCGCGCTGGATCAGGCGCGCGGGCGTCCCCTCCCGCTCGGCCACCTCGACCAGGCGCAGCGAGTTGGAACTGTTGGGCGCGCCGATCACATAGACAGCCTCGCAGGAGGATGCGATCGCCTTCACCGCCGCCTGCCGGTTGGAGGTGGCGTAGCAGATATCCTCCCCCTTGGGCGCGTGGATGGCGGGAAAGCGGCGCTGGAGCGTCGCCACGATCGCCGCCGTATCGTCCACCGAAAGCGTCGTCTGCGTCAGGAAGGCGAGATTGCCGGGATCGGCGGGGGTGAAGGCTTCGGCATCCTCCACCGTTTCGATCAGGGTCATGTTCCCGGCGTCCACCTGCCCGAAGGTGCCCACCACTTCGGGATGGCCGCGATGGCCGATGAACAGGATGTGGCGGCCTGCCTCCACCTGACGTTCGGCCTGGCGATGCACCTTGCTGACCAGCGGGCAGGTGGCGTCCAGATAGTCAAGGCCGCGTTCCTCCGCCTTGGCGGGCACCGCCTTGGGCACGCCATGGGCGGAAAAGACCACCGGCACGCCATCGGGCACCTGATCCAGTTCCTCCACGAAGATCGCGCCTTTCGCCTTCAGATTGTCGACCACATATTTGTTGTGGACGATTTCGTGCCGGACATAGACGGGCGCGCCATATTTCTCGATCGCCCTTTCGACGATGACGATGGCGCGGTCCACGCCCGCGCAAAAGCCGCGCGGCGCGGCGATGAGCAGCTTCAGGAGCGGGCGGCCGGAGGACGAATGGGCGGTCATGCCTGCCGCTTAGGCCAATGTCGCGCCGGAAGGAAGGGGGAGAGGCGCGGGGGCGGCCGCCCTCTTCCTTTCGGTTGCACGCCGCGCGGGGTGCGGATAAGAAGCCCCACGCCTTTTCCCCCAAGGATTGACCTGTGACCCTTTCTCGAATTGCGATGACCGGAATGCTGGCCCTGGCTCTTGCGGGCTGTTCGCAAAGGGGGGAAATCGATCCTACCGGCGGCGTCGTGGCGGTCCGTTCGGCCTGCCCGGTCGCGGCCATCCCGGCACAGACCGGCGATATCACCCTGTTCAGCGCGCCCGGCCGCACCGATGCGGCGGCGATCGACGTGGTGGCGAACATCACCGATCTGCGGTCGACCTGTTCGGAAGGCGAGCAATTCTACAGCGAGGCGACCTTCACCGTGAACGCCCGCCGCAGCGACGCCAGCACCGCGCGTCAGGTGACGCTGCCCTATTTTGCCGCCGTGGTCCGGGGCGGCAACGCCGTCGTGGCGAAGCGCATCGGCCAGGTGGTGCTGGATTTCCCCGCCGGTCAATATCGCGCCAGCGCCACCGCCAAGGCCGGGTCCTATGTGGACAAGGCCGCCGCCACGCTGCCAGCCGACATTCAGCGCAAGATCACGCAGAAGCGCAAGGCGGGCGACGAGGATGCGGCGATCGACCCCTTCGCCCAGCCGGACGTCCGCGCGGCGCTACAGCGAACCAGCTTCGAGCTGCTCGTGGGTTTCAACCTGACCCAGGACCAGCTCCGGTATAACGCTACCCGCTAGGAGCCCGCCCGCTTAAATCCAATGCCGTTCGTGCTGAGCAGGGGCTGAGCGAAGTCGAAGCCCCGTATCGAAGCATGGGTGCGTAGCAGTCCTTCGATACGCCAATTCGACAGGCTCAAATGGCTGCTCAGGACGAACGGTTATCTCAGGACCGTTTGCCCATGTCCCTTTACATTCGTTTCACTGCCCATCTGAACGCCGTCCTGGACGCGCTGGAGGCTGACGGCACGCTGCCCGCAGGGCTCAACCGCAAGGCCGTGACCGTCGAGCCGCCGCGCGATGCGAGCCATGGCGACCTTGCCACCAACGCGGCGATGGTGCTGGCGAAACCGGCGGGCGCCAATCCCCGCGCGCTGGCGGAAAGGATCGCTGCGGGCCTGCGGGAACTGGATGAGGTGGAAAGCGCGGCCATCGCCGGTCCGGGCTTCATCAACCTGACGCTGACCGACGCCACATGGCGCGCGGAACTGGCGGCCATCCATGCCGAAGGGGCGGATTATGGCCGCTCGCAGGCGGGGGAGGGCGTGACCGTCAACGTCGAATATGTCTCCGCCAATCCCACTGGTCCCATGCATATGGGCCATTGCCGGGGCGCGGTGGTCGGGGACGCGCTCGCGGCGCTGCTGGAATATGCCGGGCACAAGGTCATCCGCGAATATTATATCAACGATGCGGGCGGCCAGGTGGACGTGCTCGCCCGTTCGGCCCATCTCCGCTATCGCGAAGCGCTGGGCGAGGATGTGGGCGAGATCCCCGAAGGGCTCTATCCGGGCGATTATCTGGTCCCGGTGGGGCAGGCGCTCGCCGCCGACTATGGCGACGCCTATGTGACCGCGCCCGAAAGCGAATGGCTGGTCCTGTTCCGCACGCGCGCGGTCGCGGCGATGATGGAGATGATCCGCAGCGACCTTGCGCTGCTGGGCATTCATCATGACGTCTTTTCGTCCGAAGCCGAATTGCAGGCGGCCGGTAAGCCGGAGGCCGCCGAACGGTGGCTGCGCGATCATGACCTGGTCTATGACGGCGTGCTGGAAGCGCCCAAGGGCGAAACGCCCGAAGATTGGGAGCCGGTGGAGCTTCCCCTGTTCCGGTCCACCCGCTTCGGCGACGATCAGGACCGGCCGATCAGGAAGTCGAACGGCGCATGGACCTATTTCGGCGCTGACATGGCCTATCATTTCCAGAAGGCGCAGACCGCCGACCAGTTGATCGACATCTGGGGCGCGGATCATGCCGGGACGGTCAAGCGCATCCAGGCCGCCGTCGCCGCGCTGACCGAAGGCAAGGCGCGGTTCGACGTCAAGCTGATCCAGATGGTCCGCCTGCTGCGCGATGGCGAGCCGGTGAAGATGTCCAAGCGCGCGGGCAATTTCGTGACGCTGGCCGACGTGGTGCGCGAAGTGGGCAAGGATGTGGTCCGCTTCACCATGCTGACGCGCAAGGCCGATGCGCAGATGGACTTCGATTTCGCCAAGGTGGTGGAAGCGTCGAAGGACAATCCGGTCTTCTACGTCCAATATGCGCATGCCCGCATATCCTCGCTGGGGCGGCGCGCGGAGGAGGCCGGATTGGACCTTCCCGCGCCTGACCTGTCCCGCCTTGGGACGCCGGAATTGGGCCTGGTGAAGCTCGCGGCGCAGTTTCCCCGCGTGGTCGAAGGCGCGGCGTCGGCACGGGAACCGCACCGTATTGCCTTTTATCTCAATGACTTGGCTTCTGAATTCCATGGCTGGTGGAATGCGGGCAATGACGATCCCGCCGCGCGCGTCATCCAGATGGACGATCCTGCTACCACATCCGCGCGCCTTTTCTTGAGCCGCGGAATCGGGCAGATCATCCGCAACGGCCTTGCCCTGATGGGCGTGGCCGCCTTGACGGAAATGCAATAGGCCAGGCGGAGGCAAGGACAAGATGGGCGACTATGCGCGGGGGCGGCTCGATCTCGACGACGAGGAGCGTCTGCCCTGGCTTGAGCCCGCCATTGAAGAGGAAGATGAAGGCGGCCTGTCGCCGCTGCGGCTGCTGGGCTTCATCCTGTGCGGCCTGCTGCTGATCGGCGTGGCCGTCGCTGGCGTGTGGCTGGTGAAGAATCGGGGCGGGGACGCGGGTGGCGAAGGAAAGCTGATCGCCGCGCCCGCCGGGGATTACAAGGTGCCCGCGCGGGAAGCCGACGCCCGGAAGTTCGAGGGTGAGGGCGACGCCAGCTTCGCCGCGAGCGAGGGCGTGGCGCGGGACGGGCGCATCGACCCCAGCCGGGTGCCCGAAGCGCCGATCACGCCCACCGGCCCCGCCGCCACTGGCCGCAGCCCCGTGACGGGCAAGCCGTCGCAAAGCGTGACCGCGCGCGTGGCCGACGAAACCGCCGCCCAGCCCGCCACGACCCAGCCCCGGCGCGGCGCTGGCGGCGCGGTGATCCAGCTCGGCGCCTATGGCAGCCAGTCGGGCGCGCGCGACGCCTGGGCGCGCCTGTCGAAGCGCTTCGCCTATCTGGCCCCGCTCACCATGTCGGTCGAACCTGCGGAGGTCGGGGGCAGCACCCTCTATCGCCTGCGGGCGACGGCCGGGGCCCAGGCCAGCACGATATGCGGCCGGTTGAAGGTCGCGGGGGAAAGCTGCCTCGTCGTCAACTGACGGCGGGCGGGCGCCGATAAAGTCCTTCGACAGGGCGCATTGCAGCCGCTACCATCATCATCATGAAACCCGTGATCTTCGGCCTGTCAGGCGAGACGCTCACCGCTGACGAGCGCGCCTTCTTTTCCGATGCGCAGCCCGCAGGCTATATTCTTTTCCGCCGCAACATCGCCGGTCGCCAGCAGCTTCGCGCCCTGACCGGCGATCTGCGCGCGCTGCACGGCCGTGACGACCTGCTGATCATGATCGATCAGGAAGGGGGACGCGTCGCCCGGATGCAGGCCCCCGTCTGGCCCAGCTTCCCCCCGGCGGCGGTGTTCGACCGGCTCTATGATATCGCGCCGTCCAGCGCCATCGCCGCCGCCCGCGCCAATGCGCACGCCATCGCCCTGACCCTGTCCGAAGCAGGCATCACCGTCGATGCGCTGCCGCTGCTGGACGTGCGGCAGGAGGGGGCGAGCGACATCATGGGCGACCGCACCTTCGGCGCGGAACCGATGCGCGTGGCGGCATTGGGCCGCGCGGTGATCGAAGGGCTGGAAAGGGGCGGCGTGGTCGGCATCGTCAAGCATATGCCGGGGCATGGCCGCGCGCTGGTCGACAGCCATCTCGACCTGCCGGTCGTCGCCGCCAGTGAAGAGGAGTTGCTGACCGACCTCGCGCCGTTCCAGACGCTGAAGGACGCGCCGATCGGCATGACCGCCCATGTCGTCTATACCGCCTGGGACCCGGACCTGCCCGCCAGCCTTTCCCCGTCCGTCATCGGCACGATCATCCGCAAGCGCATCGGCTTTGACGGCCTGCTGATGTCGGACGATCTGGACATGAAGGCGTTGAGCGGCAGCATCCCCGAACTGGCCGCCGCCTGCGTGGCCGCGGGGTGCGACCTTGCGCTCAATTGCTGGGGGCGGATGGACGATATGATCGGGATCGCCAATCTGCTGCCGGATATCAGCGCGCAGGCAAAGGCGCGGCTCGATCGCGCGATGGCGCGGGCCAGCCTGGACAAGGACGGCCCACCGCTGGAACAGCTGCTCGCCACGCGCGACGCCCTGCTGGCGGCGGTGCCTGCGTGATCGGGCGTCCACCCTTTTCCTGCGCGATCAGGACTCTAGATCAGTCAGTAGAAAGAACCGCCTTTCGCCGCCGGAACACGGCCATGGGCGGGGCTTGAGCATGGAAGACCTTTTCACCCCCGCGCCAGTCCCGCGCGCCGATGTGCTGACGGTCAGCTTCGAAAGCTGGGAAGGGCCGCTCGACCTGCTGCTGGCGCTGGCGCGGTCGCAGAAGGTCGACCTGCGCGAAATTTCGATCCTGGCGCTGGTCGAACAATATCTCGCCCATATCGAAGGCGCGCGGAAGCTGAAGCTGGAGCTTGCCGCCGACTATCTGGTGATGGCGGCGTGGCTCGCCTATCTGAAATCGGCGCTGCTGCTCCCGCGCGAGGCGCAGCCGGAGCCCGGCCCGGAAGAACTGGCGCTGCGCCTGCAATTGCGGCTGCAACGGTTGCAGGCGATGCGCGAAGCGGGCGCCCGGCTGATGGCGCGCGATAGGGTCGGCCGCGATGTCTTCGTGCGTCCCCGGCCAGAGGGGCTGCGCATGGTCCGCCGCGCCAAATGGGCGGCCAGCCTCTACGACCTGCTGCAATGCTATGGCCAGATCCGCGCCCGCACCCAGCCGGTGGTGCATATGGTCGCGGCGCGGCCGGTGATGACGCTGGACGAAGCGATCCAGCGGGTCGGCACGCTGCTGGGCGGGGCGATCGACTGGACGGCGCTGGAAGCCTTCCTGCCCAGCGATCAGGACGGGCCGATGGCGAAATCGGCACTGGCGAGCAGCTTCGTCGCGGCGCTGGAACTGGCGAGGCAGGGGCGGCTGGAAATCCAGCAGGAGGGGATTTTCGAACCGATCTACCTGCGCGCGGCCCTTCCCGATCCAGGCGGAGCCAGCCTGCTGTGATGCAGGAGCCTGACGATTTCCTGCGCGCGGTCGAAGCCGCTCTGTTCGTGGCGGAACATCCGCTGTCGCTGGCAGAGTTGCGTCAGCATGTCGGCGACGCCGGAGATCTTCCCGCGGCGCTGGCGGCGCTCGCGGACCATTATGCCGGGCGCGGCGTCAATCTGGTGGAGCGGGGCGGGCGCTGGCATTTCCAGACCGCCGCCGACCTTGCCCACATCCTGCGGCGGGAAAAGGACGAGACGCGCAAGCTGTCCCGCGCGGCGATGGAGACGCTGGCCATCATCGCCTATCATGAACCCGTAAGCCGCGCCGAAATAGAGGCCATTCGCGGCGTTCAGGTGGCGAAGGGCACGCTGGACGTGCTGATGGAAGCGGGGTGGGTCCGTCCGGCGGGACGGCGCGAGGTGCCGGGCCGTCCGCTCATCTATGCGACGACGGTAGAATTTCTGTCACATTTCGGCCTTAGCAGCCGCCGTGACCTTCCTGGACTGGACGATCTGCGCGCTGCCGGGCTGCTCGATCCTGTCGATCTTGCGCTGGAGGGGCTGGGCTCTCAATCCGTTCTGGAAAATGATGAGGAAGAGGCCTAGATAGGTTTCGTTTCAGGAGTACGTTCACATGGGTTCCTTTTCGCTGATGCACTGGGTCATCGTCCTCCTGGTGGTCATGCTGCTGTTCGGTGGCGGCCGGATTTCCGGCCTGATGGGCGACGTCGCCAAGGGCATCAAGAGCTTCAAGAAGGGCATGGCCGACGACGATGACGACATCGCCCCCGCCAAGCCCGCAACCCGGATCGAAGGACATCGCGTGCCCGAACAGGACGCGCCGAGCGGCACGGAAGAAAAGACCAAGGCCTGACCCCTTCTGCCGGGCGGTAGACGCGCATGTTCGATATCGGTTCGTCCGAACTTCTGCTGATCGTGATCGTCGCGGTGGTCGTGATCGGTCCCAAGGATCTGCCGCGCGCCCTGTACAAGGTGGGGCAGATCGTGGGCAAGGCGCGGGGCATGGCCCGCCACTTCCGCACCGGCATCGATGCGATGGTGCGCGAGGTGGAGCTGGAGGAACTGGAAAAGAAGTGGGCTGACCAGAACCGGCGGATCATGGAAGAACATCCGCCCGAAACGCATGCGGCGTCTGACGCGCAGCCTGCATCCGCTTTTCCGGGCGAGGCTGCCGCGCCGTCATCGCCGCCGCCCTTTGTCGCGCAATCCGCTCCGGTCGCGCCTGCGCCGCCCCCGGCGGCCGCACCGGCCAGCGAAGGTCCCCCCTATCTCGCGGCGCAGCCCGGCACGAACAAGGGCGACACGGCCGCATGAAGGATATTGACGACAGCAAGGCACCGCTGCTCGACCACCTGATCGAGCTGCGGGGACGGCTCCTGAAATGCGTGTGGGCGCTGTTCATCACCGGCGCGATCTGCTTTTATTTTTCCGACCATCTCTTCGCCTTCCTGGTCCACCCGCTCAAGGAAGCCTTTGGCGATGGCGGCGGGCGGCTGGTCTATACCAAGCTGTATGAAGCCTTTTTCGTGCAGGTGAAGGTCGCGATCTTCGGCGCTTTCTGCCTGTCCTTCCCGATCATCGCGAACCAGCTTTGGGCCTTTGTCGCGCCGGGCCTCTACGCCAAGGAAAAGAAGGCGCTGCTGCCCTTCCTGATCATGACGCCCGTGCTGTTCCTGATGGGCGCGAGCCTTGCTTATTATGTGGTGATGCCGACTGCCTTCCACTTCTTCCTGCAATTTCAGGGATCAAGCGGCGGGCTGGCGGTGGAAGCGCTGCCGAGCACGGACGCCTATCTGACGCTGGTGATGCAGTTCATCCTTGCGTTCGGCATCAGCTTCCTGATGCCGGTGCTGCTGATGCTGCTCAACCGTGCGGGGTTTGTGAGCCGGGCGCAGCTCATTGGTCTTCGGCGGTATATGATCGTCGCCGCGTTCGTTGCTGCGGCAGTGCTGACCCCGCCTGACGTGGTGTCGCAGCTCATGCTCGCCGTTCCGCTGCTGCTGCTTTACGAGATCACGATCATCGCGATCTGGTTCACCGATCGGAAACAGGCCGCCGAGGCGGCGGAGCAGCCCGATCAGTCCGTGGAAAAGGGCTCGCCCTGAGGCAAGCCCTTCCCTGACGGATAGCTTCAGGGCTGGCTCAGTTCGCCGCGTCTTCCACAGCTTCGCCAGCGCTCTGCACGTCTTTGCCGGCGCCTTCCACCGTGTTGCAGGCCGCTACCATGAGCGAGCCGGTGAGCAGCAGGGCGGCAAGGATCTTCTTGGTCATGATCGTCTCCTTAGAAACTCAGCCGAGTGGACGTGCCAATTCGGCGGCGCAAGCAGAACCCGCGGGCACAGGATACGTTCCGCATCCGCAAATATCTTAGGATTGGGAGGGATGGCCCGAAAAATTCTGAGCCCGGAACGCGTCGGGGGGGGGGGATGCGTTCCGGGCTCATATTTTTTTGGATAGCAAGAGCGGGGGGCAAAAGATTTGCTATCCGGGCATTAGAACCCATGGTCGGCGGCTTTGGTTCCGCCAGTCTTCGAAAAATTCGAACTTTTTATATGCTCGTAAAATCAGCCACTTGTGAATCATGCTGAGCCGATAGCGAAAAAAATCAGGCGCAATCGCGCGGACTGCGGCACGTTCAGATGCGTGGCCGTCCGCTGTTGCGATATTCGGGGCGGATGGTCGATTCAGGAAGGGCCGGTTCATCCTCTGGCGGACGGGTGACGGATGGTACGGGCAGGATGGCGGGCGCATCGGCCTTCGCCCAGTCATAGACGGGGGAAGCGATGACGGGCGCGGGCATCCAGGGCCGGGGAGCGGGGCCGGACTGATATTCCCGGCCGGAATAGGCGACGCGGAAGGCGGCGGGCGCTCCCTGGAAACCGGGCATGCGGTAGAAGATATGCGCGCCGATGATGGCGACCGGCCGCAGCGACGGCGCCCAGGAAGGCCTGACCGCCAGCGTGTGGTAGAAGGTGGCGAGGCCGACAGGGGCATAGACCTTGCCGGAAAGCGCCTCCTGCGCGATCCGCCTCGCGCGCGCCCAGCTTTGCCTGTCGCTGCCGCGCGTCATCGATCCATCGCAACTGAAGGTGAACTGGCAGCGCAGATCGGTGCGTTCCGACCCCTGATAGACGACCGCGCAGACGCTGTGCGGCCAGAGCGGGCTGCGCACGCGGTTGAGCACGACCTGGGCTACGGCGCGCTGGCCCTCTTCGGGTTCGTTGCCCGCCTCATAATAGATGGCGGAGGTAAGGCAGTTGAGCGCGCGATAGCTGTCGAGCGCGGTCGCGCCGCGAAAGGCGGTCGCGGGCGCGGCTTGCGCGGCGTCGAGCGTCAGCACGGCGGGATTCGCGCCGGGCTGCGGCGCGGGCAGCCGGTCGAATAAACCCTGAGTGAAGAAGAAGGCTGAACCGGGGAAATTCGCGCCCGGTTCCTCGGCCGGATCGGCCTGTATGGCGGCGTCGCCCAGCAGGTCGAGGGGTGCGGCCGTGATCAGGCGCGGCGCGGCGAGCGCCGCCAGCGCCAGCGCGGCGGTGATCCCATGCCTTATCCCTGCGTGCGGCATTGCCAAGCCATGTTCCTAGAAAAGCAGCGAAAAATAGCGTTCCGGCAAAGGCTTTAGAGCAAAAGCATTGCGATTTCCTGTGTGAATCCGGCCCTGTCCCGCAGCGGGACAATGCCGCGCCCAAAGCTTTACAAAGCTCTGCCAAGCCTCTCTTTTACGCCGTCATCATTCCCTTGCTTGGCAAGGGTCATGTCCCTCCGCTATGCCAGCGCCATGCTGGTTCAAAAAGATAGCCTCGCCCTGATTGGCAACACGCCGATGGTGCGCCTTGCCGGACCTTCGGAGGAATCGGGCTGCGACATTTTCGCGAAATGCGAATTCGCCAATCCGGGCGCTTCGGTGAAGGACCGGGCGGCGCTGTTCATCGTCAACGATGCCGAGGAGAAGGGGCTGTTGCAGCCCGGCGGCACGATCGTCGAAGGGACGGCGGGCAATACCGGGATCGGGCTGGCGCTGGTCGCCAATGCCAAGGGGTACAAGACGATCATCGTCATGCCCGAAACGCAAAGCCGGGAGAAGATGGACACGCTGCGTGCCTTGGGCGCGGAACTGGTGACGGTGCCCGCCGCCGCCTATTCCAACCCCGGCCACTTCGTCCACACGTCCCGCCGCATCGCGGAAGAGACGGAAAATGCGATCTGGGCGAACCAGTTCGACAATATCGCCAATCGCAAGGCGCATATCGTCGGCACGGCGGAGGAAATCTGGACCCAGCTTGACGGGCAGATCGACGGCTTCACCTGCGCGGCGGGGACCGGCGGCACGATCGCGGGCGTGGGCCTTGGCCTCAAGGCGCATGACGAGAATATCACGATCGCGCTCACCGATCCTTATGGCGCGGCGCTCTACAACTATTATGCCCATGGCGAATTGAAGGCGGAGGGATCGTCCGTCGCCGAAGGCATCGGCCAGGGCCGCATCACCGCCAATCTGGAAGGCGCGCCGATCGACACGCAGTTCAGGATTTCCGACGAGGAGGGATTGCTGTGGGTCCGGCGGCTGCTGGCCGAAGAGGGGCTGTGCCTTGGCCTGTCGTCGGGCATCAACGTGGCGGGCGCGGTGGCGCTGGCGCGGGAGCTTGGCCCCGGCAAGCGGATCGTCACCATATTGTGCGACACGGGCTTCCGCTATCTGTCGACGCTTTACAATCGCGAATGGCTGGAAGCGAAGGGCTTGACGGTCTTCCCCTGGCTCGCGCACAATCGCTGATAGCCGACACAGGTCGCGGCGGCGAAGAAAAGAGCAATTCATGGCTGAAACACCCCGCCGGCAGGAAGGGTTGCAGCGTGTCCAGATCGGTCTGACCGGGCTTGCGGGCGTGGTGCTGCTCGTGGGCCTGGCCAATATCGTGATCGAAAAGGCGCGTGTCGATGATCCGGCGGTGCCGCCGCCGACAGTGCCGACGCTGGAGACCAATGCGGTTTCGCCCAAGGAGCCGCTGGCCGAACTGGGCGTGCAGCCCGCGCCGGAACAGGCCCCGATCGTCCCCGATCTCCAGCCCGATCCCAATCTGAAAAAGCCGATGGATCAAGACCTGCAACCCGCGACTCCTTGACGCTTTTTCCCGGTCCCCATCCATGAAGGCGCGGTTGCGCACTGCCTTGCTGCTGGCGGCGCCCGCCTTGCTCCTGCTGCTATGCGGGATGCCTGCCCTGTTCCGCACCGGGCAGGCCGATCCGCTGGGCTGGGCGATGGCAGCGCTGATCCTGATCCCCGCTTCGGCCGCGCTCAGCCTGTGGCGCGGCGGTGCGCATGCCCTCTGGGCTGGCGCGGGTGCGCTGACCGGCGTGCTGACGTTCGTCTGGATCGTAGCTGGCCGGGCACCTGACGCGGGCGCGGCGCTGGCGCTGGCGGCCATCATGCTGGTGGCGGTGGCGAGCGGATCGCTGCTGCCTCGCCGTCCTGCGTGGGGCATCGCGATCGGCCTGCTGGCCGCAGCCGCCATCTGGTGGCCGGGGCGGGAGGAGGTCCGGCCCGTCGCTGGACCTAAACCCCGGCTGGCGGTGATCAGCGGCCTTCCGCTGTTCTGGCGCGAAGGACAGGGTGGCATGGACGCCCGCGCCGATGCGCCGATCGTCGGCGTGCTGCGGACGCGGTTCGATGTAAATCCGCTCGACAGTGCCCTGTCCCAAGGGATGGCGCGGGCCGATGCCCTGCTGCTCGCACAGCCGCGCGCTCTGGCGGGAGCGGAGCTGGCGGCGATCGACACATGGGTGCGCAAGGGCGGCCACGCGGTGGTCCTTGCCGATCCGCTGCTGCGCTGGCCTTCGGTCCTGCCGCTGGGCGATCGCCGCCGCGCGCCCGCCGTCAGCCTGCTGACGCCGCTTCTTGCCCATTGGGATGCGCGCCTGCTGCCTCCTGAATCGCTGGAGGAGGAGCGCCGGTTCCTGGCGCAGGGCCAGTTGCTGACCATCGCCGCCGCGTCGGGTTTCGAGATCAGGGGTCCTTCCTGCCGGACGGAGGAGGAGGGGCTGATCGCCACCTGCGCTCTTGGCCGGGGGCGCGTCACATTGATCGCGGATGCCGATGTGATCGATGACCGGCTGTGGCTCGCCGATCCCGCAAAGCCGTTGCAGCCGCGCCAATGGACGGCGGACACGCCCGGATTGCTGACCGGATGGCTTGGCGGCGAGGCTTTGGCGCGGCCGCGCGGATGGCTGCGGTCCGAAGCGGAACTGCGGGCGGCGATCCGCTGGGCGGTGCTGGCCGGGATTTTCTGGGCGGGCTTGGGAAGCGTGCTGCTGGACCGGCGCGGAAGGGGTGGGATCGCATCTTCGCGCGGCAAATCATCCGAGGAAAAGGGGTGATCGACAGCTAAAAACCAGAACAAAACAGGATTTCCCATCCTTTCCCTAAATTTCCCTTTTCTTGTCTGCCGCCCCTTGGTATTTAAAAGCCATAGGGGTTCTCAGGTTTTGTTCGTCCTGCGTGCCGGGCTGCTGCGATGCGGTTCGGCGGCTGATGACCTGTGCCCTTGCGAACAGAGGGGCAAGCAGTCCAATCGTGCCGGAAACCATTCTCTTTACGGGCAACGCGTTCAGCGTCGCGGACGGCAAGGGCCGTTTCGTCCTGCCCCTGGAGATGCGCCGGCAGGTCAAGCTGTCCAGCGGCAATGAAAACCGGCTTTATCTCTCGGTCCATGGCGACAACCCCTGCGCCACGGGCTTTGGAGAATCGCACCGCCGCCACCTGTTCGAAGAGGTCGAGGAACTGGCGCGCGAAGCGCGGGCGCAGGGCCGCGACTATAATGCCGACCTGGAACTGGAACGCCGCCTCGGCACGATCGAGGAGGTGAATTTCGACGAGGGCGGCCGTTTCGCCATGCATCCCGACATCCGGGGCGAATATGGCATCACCGATGCGATCTTCTTCTATGGCGTCGGCCGCTACATGCAGCTGTGGAAGCCCGAAACGCTGGTCGACAGCAAGGACCGGCCGGAGTTGATCCGCAACAAGGTGCGCCGCTGGCTCGACCAGCGCGAAGCGGGGGGCGGCAAGTGAGCGGCGCTGCTCCCAACGAAGACCGTCATGTCCCCGTTCTGCTCGACGAAGTGCTGGACGCGCTCGCCATCGCTCCCGGCGAGATCCATGTCGACGGGACGTTCGGCGCGGGCGGCTATTCCAGCGCGATGGCGGCGCGGGGGGCGAAGGTCTTTGCCTTCGACCGCGATCCCGACGCGATTCGCGAAGGGCAGGCGCTGGCCGATGAAAAGGGCGTCACCCTGATCGAAGGCGAATTTTCGCGCATGGACGTGCTGCTGGCGGAGCGGGGCGTGACTTCGGTCGCTGGAGTCACGCTCGACATCGGTGTGTCCTCCATGCAGCTCGACCGCCCGGAGCGCGGCTTTTCCTTCCAGGCGGACGGCCCGCTTGCCATGACGATGAGCCAGTCGGGGATGAGCGCGGCCGACTTCCTCAACGGCGCGCCCGAGCAGGAGATTGCGGACGTCCTCTACCGCTATGGCGAGGAGCCGCGATCCCGCCGCGTCGCCCGCGCCATCGTGGAGGCGCGCCCGCTGGAGCGCACCGGCCAGCTTGCCAGCGTCGTGCGCCGCGCGCTGGGGCACAAGCCGCATGACAAGAAGGACCCGGCGACCCGCACTTTCCAGGCGATCCGCATCCATGTGAATGGCGAGCTGGACCAGCTTGAGCGCGGACTGGAAGCGGCCGAAGCGCTGCTGGAGGAAGGCGGCCGCCTGGCGGTCGTCACTTTCCACAGCCTTGAGGACCGGATCGTCAAGCAGTTCCTCCGCAAGCGCAGCGGCGGAGAAGGAAGTGGTTCGCGCCACCTTCCGGAAAAGCAGGCTGGGGAGGCCCCCACCTTCCTCAAACCTGCCAAGGCGGTGCGGCCGGGGGGTGCGGAACTCGCCCGCAACCCCCGTGCCCGCTCCGCCACGCTGCGCAGCGCTGTTCGAACGTCCGCCCCTGTCCCCACTTCCTCCCGGAGCGCCCGCCCATGATCGCGGTCAAGAGGTTGCAGAGCCTGATCTGGATCATGCTGGTCGCGCTGGGGGCGCTGGGGGCCTATCTGGTCTCGCTGAAGGTCGCGACGGAGCGGAACGAGCTGATGCGCGTGCAGGCGCAGATCGCGCGGGCGCGGGGCGACATCCGCTATCTGGAAACGGAATTCAGCGCGCGGGCGAGCATGCGGCAGCTGGAACGCTGGAACCAGGACGACTTCATGTATGCGACGCCCACGGCCCAGCAATATCTGGCCGGGGAGCGCGCGCTGGCGCATCTGGACGGGGTGCAGCCCAACGGCCCGGACTATGTCGCGCCGCCGGTGATGGTCGCGATGGTGCAGACGCCCGCCGACCTGCCGTCCGCGCCGCAGGCCGCGCCCGCCAGCCCCGCCGCGACCCAGATCCGCAGCGACATCGCCGTGATCCGGGAAGCGCATGCGGCCGACAATGTCGAAAAGATCGCCAAGCCCGCGCCGCGCAGCGCCGAGGAGAAGGCGAAGGCCGACGCCGATGTGTCCAAGCCTAATCCGCTCGCCCGCCGGGCCGAGCGGATGGCGATGCTGGACGCCAAGCTGCTGGACGACAGCACCATCAGCGAGATCAGCGACAAGGCCGCGCGCGAACGCAAGAAGGGAGCGCGCTGATGGCCACGATCATCGTCCAGCCGGGCGGCGCGCGGGCGGGCAAGCAGCGGGTCAACCTGACGGCGGTGGCGCACAACCGGCTGATGCTGCTGCTGATCCTGTTCCTGGGCGTTACGGCAGTGCTGATCCTGCGGCTGAGCTGGGTCGGCATCTTCGCGAGCAGCGGACGCGGGGACGATGACGTCTCTGGCCTGCTGCCAGCGCGCGCCGACATTGTGGACCGCAACGGCGTTCCCCTGGCGCGGACGATGGACGCCTATTCGATCGCGGTGCGCCCGTCCAAGCTGATCGGCGATCCGGCCGAACTGGCGCGCAAGCTGAACGAGATTTTTCCCGACGAGCCGCAGGCGGCATTCTACAAGAAGCTGACCGGCAAGGGATGGGCCTATCTGCGCCGCCGCGCGCTGCCCGAAGAGGTGGCGGCGGTGAATGCGCTTGGCGAGATCGGCATCGAATTTCCGCGCGAGAAGGAACGGCTCTACCCGCAGCGCAGCCTGGCCGCCCATGTGCTGGGCTTCGCGCCCAACAGGGACGGCGTTGGCGGCATGGGCGTGGAGGCGGCGTTCAACGACCGGCTGATCGATCCGGCGCTGCGCGGACAGCCTTTCGCCATTTCCATCGACAGCCGGGTGCAGGGCGCGCTGGAAAGCGAACTTTATGCGCAGATGGTGGCTCAGAATGCGAAGGGTGCGGGCGGCGTCATCATGGACGCCAATACGGGCGAGGTGATCGCCATGGCGTCCATCCCCGTGTTCGATCCCAACAAGCTGGCGAATTATGCGGGCAAGAAGTGCAGCGAATCGCCGCTGTGCAACCATATCGTGCAGGCGCGCTACGAGCTTGGATCGACGTTCAAGCCGCTGTCGATCGCGGCCGCCATGGATCATGGCGTCGTCACCTCCATGGCCAAGCGCTATGATGCGACCGCGCCGCTGGCGGTGGCGGGATTCCGCATCAAGGACGACCATGCGCTGGGCCGCTGGATCAACGTGCCGCAGATATTGGTGCACAGTTCCAACATCGGCACGGCGCGCATCGCCGACGAGATGGGCGCCGCGCCCATGCAGCAGCTGTTCCGCAACCTGCAATTCGACCAGCGCGCGCCCATCGAACTGAAAGAACGGGCGAAAAGCCTGTGGCCGACCAACTGGGGCCGCATCACCACCATGACCGTATCCTATGGTCACGGCATCGCGGTCACGCCGCTGCATCTGGCTTCGGCCTATGCGGCGCTGGTGAATGGCGGCATCTGGCGTCCGGCGACTCTCCGCAAGCTGCATGCGAACGAAGTGCCGGAAGGGCACCGTGTCTTTTCCGCCGCCACCAGCGCGCGGATGCGGCAGCTGTTGCGGATGATCGTCGCGGCGGGTACAGGTCGCAGCGCCGACGCCAAGGGATTCCGGGTGGGCGGCAAGACGGGTTCAGCCGAAAAGCCTGAAGAAGGCCGGTATAACAAGAGTTCACTGGTGACGACGTTCGCGGCCGCATTTCCGATGGATAATCCCCGCTATGTCGTGCTGACCATGATGGACGAGCCAAAGGGTAACGCCCAGACTTTCGGCCTGCGCACCGCCGCCTGGACCGCCGCGCCCGTGGTGAAGCGGGTGATAGAGCGCACCGGCCCGATGCTGGGCGTGCTGCCCGACGAGCGGCGCGATGTCGATATTTCCGACCTCATGCCGCTGCTCGGCAAGGAGGATCATTGATGCGCCTCAAGTCACTGGTCGAGGGGCTGGACGCGCGGCTGAACGCCGGTGCGCCGCTTGATGTGCCAGTGTCGGGCTTTGCGATCGACAACCGCAAGGTCGCGCCCGGAACGGTCTTCGGCGCTTTTCAGGGGCTGCGCGTCAATGGCGAGGATTTCATCCCCGACGCCGTGCGCGCCGGAGCGATCGCCGTCGTCGCCCGCCCGGAGGCGAAGGTGGAAGGCGCGGTGCATATCGCCCACGACAATCCGCGCCGCCTGTTCGCCCTGCTCGCCGCCCGCTACTTCGCGCCTTTCCCCGATGTGACGGTTGCCGTCACCGGCACCAATGGCAAGACATCCACGGTGGAGCTTGCCCGCCAGCTCTGGCGGATGCTGGGGCATCATTCGGCCTCCATCGGCACGCTGGGCGTCACCACCTCGGTCGATCAGGTGTCGACGGGCCTTACCACGCCGGATATCGTCACTTTCCTGTCCAATATGTCGGGCCTCAAGCGCGAAGGCATCACCCACGCCGCCTTCGAAGCGTCGAGCCACGGCCTGGCCCAATATCGCACCGAAGGCCTGCCGGTGTCGGCCGCCGCCTTCACCAACCTGTCGCGCGATCACCTGGACTATCATGGCGACATGGACAGCTATTTCGATGCCAAGATGCGGCTGTTCGACGAAGTGGTCTCACCCGGCGGGGCGGCGGTCGTCTGGGCGGACGACGCATGGTCGGACAAGGTTATCCAGCGAGCTACGAAGCGGGGGCTTCGTGTGCTGAGCGTCGGGGTGCAGGGGCAGGCATTGCGTCTTGCCAACCGCACCCCGACCCAGTTGGGTCAGACTCTGGAGGTTGAGGCCGATGGAAAGTCCTACAAGGTAAACCTGCCGCTGATCGGCGCTTATCAGGCGGCGAACGCGCTGACCGCCGCTGGCCTCGTCATCGCGGGCGGGGAGGATGTTGCCAAGGTATTGGAATTGCTCGGCCGGGTGCAGCCGGTGCGTGGCCGCCTGGAACGCGCGGTCATCACCAGGGCGGGCGCGCCGGTCTATGTCGATTATGCCCACACGCCCGATGGGCTGCGCGCCGCGATCGAAGCGCTGCGGCCCCACACGCGCGGGCGGCTGATCGCGCTGTTCGGCGCGGGCGGCGATCGCGATGCGGGCAAGCGGCCGCAAATGGGCAAGGTGGCGGCTGAACTGGCCGATCATGTCATCGTCACCGACGACAATCCCCGTTCCGAGGACCCATCGGCCATCCGCGCCGCCGTCATGGCCGGTGCGCCGGGCGCGCAGGAGATTGGCGGCCGCCGCGACGCCATCGCCGCCGCGATCGGCCAGGCGGGCGCGGACGATATCGTCCTGCTGGCTGGCAAGGGCCATGAACAGGGCCAGATCATCGGCGACCGCGTATTGCCATTTGACGACGTGACGGTGGCGCGGGAGTGCGCGGGTTGAGCGCGCTTTGGACCTCCCAGGAGATCGCGCAAGCCACGGGGGGCGTCGCTTCGGCGCCCTTCGCCGTTTCGGGCGTCGCGTTCGACAGCCGGGAAGTGACGGACGGAGACCTGTTCGTCGCGATGAAGGGCGAAGTGACGGACGGCCATCATTTCATCGGCAAGGCGTTCGACCAGGGCGCGTCCGGCGCGATCGTCAGCGAACCGATAGATCAGCCGCATGTGCTGGTGAAGGACAGCGCCGCCGCGCTGGAAGCGCTAGGACGGGCCTCGCGCAGCCGGATGCGGGGGAAGGTCGCCGGCGTCACCGGATCGGTCGGCAAGACGGGGACGAAGGAAGCGCTGTTCCACGCGCTCGACCGCATCTGTCCTGGCGAAGTGCATCGTTCGGTCAAGAGCTACAATAATCATGTCGGCGTGCCGCTCAGCCTGTCGCGCATGCCGCGCGGGTCAGCCTTTGGCGTGTTCGAAATGGGCATGAACCATGCGGGCGAGCTTGCGGAACTGACGCGGCAGGTGCGCCCCCATGTCGCGATCGTCACCGCAATCGCGCCCGCGCACATCGAATTTTTCGGCACCGAGGCAGCGATCGCGCAGGCCAAGGCGGAAATCTTCGAAGGGCTGGAGCCAGATGGCACGGCGGTCATCCCCTATGACAGTCCGCATGTCGCGATCCTCTACGACAAGGCGGAACAGCATGCCGCGCGCATCCTGACCTTCGGCTTCGATCCAGAGGCGGACGTCCATGTCCGCGACATGGTGCCCGCCGCGAATGGCGGCACGCTGGTGACCGCGGCGCTGCCGGGCGCTGAGCTTTGTTTCACCGTTGGCGCGCCGGGTGAACATTGGGTGTCCAACGCGCTGGCGGTGCTGGCGGCGGTGGAAGCGTTGGGCGGCGACCTGGCCGCCGCTGGCCTAGCCCTTGCCGAAATGCCGGGCCTTCCGGGGCGCGGCGAGCGGAGCATGGTGGCGGCGGGAGAGGGCGAGGCGCTGCTGATCGACGAGAGCTACAACGCCAATCCGCTCAGCATGGCGGCGACGCTCAAGCAACTGGGCCGCGAACAGGCGAGCCGCCGGATCGCCGTGCTGGGCGGCATGCGCGAACTGGGCGATCGCAGCGGCGAATTGCATGCGGGCCTTGCCGAGCCGCTGGCTGCGGCGCAGGTCGACCATGCCATTTTGGTGGGCGCGGAGATGACGCCGCTGGCGCAGGCGCTGGCCGGGGTCCTGCCGTTCGACCATGTGCCCGACGCGGCGGAGGCGACGCGCCTCGTCCAGAAGGAATTGCGCGCTGGCGACGCGATCCTGGTCAAGGGATCGAACGGGATCGGCCTGTCCCGCCTGGTCGCCGCGCTGATTGCAGACAAGACTCCGGGGAACTGAACGACCGATGCTTTACTGGCTTGCCCAGACCATGGATTTCGCGGGTGTCTTCAACCTGATCCGCTATCTGAGCTTTCGGGCGGGGGCGGCGATCGCGACGGCGCTGGTCATCGGCCTGCTGATCGGGCCGCGCTTCATCGGCTGGCTGCGCGTGCGGCAGGGCAAGGGGCAGCCGATCCGAGACGATGGTCCGCAGACCCATCTGGCCAAGCGCGGGACGCCCACCATGGGCGGGCTCATGATCCTGACGTCCTTCATGACATCGGTGCTGCTGTGGATGGACCTTTCGTCCATCTATGTCTGGGCCTGCCTGTTCGTGACGCTGGGTTTCGGCGCGATCGGCTTCCTTGATGATTACGACAAGGTGACGAAGGCCAGCCACAAGGGGCTTTCGGGCAAGATGCGGCTGGTGCTGGAATTCCTGATCGCCGGGTTCGCCGCCTGGCTGATCGTCAACCAGCATGGCAACACAGCTTTATATCTGCCTTTCTACAATGGCCCGGCGATCGAGCTGGGGCCGTTCTATTTCCTGTTCGCCGCCTTCGTGATCGTGGCCTTCGGCAATGCGGTGAACCTGACCGATGGGCTGGACGGACTTGCCACCATGCCGGTCATCATCGCCTGCATGGCGTTCATGGCGATCGTCTATCTGGTGGGCCGCGCGGACTTTGCCGAATATCTGGGCATTCCGCATGTGCCGGGGGCGGGCAACCTGACCATATTGTGCGGCGCGATCATTGGGGCGGGCCTTGCCTTCCTGTGGTTCAACGCGCCGCCCGCCGCCGTCTTCATGGGCGATACCGGCAGTCTGGCGCTAGGCGGGACGATCGGCGTGATCGCTGTGACGGCGCACCATGAAATCGTGCTGGGCGTGATCGGCGGCCTGTTCGTGGTCGAGGCGATGAGCGTCATCATCCAGGTCTTCTTCTACAAGCGGACCGGCAAGCGCGTGTTCCGCATGGCGCCGATCCACCATCATTTCGAACAGCTGGGCTGGGCCGAGCCGACCGTGGTGATCCGCTTCTGGATCATCTCCTTCGTGCTGGCGCTCGCTGGTCTTGCCACGTTGAAGCTGAGGTGAGGGGCATGGGCGTCACTTCCTCCGTCTTCGCCGGTAAGCGCTATGCGGTGCTGGGTCTCGCCCGGTCCGGCCTCGCCACGGTAGAGGCTCTGGTGGCGAGCGGCGCGCGCGTGGTCGCCTGGGACAATCGGGACGAAGCGCGGGCGGCCGTCGCCGGCAAGGCGGAGATCGCCGATCCGCTCGATATCGATCTGGCGGGCTTCGACGGGGTGGTGGTGTCGCCGGGCGTGCCGCTCAACAAGCATCCCATCGCCATGCATGCGAAGCTGGCGGGCGTTCCTGTTATTGGCGATATCGAGCTTTTCGCGCTGGCCCGCCCGACGCTGCCCAAGCATAGGGTGGTCGGCATCACCGGCACCAACGGCAAGTCGACGACGACTGCGTTGATCCATCACATCATCGAAACGGCGGGCATCCCGGTCCGCATGGGCGGCAATATCGGGTTGCCGATCCTGGGGCAGGACCCGCTGCCCGAAGGCGGCATCTATGTGCTGGAACTGTCGAGCTATCAGATCGACCTGACCCACAGCCTGGACTGCGATGTGGCGGTATTGCTGAACATCACGCCGGATCATCTGGACCGCTATAACGGCTTTGAAGGCTATGTGGCGTCCAAGGCGCGGCTGTTCGCGATGCAGTCGGCGGGGCATGTCGCGGTGATCGCGACCGAGGATGAGCCGAGCCGGAGAATCGCGCGCGAGTATGAAGCCGTTGAGGTGAAATCGAGCGATATCGACCCGGCCGCGCAAGCGGGCTGGCCTTCGCTCCAGGGGCCTCACAACGCGCAGAACGCCGCCGTCGCCATCGCCGTCGCCCGTGCGCTGGGCATCGATCAGGCGGTGATCGATAAGGGCCTGCAAAGCTATGCCAGCCTGCCGCACCGGATGCAGCGGGTGGGCGAGATCGGCGGCGTACTCTACGTCAATGACAGCAAGGCGACCAATCCGGCCTCCACCGCGCCAGCCCTTGCCGCCTATCCGCCGGTGGACGGGCGTCCCCGGCTGCACTGGATCGTCGGCGGGCTCGCCAAGACGGACAATCTGGACGAGTGCGCGCCCTATTTCGGCAATGTCGCCCATGCCTATACCATCGGTGAAGCGGGCCATATGTTCGCCGATCTGCTGCGCCCGCATATGGCGGTGGACGATAGCGAGATGCTATCGGCCGCCGTCCGCCGCGCGGCGCGGGTGGCGCAGCCGGGGGATGTCGTGCTGCTTTCGCCCGCTTGCGCCAGTTTCGACCAGTTTCGCGATTTCGAGGCCCGGGGCGATGCCTTCGCGGCCGCCGTCGCGGCATTGGAAGAAGGGGGCAGGGACGGTTAGAAGCGGCTGGGGCTAAACAAGGGGCGACGGAATGTTCAGGGCAGGCGAACTGGTGAAGGGGTTTCGGAACCGCACCGTTCCGCGTGAGCGCACGGCATTGGCCATCTGGTTCTGGGAAATCGACCGCGTTCTCCTGTCGCTGATCGTCGCGCTGATGGCGATCGGGCTGGTCGCGGTGGCCGCCGCGTCGCCCGTGGCCGCCATCGACCGGTCGACCAGCACCGTTTCTGTTACTCCGCTCATCTATTTCTATCGCCAGCTCATGTGGGTCTTCATCGGCCTGCCGATCATGCTGGTCATTTCCATGCTGCCGCGTCAGCAGGCGCGGCGGCTGGCCATGTTCCTGTCAGCTTTCTTCATCGTGATGCTGTTGTGCGTCCCGATCCTGGGATCGACGGTGAACGGGGCCAAGCGCTGGATCGACCTGCCGGGGTTCCGTTTCCAGCCTTCGGAGTTTCTGAAGCCCGTCTATGTCGTGACGATCGCCTGGCTGCTGTCGCTGCGGGAAAAGGACGCCAGCCTGCCCGTCATCCGCCTGACCGGGGTGCTGACGGCGCTGATCGCGGCGATCCTGATGAAGCAGCCGGACTTTGGCCAGACCGTCATCTTCCTTGCCTGCTGGAGCTGCCTGCTGCTGCTGTCGGGCGTGTCGATGCGGATCATCGGGGCGCTGGCGGGGCTGGGCCTCGCGGGGCTGGTGGCCATGTATATGTTTTATGAAAATGGCCGTCAGCGCATCAACGACTTCCTTGGCATCGGCGTGGCGCAGGATGTCGGGCCGGACCAGACGGAGCTGGCGTTCCGCACCATCACCCATGGCGGCTTCACCGGCGTGGGGCCGGGCGGCGGGCAGAACAAGTTCCGCCTGCCCGAAGCGCATACCGACTATATCTTCTCGGTGATCGGCGAGGAGTTCGGGCTGCTCGCCTGCATCGGCATCGCCTGCGTCTACCTTGCCATCGTCGTGCGCGTGCTGCTGCGCCTGCTGGACGAGGACGATCATTTTACGATCCTGGCCGCCGCTGGCCTGACGACGCAGTTCGGGCTCCAGGCGATCATCAACATGGGCGTCAATGCGCAGATATTTCCGTCAAAGGGCATGACGCTGCCCTTTATCAGCTACGGCGGCTCCTCTATGCTGGCGCTTTGTATCGGGGTAGGCTTGTTGCTCGCATTCACGCGGCGCAACCCCTTCATGGGCCGGCATACCGTCGTCAAGTGGAGTGGTAGATGAGCATTTCCCGTCACTTCGTCCTTGCCGCAGGCGGGACGGGTGGTCACATGATTCCAGCGCACGCCGTGGCGGAGGAGCTTATGGCGCGGGGCCATCATGTCGCTCTGGTGACGGATGAGCGCGGAGCCAAGATCCCCGGCATCTTCGACAAGGCGCAGGTCCATGTGCTGCCCGCCGGGCGCATGACCAGGGATCCGCGCAGCTGGCCCGGCGCGTTGAAGGCGATCCTCGCCGGGCGCGCCATGGCCCGCCGCCTCAACGAGACGTTCCGGCCCACCGCCGTCGTGGGCTTTGGCGGCTATCCCGCGATGCCCGCGCTGCTGGGCGCGCTGGCTGATGGCATTCCGACGGCGATCCATGAGCAGAATGCGGTGCTCGGCCGGGTCAATCGCCTGCTCGCCCGCCGCGTCGACGCCATCGCAACCGCTTATCCCAATGTCGAGCGGCTCAAGCACAAATATGCGGGCAAGGTGCATCTGGTCGGCAACCCGGTGCGCGAAGAGGTGAAGGCGCTGCGCGAGGAGGAGTTTCCCGCGCTGACCGACGAAAGCGTGTTCCGCGTGCTGGTGATCGGCGGCAGTCAGGGCGCGTCCATTCTGTCCAGCGTCGTGCCCGATGGCCTTGGCATGCTGCCGCTCAGCCTGCGCCGCCGTTTGCAGGTGACGCAGCAATGCCGGGCGGAAGATATCGAGCGGGTCCGCCACCTTTATGCCGATCTGGAAATCCCGGCCGACCTTGCCACCTATTTCAACGATGTGCCCGAAAAGCTCAGCTGGTCACATCTGGTGATCGCGCGCGCGGGCGCATCGACGCTGGCGGAACTGACCTGCGCTGGCCGTCCCGCCATATTGGTCCCGCTGCCCAGCGCCATGGACGATCACCAGACCGCCAATGCCCGCGAAATGACGGAGGCGGGCGGCGCGCGGACCATTCCGCAGAGCCGCTTCACGGCGGTCGAGCTTGCCAAGCAGATGCAGAAGATGGCGCTGGAGCCCGGCGCGCTCCAGAACGCCGCGAAGCGCGCCCGCGGCTGTGGCCGACCGGACGCGGCGCGCGACATGGCGGACTTGCTGGAAAGCATCGGCCCGGCCCCGATCATGAACGATCCGCTGCGGGTGGGTCCGGTGCCCGCCAGCCTGAATTTGCAGGGTGTCCCTGCGTGAAGAACAACAACCTCTTCCCGTTCGGGCCCAGGGCGAACGGATTTTTGCACAAGGGATACAAGGCATGAAGGGTGTCGGCACCGACATCGGCACGATCCATTTCATCGGCATCGGCGGCATCGGCATGTCCGGCATCGCCGAGGTGATGCATAATCTGGGCTACAAGGTTCAGGGCAGCGACGTGGCGGAAGGCTATGTCGTGGAAGGACTGCGCCAGAAGGGCATCCCCGTGATGATCGGCCATAAGGCCGAAAATCTGGGCGATGCGGCCGTGGTCGTCACCTCCACCGCGATCAAGAAGGGCAATCCTGAGGTCGACCTGGCGCTGGAAAAGCGCGTGCCCGTCATTCGCCGCGCGGAGATGCTGGCCGAACTGATGCGCCTCAAGTCCACGGTCGCGATCGCGGGTACGCATGGCAAGACGACGACCACATCCATGGTCGCGGCGCTGCTGGATGCGGGCGGCGTGGACCCGACCGTCATCAACGGCGGCATCATCAACAGCTATGGCTCCAACGCGCGTTTGGGCAAGAGCGACTGGATGGTGGTGGAGGCGGACGAGAGCGACGGCAGTTTCCTGCGGCTCGACGGCACGCTGGCGGTCGTCACCAATATCGATCCCGAACATCTCGACCATTATGGCAGTTTCGACAAGGTGAAGGACGCCTTTGTCGAATTTGTCGAAAATGTGCCCTTTTACGGCGCGGCGATGCTGTGCCTGGATCACCCGGAGGTGCAGGCCATCCTGCCGCGCGTGCAGGACCGCCGCATCGTCACCTATGGTTTTTCCGCGCCTTCCGACATTCGGGGCGAGAATGTCCAGCCGATTCCCGGCGGCAACCGTTTCGACGTCCAGATCCGCGAGCGAGACGGGTCGGTCCGCCGGATCGAGGGCATAGAATTGCCCATGCCCGGCCGTCACAATGTGCTGAACGCCATGGCGGCGATCGGCGTGGCGTTGCAGATGGGGATCGACGATGCGACGATCCAGACCGGCTTCGCCAAGTTCGGGGGCGTGAAGCGCCGCTTCACCAAGGTGGGCGAAATTCCCGCGCAGGGGGGCGTCGCCACCGTCATCGACGACTATGGCCACCATCCCGTCGAGATCAAGGCGGTGCTCGCCGCCGCGCGTGAAGGGGCGAAGGGCCGCGTCATCGCCGTGGTGCAGCCGCATCGCTATACCCGGCTGCGCGACCTGATGGACGAGTTCCAGCAGGCCTTCAACGACGCCGACATCGTCTATGCAGCGCCAGTCTATCCGGCGGGCGAGCAGCCGATCGAGGGCGTGGACAGCGCGGAACTGGTCGCCGGACTCAAGCGGCGGGGACATCGCCATGCCGCCACGGTGGAAGGCGCGGACGATCTGGCCCGCGTCATTGCCGCCGATTGCCGGGCCGACGACATGATCATCTGCCTGGGCGCAGGCGACATCACCAAATGGGCGGCGGGCCTTGCCCCGGCGGTGGCGGAAAAGGAAGCGGCCTGATGTTCGAACTGCTCAACGTCGGTCTGGAAATGCAGAAGCGGATGATCGACATCCACATGCAGGGCATCGAAGCGGCGCAGGAACTGGTCGAAACCGCGCAGCAGAATGTCGACGCCAGCCTTGCCGCAACGCCGTTGGGCAATGCAGGCGCCAATGCGGTGAAGGGCTGGATGCGTTTTTGGGGCCTGGGCGGTTGACGCTGGCCGAGACAGCCCTTCCTTCGGTGCGCGGCACGCTGAAGGCCGATGCGCCGCTCGCGCCCCTTGTCTGGTTCAAGGCGGGCGGCGCGGCGCAATGGCTGTTCGAGCCCAAGGACGCGCAGGACCTTGCCGATTTTCTGATGCGGCTCGACCCGTCCGTGCCGGTGATGGCGCTGGGGCTTGGCTCCAACCTCATCGTCCGCGATGGCGGCGTGCCCGGCGTTGTCATCCGTCTGGGCAAGCCCTTCGCCAAGGTCGAGCAGGCCGATGCCGTCACCCTTCGCTGCGGCGGGGGGGCATCGGGCATTCTCGTGTCCTCGACCGCGCGTGATGCCGGTATCGCCGGGCTGGAGTTTCTGCGATCGATCCCCGGCACGGTCGGCGGCTTCGTGCGGATGAATGGCGGCGCTTATGGGCGCGAAACGCGCGATATATTGGTCGAATGCGATGTGGTGCTCCGCTCCGGCGAGCAGGTGACTCTGGCTGCCGATGCGCTGGGCTACAGCTACCGCCACAGCAGCCTGCCCGAAGGGGCGGTGGTGGTGAGCGCGCTGTTCCGGGGCGCCGCTGGCGATCCTGCCGCGATCCAGGCGGAGATGGACCGCATCGCCGCCGCGCGTGAAGAAAGTCAGCCGCTGCGCAGCAAGACCGGCGGTTCGACCTTCAAGAACCCGGCAGGGCACAAGGCCTGGGCGCTGGTGGATGAGGCGGGCTGCCGCGGGCTGCGGCTGGGCGGCGCGCAAGTGTCGGAAAAGCACACCAACTTCCTGCTTAATCTGGGCGATGCCACCAGCGCCGATATCGAAGCGCTGGGCGAGGAAGTCCGCCGCCGGGTGAAGGCGAAGAGTGGCGTTGAGCTTGAATGGGAAATTCAGCGGGTGGGGCTGACGAAGTGAGTAACCTGCTCAAATCTCCTCGCTCTGCTGAGCGGAGCGAAGCACTTCACTTCGTTCAGCGCAGGGCTTCGACTTCGCTCGGCCCGAACGGTATATTCATGGAGATGCTGAAATGACGCGCGGTCCCTGGCATGTCGCCGTTCTGATGGGCGGCTGGTCGGCGGAGCGGCCCGTATCGCTGATGAGCGGGGAGGGCGTTGCGAAGGCGCTGGAATCGCGCGGGCACAAGGTCACGCGGATCGACATGGATCGCGGCGTGGCGCAGCGCCTTGCCGAGGTCAGGCCCGATGTCGTGTTCAATGCGCTCCATGGCGTCCCTGGCGAGGATGGCACGGTGCAGGGCATGATGGACCTGATGGGCCTTACCTACACCCATTCGGGGCTCGCAACA
Organism: Sphingobium sp. DC-2; assembly: GCF_000722555.1. Taxonomy (NCBI): domain Bacteria; kingdom Pseudomonadati; phylum Pseudomonadota; class Alphaproteobacteria; order Sphingomonadales; family Sphingobiaceae; genus Sphingobium; species Sphingobium sp. DC-2. The sequence goes on along the minus strand of NZ_JNAC01000050.1, from coordinate 111,192 downwards.
TCGGTGATCGCAATCGACAAGCAACTGACCAAGCAGGCGCTGGTGCCGCATGGCATTCCGATGCCCGGCGGTCACATAGTGGAGAGCGCCAGCCTGTTCGATCGCGATCCGCTGCCGCGCCCCTATGTCGTGAAGCCGGTCAATGAAGGGAGTTCCGTCGGCGTCGCCATCGTGACGCAGGAGGGCAATTACGGGTTTCCCATAGGCCGCGATGTCGAAGGGCCCTGGCAGCATTTCGACCAGTTGCTCGCCGAACCCTATATCCGCGGCCGGGAACTGACGACCGCCGTTCTGGGTGATGAGGCGCTGCTGGTGACGGAGCTGCGCCCCAAGAGCGGCTTCTATGACTTCGATGCCAAATATACCGACGGCATGACCGAGCATGTCTGCCCCGCCGATATTCCGGCCGAGATTGGAGAGGCATGCAAGGCGATCGCGCTGCGCGCGCATCAGTTGCTGGGATGCAGGGGCGCGTCGCGGTCTGATTTCCGCTGGGACGACAGCCAGGGCGTGGAAGGGCTGTTCCTGCTGGAGGTGAACACCCAGCCGGGGATGACTCCGCTCAGCCTTGTGCCCGAACAGGCGGCGAAGCTGGGCATCGAATATGCGGAACTGGTCGAACGGATCGTCGAGGACGCGTTGAAGGGGGCAGGGCATGGCTGAGGCACGCATCCGGCGTGGCGGAACGGCGCGGCTGACGCGCACCGCCTCCATGGGCGGACGCAATGGCGGCGGGCGAGGGAAACCAGGCAAGCGGCGTAGCTGGGCCGGGCGCATGGTCCATGCCCTGCCGGTCAGCGAAGACACGTTGCAGCGCATGGCAAGCTGGGCGATCGTGGGCATTGTGGTTGCGGCCATCGCCGGGATCGCCGTGCTGTCGGGCGTTCCCGCCATGGCCGGGCAGAAGGCCGCGGAGATCGCCGCCAATGCCGGTTTCGAGGTTCAGAAGGTCGAGGTGCGCGGCGTCGAGCGGATGGACGAGCTGCCCGTCTACAATATCGCGCTGGGCCAGGTGGACCGTTCCATGCTCTCGCTCGACCTGCCCAAGGTGCGGGCGGAGATGATGCGGCTTGGCTGGGTCAAGGATGCGCGCATTTCCCGCCGCCTGCCCGATACGCTGGTGGTCGATATCGTGGAGCGGGACCCGGTCGCCGTATGGCAGCATGATGGCCAGTTGCACCTGATCGACGTGCAGGGCGTGGTGCTGCAATCCGTGTCGCCAAGCGCCATGCCCGACCTGCCGCTGGTCGTGGGGCCGAGCGCCAACCGCCAGACGGCGGGGCTCAACAAGCTGATGGAAAATGCGCCCGCGCTCAAGCCGATGCTGGCCGGGGCGACATGGGTCGGGAACCGCCGCTGGGACCTGCGCTTTCAGTCGGGGGAAACGCTTTCCCTGCCGGAAGGAGACAGGGCCTCTGCCACCGCGCTGGTCAATTTCGCCCGCATGGACGGGGTCAATCGCCTGCTGGGACGCGGGATCGTGAAATTCGACATGCGCGATCCCGACCGTTTCGTCCTGCGCCTGCCGCAGGATCAGGCGCGGGAGAAGCCTGCCGCGCAGGGTGCTGCCAAGGCTGACGCTGATCCAGAGCCTATCGGCGAGGAGGGCTGACCCCATGCCCCAGCCCAAGGTCGAAAAGCTCGTCACCGCGATCGACATCGGATCGTGGAAGGTGTCGGCGCTCATCGCCGGGCGAACCGAGACGGGCGAACTCGCGATTTTGGGTACGGGTCAGAGGGAAAGCCGGGGCGTGCGCCGGGGGTTCATCGCCGACATGGAGCGCACCGAACTCGCCGTGCGCGAAACGGTGGAGCAGGCCGAACGTGTCGCTGGCACCAATATCGAGGATGTGTGGGTCAGCTTTTCGGGCGGCAGCCTGGTCAGCGACGTCGTCACGGTCGAGCGCGACATGGGCGGCTACCGCATCGAGCAGGCCGATATAGATGATCTGCTGACCACGGGGCAGCAGGGCATCGACCCCGATGGCCGCGTGGTGCTGCATGCGCAGCCGACCTGCTTCACCATCAACGGCCGCGTGCCGGTGAAGAAGCCGCTGGGCATGCATGCCGACCTGCTGGGCGTCGATATCCATGTCGTGCTGGCGGACGGCGCGCCGCTCGCCAATCTCGACCTGTGCGTGCGGGGCGCGTATCTGAACGTCAACAGCATCGTCGCCTCGCCCATCGCGACGGGGCTTGCCTGCCTGTCGGAGGAGGAGAGGGACCTGGGCGTCGCGCTGGTGGAGATGGGCGCTGGCGTTACCAACGTGTCCCTCTACGCGGGCGGCATGCTGGTGGGGCTGCACAGCATCCCGATCGGCGCTTCGGACATCACGGACGACATCGCCTCCGCCTTCGGCATCCGCCGCAGCCAGGCGGAGCGGATCAAATGCTTCTATGGCTCGGCGATGCAGAACCGCCGCGACTTTCGCGAGATGATCGAGATCGCGCCGCCGCATGGCGATGTCGCGCTTCCGGGGCAGAATGCCGGGCCGAATGCCGATGGGGGCAAGATAACGCGCGCCGCGCTGGTCGCGGTGATTTGCGAGCGGTTGAACCAGTTGATGACGGAGATCAATGCGGCGCTCGCTGGCATGGGCTTCAACACGCCCACCGGGCGGCAGGTGGTGCTGACCGGCGGGGGCGCGGAAATGAAGGGCATCGCCGATTATGCGCAGGGCGCGCTGGGCCGCGCGGTGCGGATCGGACGGCCCCGCGGACTTGCCGCAATGCCCGAAGCGCATAGCGGCCCGGCCTTCGCGACGCTGGCGGGACTTGCGCTTTACGGCGCTTCGAACCCGGTTGACCTTAGGACGATAGCGTCCGCGCCACAGACCGTGCACCGTATCGGCGCGCCGCAATGGTGGCAGCGTATGGTAAGAGCCATAAAGACCAACTATTGAATAATCCGAAGCAGAACGAATTTTACTGGTGAAATACGCTATTTTCTGTTGCATTAACCTTCGATGACAGTTTCGCTCATGTCGCCGGAGCTGGAGGGAGCTAGAATTTATGAGCATTGAGATCAGCCCACCGCATGTGGATGAGTTGAAGCCACGCATCGCGGTGATCGGCGTGGGCGGCGCGGGCGGTAACGCCATCGCGAACATGATCGCCGCGTCGGTCGAGGGCGTGGATTTCATCGTCGCGAACACGGACGCGCAGGCGCTGAACGCTTCGCCCGCAGAGCGGCGCATCCAGCTTGGCCCGCAGATCACCGAAGGGCTGGGCGCGGGATCGCGTCCCGAAATCGGCAAGGCGGCGGCGGAAGAGACGATCGCTTCGGTCGAACAGGCGCTGGAAGGCGCGCATATGTGCTTCATCGCGGCGGGCATGGGCGGCGGCACCGGCACCGGCGCTGCGCCCGTCATCGCCAAGGCCGCGCGCGACAAGGGCATATTGACCGTCGGCGTCGTGACGAAGCCTTTCACCTTCGAAGGCAACCGCCGCATGAAGTCGGCGGAATCGGGCATCGAGGAACTGCAAAAGCATGTCGATACCCTCATCGTCATCCCCAACCAGAATCTGTTCCTGATCGCGAACCCCAACACCACCTTCAAGGAAGCCTTCCAGATGGCTGACGAGGTGTTGCAGCAGGGCGTCCGCGGCATCACCGACCTGATGGTCATGCCGGGCCTCATCAACCTCGACTTCGCTGACGTCCGTTCGGTGATGGGCGAAATGGGCAAGGCGATGATGGGCACCGGCGAAGCCGAAGGCGACGGCCGCGCGCTCCAGGCGGCGGAGAAGGCGATCGCCAACCCGCTGCTCGACGGCGTGTCGATGCGCGGCGCGAAGGGCGTCATCGTTTCCATCGTCGGCGGTGACGACATGCGCCTGATGGAAGTGGATGAAGCAGCCAATCATATCCGCGAACTTGTCGACCCGGATGCGAACATCATCTGGGGTTCGGCCTTCAATGACGGCCTCAACGGCAAGATCCGCGTGTCGGTTGTCGCTACCGGCATCGACAGCGAAGTAACCGCTGGCGCTGCTCCGCTGACCCAGCCGTTCAGTTTCGCCAGCCGCCCGGCCGTAGCCGTTCCGAGCGCCGCCGCAACGCCGCGCCCGGCGGCGCAGCCTGCTCCGGCCCCGGCGCCTGCCGCTGCGGCCGAGCCGGAGCCTGAGCCGCTGGAACTCGACGTGCCCGCCGCGCCGGAGCCTGCCCCGCTGGCGTCTCCCGCTGCGGAAAAGCCCGCCTCCTTGGCGCCGCCGCGTCCGGCCGCCGTCTTCTCGGACGAGGACCCGTCGCAGGACGAACTGCTGCTGGGCGCCGAAGAGGCAGAGCCGCAGCCAGCGCGCCCCGCGCCCGCGCCAGCCGCCGCGCCGCAACCGGCACCTCGCGTCGCCACGGGCGGCACACTGTTCGAGCGCATGGCCGGCCTCACACGCGGCGCGGACAAGAATACGGCTGCGGCCGAGGATGACGGCACGACGCCGGACATTCCGCGCTTCCTCAACCGTCAGAGCAACCAGTAATCCCCGGGCAGCCGCCCGGCGGTTCAAGAGCGCACCGTCTATCGTCCAAGGCGATCCGGCGCGCTTTTCGTCATGGTAAATTGTCCATTCACGCAGCAATCCGCTAAAGGAATGGTGTGAAAACTCCGGCTTTATCGATCGTTGCGGGGCTGCTTCTAGCAGGCACCGCTCAGGCGCAAACGGGCATGGTGCAGCCAATCCGGCCGTCCAGTACGGAAGCGCTCAACCGCCAACTGTCGCGCCTTGCGTCCAATCCGCGCGACGTTGAAGCGCTGATCGGCGCGGGCGAGGCGGCAATCGACCTGGATGACACGCGCGCGGCGGCGGGCTTCTTCGCACGCGCCGACACGCTTCAGCCTAATAATAGCAGGGTCAAGGCGGGGCTGGGCAGGGTGATGCTCAAGACGCAGAACCCGGCCGAGGCGTTGAAGCTGTTCGATCAGGCGACGCGGCTGGGCTATTCCGAAGCGGCGTTGCTGAGCGACCGGGGCCTTGCGCGCGACCTGACCGGAGACCAGGCGGGCGCGCAGCGGGATTATCAGGCCGCGCTCAAACGGACGCCGGACAATAGCGAACTGATTTACCGCTATGCCGCGTCGCTGGGTATATCCGGTCAGGTGGAAGCGGCGGACAAGGTGTTGCAGCCGTTGCTTTACAAGAGCGACCGGCCCGCCTGGCGTTTTCGCGCCTTCATTCTGGCGATGAACAACCGGCAGGATGATGCGCGCAAGATCGCCAGCCAGACCATGCCGGGGCAACTCGCGGCGGCGTTGACGCCCTATATGCAGAAGATGCCCTACCTGACCCCGGCGCAGAAAGCCGCAGCGGTGCATTTTGGTCATTTCCCGGCGCGTGTAGGCACGACCATAGCGGCGGTGACGCCGACGCCCGCGCCTGCGGCCGCCGTCCCGGCGCAGCCTGCTGCCCCGGCGGCGGTGGCAACGCCTGCCCGGCAGGCGGCACAACCCCGTTCCTCGACCGGGCGCAGCACGCTGGCCAGGGCGGAGAGCCGCCGCGCCGCTCCCGCGCCTCTACCGGCGCCTGCTCCTGCCTCTGCGGCGCAGACGCGCACGGCCACGGCTACGGCGACGACTCCGGTTGAAGCGCCGGTTCAGACCCAGCCAGCGCCGCAGCCTGCCACGCCGCCAGCCCTGCCCCGGCCCGCCACGCCAGCGACGCCTCCGGCCCAACCGCGAAGCGCGCAGGTGCAGGGGCCGCCTGCGCCCGGTTTTGAGTCGCTGCCGAGCCAGCCGCCCGCCTCTCCGGCCGCCGCGCAGCCCCAGGCTCCGGCCCCGGCCGCGGCGCCCCAGCCGTCGCCGCAGCAGGCAGCGCCAGCCCAGCCTGCCGCTTCGGCAGCAGCAACGCCCGCGCCGCCGCAGCCCAATCCCGAAGCGACGCGCACGCTGGCGGACATTATCCGCTCCATCGACGTGCCCGAGTCGGAACGGCAGCCCGCCGTCGCCGCCGTAGACCTTAATGAGATCGCCGCGCTCCAGGCCGCCCGCCGCGCCGAACGCGAGGCCGCCGCTGAACAGGCGAAAAAAGCCGCCGCGGCAGAGAAGGTGAAAGCAGCGGCAGCGGCCAAGGCAAAGGCCGAAGCCGATGCAAAGGCGAAGAAAGCGGCGGAGGAAAAGGCCCGCCTGGCGGCGAATCCGTCCCGCAACTGGGTCCAGATCGGTACGGGCAGTGATCGCGGCGCGCTGGCCTTCACGCTCAAGAATCTGCGCCGCAAATATGACGATGTCGCGCCGCAGGACGGGTGGGTCGCAAGCTGGGGCCGCACCAACCGGCTGCTGATCGGTCCCTTCGCCAGCTTCGCCCGCGCCAAGACGGTGGAATCGAAGCTCAAGACGGCAGGGGCTGACGCCTTCGCCTGGCAAAGCGATGCGGGAGAGGTGGTCGAAAGGCTGGGGAGCAAGTAAAGGCTCCCGCATGACGAGCCTTGCCCTCTATGCGTCGCACCCGGACCACAGCCGTGGCCGGTTGCACCCCGAAATCGGCGGCGAGGTGCGCGGCCCGCGCGATATGTTCCAGCGCGACCGGGACCGCATCATCCATTCCATCGCCTTCCGCCGCCTGCGCCACAAGACGCAGGTGTTCGTGTCCCCCGATGGTGATCATTATCGCGTCCGGCTGACCCACAGCCTGGAGGTCGCGCAGATCGGACGGACGACCGCGCGGACGCTGGGCCTGAACGAAGACCTGACCGAGGCCCTGTGCCTGGCCCATGACATCGGCCATCCGCCCTTTGGCCATGCCGGGGAGGATGCGCTGGAAGCCGCGCTCGACCAGCATGGCGGTTTCGATCACAATGCCCATACGCTGCGCACGCTGATGCTGCTGGAATCGCCCTATCCGCTGTTCGATGGCCTGAACCTCAGCTGGGAAATGCTGGAGGGCCTGGCCAAGCATAATGGTCCGGTCGAACGTCCCGGCTGGGCCATGCGCGAGGTCGATGCGCTGTTTCCGCTGGACCTTGGCCGCCATGCGTCGCTGGAGGCGCAACTGGCGGCGGTGTCCGACGACATCGCCTATGACAATCATGATATCGATGACGGGCTGCGCGCGGGATTGCTGACGCTGGACCAGTTGTTGAGCGTGCCGCTGGTGAAAAGCTGCTGGGACAGGGTGCGCGCCCGCTATCCCGATGTCGCCGAAGACCGGCTGTTGCGCGAACTGGTGCGTGAGCAGATCGGCGTCATGGCGAACGACCTGATTGCCGCCACGCGGGACAATATCCGCAGGGCGGGCGTTCGCACGGTTGAGGATGTGCGCGCCGCTGGCGAGACGCTGGTCGGCTTTTCCCCGGAGCTGGCGGCGCAGGAGCGCGACCTCAAACGCTTCATGTACGCCATGCTCTATCATCACCCCTCGCAGCTCGCGGCGGCCGATCGCGCCCGCATCATCGTGAGGAACCTGTTCCACGCCTACCGGGAACAGCCCGGCCTGATGCCGCCCGAATGGCGCGATGGCTGTCCGCCGGACGAACCCAGCCGCAGCCGCCACATCGCCGATTTCATCGCTGGCATGACGGACCGCTATGCCGAGCGGCGCCATGCGGATATTTTCGGAGCGCTGACGCCCGCCTGATGCGCGGAGCTTGCGCCGGTCCCGCGCCCGGCATAGCGTGCGCACATGAACCTTCATCCCCAGATCGCCGCGCTTGCAGCCCAGATGGAGGACCTGTCCACTTTTCTGCGCGCGCAGGGTGACAGGCTATGGCCGGGCAGGATCGATCTTTGCCGCCATCTGGTCGCGGATTCGAACTTCGCGGGGGTCGACCGCTTTCTGCGCCTGTTCGAGGGTGAGGATGGGTTGGGAGGCGTCACGCTGGGCGACCCCGGCGCGATGGCGGAACTGGAGCGGCTGCGCAAGGCGGCTCTTTCCCTCGCCCAGCGGCTGGCGAAAGAGGAGGGAGCCGATTGAGCGATTGACGCCGCGCTGCATTTCCAGCAATGCGAAGGGGTCTCCAGGGTCCGGTTGGATTCGGCCCCTGGGCATGATGCGGGAGAGTATGGGACGCCTTTGAGGCCAACCCGTCGCCGAAGGAGCAACCGCCCCGGAATCTCTCAGGCCAAAGGACCGCATCATGGGCAGGCACTCTGGAAAGCGGATGGCCTCACGCGCCGTCCCACCGAAGGGGTAAGCCGTCCGGCCGTATGCCGGTGGTCAAAGCTCTCAGGTTCCGTGACAGAGGGGGTGGCAAAGTGATGGACCGGCTGCGGTCCCGCGCGTTTGTCGCCAGTAACCCGCACGGAAAGGCCGCTCATGTCCGGCAATGAAGACGTCACCCATCTGGAAGAAGAATTGCCGCCGCAGGAATTGCCGCTCGATGCCTGGCATCGCGCGAAGGGCGCGCGCATGGTCGCCTTTGCGGGCTATCACATGCCGATCCAATATGAAGGGATCATGGCCGAACATGCCTGGACCCGCGATCATGCCGGGCTGTTCGACGTCAGCCATATGGGGCAGCTGACCTTTTCGGGCGAAGGTGCGGACGACGCGCTGGAACTGTTGTTGCCCAGCGACATCAAGGGGCTCAAGCCCTTCCGTCAGCGCTATTCCATGCTGCTGGACGAGGATGGCGGCATATTGGACGACCTTATGGTGTCGCGCCTGGGCGATGGCGCGTTCGACGGCGCGGCCATCTACATGGTCGTGAACGGTGCGACCAAATATGACGATATCGGCTGGATGATCGAGCATCTGCCCGATGAAGTGGTCATGAACCATATGGACGAGCAGGCGCTGCTCGCGCTTCAGGGACCGCAGGCGGGCGAGGCGATGGCTACGCTGGTGCCCGGAACCGCCGGTCTGCTGTTCATGCAGTGCGGCCTGTTCGAATGGCGCGGCGTGCCGTTGTGGATAAGCCGGTCGGGCTATACGGGCGAGGACGGGTTCGAGATCAGCCTTCCGGCCAGTGACGCGGCGCTGCTGGCTGATGCGCTGTGCGCCCTGCCGCAGGTGAAGCCGATCGGCCTTGGCGCGCGCGATTCGCTGCGGCTGGAGGCGGGGCTGCCGCTTTACGGCCATGACCTGACGCCTGCCGTCAGCGCCATTGGCGCGGACCTGGGTTTTGCGATCCAGAAGCGCCGCCGCGAGGAAGGCGGTTTCATCGGCCACGCGCGCGTGATGAAGGAGCTTGCCGAAGGGCCAGGGTCCAAGCGCGTCGGGCTGCGCATCGACGGGCGCCTGCCCGCGCGGGAAGGCGCGCAAATCTATGCTGGCGACGTTCTGGTGGGGGAGGTCACGTCCGGCGGCTTCGCGCCGACCGTGGGCGCGCCGGTCGCCATGGGCTGGGTCAGCCTGCCGCATGCGGCGCTGGACACCGCGCTCCAGATCGAGGTGCGCGGCAAGCGCATCGGCGCGACGGTCGTGCCCATGCCGTTCGTCCCGCACCGCTATCGCCGCAAGGCCTGACTTTTCCGAGGGGAGTAGAAGCATGAGCCGTTATTTTACCGACGAACATGAATGGATCGATGTCGAAGGTGAAATCGCCACCGTCGGTATCACCGACTATGCGCAGGAGCAGCTGGGCGACATCGTGTTCGTCGAACTGCCTGCCGAAGGCGCGACCTTTGAAAAGGGCGACGACGCCGCCGTCGTGGAGTCGGTCAAGGCCGCGTCGGACGTCTATGCGCCGATCTCGGGCGAAGTGGTGGAAACCAACGGAGCGCTGGAGGATGAGCCCGCTCTGGTGAACAGCGATGCCGAGGAGGATGGCTGGTTCTTCAAGCTGCGCATTTCCGACCCCGGCGAACTGGAAGGCCTGATGAACGAAGCCGCCTACAAGAAGTTCGTGGCGAGCCTTTGATCAGGAAAGTCCCCTCCCTTTGGCGGGAGGAATGAGGGGAAGGCCTTTAGCGCCATCTCCGCAACAAACCCACCCCCGGCCCCTCCCATCAGCGGGAGGGGAGTGGAGAATGACATGCGCTACCTACCCCTAACCGATGCGGACCGGCAGGACATGCTGTCCGTCATCGGCGTGTCCTCGGTCGATGACCTGTTCGTGGACGTGCCCGCAGAGGCGCGGCTTTCCGGGAAGATTGCCGGTCTTCCCGACCATGCCAGCGAACTGGCGGTCGAGCGTCACATGGCGGCCCTTGCGCGGAAGAACCTGTCGGCTGGGGAAGCGCCTTTTTTCCTGGGTGCGGGCGCTTACCGGCATCATGTCCCGGCGAGCGTCGATCATCTGATCCAGCGCGGCGAGTTCCTGACCGCCTACACGCCCTATCAGCCGGAGATAGCGCAAGGCACGCTACAGGTGCTGTTCGAATTCCAGACGCAGGTCGCGCGGCTGCTGGGCTGCGACGTGGCCAACGCATCCATGTATGACGGCTCCACCGCCTGCTGGGAAGCGATCGGCATGGCCCGCCGCATCACGAAGCGCGGCAAGGCGCTGCTCTCGTCCGGCCTGCATCCCCATTATGTCTCCGTCGCGCGTACCATGGCGAAGTTCACCGGCGACGCGTTGGTGCATGAAGCGCCCAGGCTCGACGCGGCGACCGATATCGACGCGCTGATCGCGGGCATCGACAAGGACACAAGCTGCGTCGTCGTCCAATATCCCGACATATTGGGCCGCATCGCCGACCTGACCCCGCTGGCGGACGCGGCGCATGAAGCGGGCGCGCTGCTGGTCGCGGTGGTGACGGAGCCTGTTGCGCTGGGCGCTTGCCGGGCGCCGGGCCATATGGGCGCGGACATCGTCGTGGGCGAAGGCCAATCGATCGGCGTCGGCTTGCAGTTCGGCGGGCCTTATCTCGGCCTGTTCGCGTGCAAGCAGAAATATGTCCGCCAGATGCCGGGACGCCTGTGCGGCGAGACGGTGGATGCGGCGGGCAAGCGCGGCTTCGTGCTGACCCTTTCGACTCGCGAGCAGCACATCCGCCGGGAAAAGGCGACGTCGAACATCTGCACCAATTCGGGTCTCTGCGCGCTGGCGTTCAGCATCCACATGACGCTGCTGGGCGAGAAAGGCCTGCGCGAACTGGCGAGCCTCAACCATGCGCTGGCGGTGCAGGCCGCGGACCGGCTGGCGCAGGTGCCGGGGGTGAAGTTGCTCAACGACAGCTTCTTCAACGAATTCACGCTGGTCCTGTCCAAGGATGCGCGCGAGGTGGTGCGCAATCTGGCTGACAAGGGCGTGCTGGCGGGCGTGTCGCTGGGCCGCCTGTTCCCTGACGCGCCGGAGATTGGGCAAGGGCTGGTGGTCGCCGTTACCGAGACGGTGACGGTGGAGGATGTCGAAGCGCTGGCTGCTGCGCTTGAGGAGGAACTGGCATGATGTCGTTCCTCTCCCTGTTCGGGCTGAGCGTGTCGAAGCCCAGGCCTGATCGTAGCGTTCAGGGCGAACGGATGATGTGCGGGAAGGAGTTCTGATATGACGATGCTCAAGGAAGGCCGCCCCACTGCGCCGCAAGCCGTCACCGAAGCCGACGCCGCGCCCGCCACTGCCACCGGCAACCGCGCGCTGATGCTGGAAGAGGCGCTGATCTTCGAGATCGGCTCCACCGATACGACCGGCGTCGATTTCGCACAGGCGCCCAAGGTGGAAAGCCGCCTCGGCAGTCTGGCCCGCACGGACGCCATCGGCCTGCCCGGCCTGTCGGAGCAGGAGACGGTGCGCCATTATACGCGCCTCAGCCGCCAGAACTACGCCATCGACCTTGGCCTGTTCCCGCTTGGGTCCTGCACCATGAAGCACAATCCGCGCCTGAATGAGAAGGTGGCGCGGATGCCCGGCTTCGCCGATCTTCACCCGCTTAGCCCCCAATCGACGGTGCAGGGCGCGCTGGCGGTGATCCATGAGCTGGCGGAATGGCTGATCAAGCTGACCGGCATGCACTCGGTCGCGATGAGCCCCAAGGCGGGCGCGCATGGCGAACTGTGCGGGCTGCTCGCGATCCGCGCGGCGCTGGAAGCACGGGGCGATGCGCGGAGCGTCGTCCTCGTTCCCGAAAGCGCGCATGGCACCAACCCTGCCACGGCCGCTTTCTGCGGATACAAGGTGGAGGATATTCCCGCGACCCCGGACGGCCGCGTCGATCTGGAGGCCTTGAAGGCGCGGCTCGGCCCCGATGTCGCTGCGGTGATGATCACCAATCCCAACACCTGCGGTTTGTTCGAGCGCGACATGAAGACCATCTCCGACGCGGTCCATGCCGCCGGGGCCTTCGTCTATTGCGACGGCGCGAACTTCAACGCCATCGTCGGCCGGGTCCGTCCCGGCGACCTGGGCGTCGATGCGATGCACATCAACCTGCACAAGACCTTCTCCACGCCCCATGGCGGCGGCGGTCCCGGCTCCGGCCCGGTGGTGCTGAGCCAGGCGCTGGCTCCCTTCGCGCCGTTGCCCTTCGTCGAGCGCAGGGGCGATCAATTCGTGCTGGTGGAGGAGGAGACGGCGGAGGATCACCATGCCCAGACCTTCGGCCGCATGGTCGCTTTCCACGGCCAGATGGGCATGTTCACCCGCGCGCTCGCCTATATCCTCAGCCATGGCGCGGACGGCCTGCGTCAGGTCGCGGGCGATGCGGTGTTGAACGCCAACTATGTCCTGCGCAGCCTGGACGATGTGCTGGATGCGCCGTTCGGACAGAGCGGGCCCTGCATGCATGAGGCACTGTTCAGCGACAAGGGGCTGGCCGAAGGCTTCACCACGCTGGACATCGCCAAGGGGCTGATCGACGAAGGCTTCCACCCGATGACTATGTATTTCCCGCTGGTGGTCCATGGGGCGATGCTGGTTGAGCCCACGGAGACGGAAAGCAAGGCCGCGCTCGACCAGTTCATCATGGCGCTGCGCAGCCTGGCTGAACGGGCGAAGGCAGGGGACGCGGCGCTCAAGGGCGCGCCCTATTATGCGCCGCGCCGCCGGTTGGATGAGACGCTCGCCGCGCGCAAGCCGGTGCTCACCTGGACAGAGCCGCAGGCGGCGCAGGCCGCCGAATGACGGACAGGCCGGAGCCTTGGCAACCGGGCTCCGGCCCCGCCGTCGCGGGCAAGCGCTTCGCTCCAGCGACGGAGCGCAATCGCGACGCCATATTGGCGGTCCTGCGGGACGAGCTTCCGCCTTCCGGCCAAGTGCTGGAGGTGGCGAGCGGCAGCGGCGAACATGCGGTCCATTTCGCCACCGCGCTGCCCGCGCTCGATTGGCAGCCCAGCGATCCCGATCCGGCGGCGCTCGCGTCGATCGAGGCGTGGCGCGCGGAAGCGGGGTTGGCCAACCTCCTGCCCGCGATCAAGCTCGACGCTGCGGCGCAGTGGCCGGTGGACAAGGCGGATGCGGTCATCTGCATCAACATGGTGCATATCAGCCCTTGGGCGGCGGCGATCGGGCTGATGCAAGGCGCGGGAAAGGTGCTGCCGCCTGGCGGCCTGCTCTATCTTTATGGCCCTTATTTTCGTGAAGGCATCGTGACTGCTCCCTCCAATCTCGCCTTCGATGCGTCTCTAAGGGCGCGGGACGCGGCGTGGGGCTTGCGGCGGGTCGAGGATGTGATCGCCATAGCGGACGAGGAGGGGCTGGATTTTCAGCGCTTGGTCGAAATGCCTGCCAATAATCTTTCGTTGTTGTTCCGGCGGCCTTTTTGACGAGCGCCAGAAGCGCCAATGTTCTCTGCGAAGGCAGGAGCCCAGTTCCGAAGCGTCGCGGGGCGGGGCAGCCTTCCCCCAACGGCAGGGCTTTTCGAAGTTCACTTGCCTCAATGCAAAGCCGTTGGAAGATGCAGGCTTGTGGCTCGACGGCTCCGGGCTGAGAAGCGGCTCAGGCCTGTAGGCACAATATTCTGAAGGTGGGACTGGGATCTGCCTTCGCAGGAGCACCTTGTGGAGGCGCCGGATGGGTTGCAGTCCGCTTACTCACCGACAATCAAGAGCGGCCTTCGACAATTCCGCGCCGAATGGATAATGGGGCGCAATGGCCGACCAGCTCCTGTCCCTTGTCACCGCCGAACTTGCTGCCCCGGCCGACCCGCGCGCCGTTGCGATGGCGGGGGCGATTGCCGCCCGTTATCCGCAGGCGGCGCGGGCGGTGCTTTTCTACGGTTCCTGCCTTCGGGAAAAGAATCTCGATGGGCTGATGCTGGACTTCTACCTCATCGTTTCGGACTATCGCGCCGCTTATGGGAAAAGCTGGCTGGCGGCGGCGAACCGGATGATTCCGCCCAATGTCTTCCCTTTCGAGCATGATGGACTGATCGCCAAATATGCCGTGCTGTCGCAGGCTGACTTCGCCCGGCTGAACAGCCCGGCGGCGGACAATGTCTCGGTCTGGGCGCGTTTCGCCCAGCCCGCGCGCTTGCTCTGGGTCAGGGATGATGAGGCGCGCCGGAGCGCCATTCGCGCCGCCGCCAGCGCCGCGCCGACGCTGCTTTCACTTGCCCGGCCGATGACGCAGGCACCCGATGATGTGCTTGCCCTCTGGGAGACCGGCTTTTCCCTCACCTATAATGCGGAGCTGCGCGCGGAGCGGAAGGGGCGTTCGCGATCGATCGTGGATGCCGACCCGGAACGTTACCGCCTGTTCGGGCAAGCGGCTCTGGCGCAGGGACTTCCGCCATCTCCGTCTGCGGCCCAAGCAGCCAAGCGCTGGCGGCGGCTCCAGCGGCGGGGTAAAATATTGTCCGTCGTCCGGCTTGCCAAGGCGAGCTTCACCTATGCGGGCGGCATCGATTATCTGGCGTGGAAGATCAACCGCCATGCGGGCACGGCGATCCAGATCAAGCCGTGGCAGCGGCGCTGGCCCTTGCTGGGCGCGCTTACTCTGCTGCCGCGGCTGTTCCGGGGCGGTGCGATCCGTTAAGCGCGTTTGACAGGGCCTGCGACAGGCCCATCAGCGTATAGGGCTTGCGCAGCACCTCATGGCCGCCAAAATCAGCGCTAAGCGCCGTGTCGCCCGCATAGCCGGTGACGAACAGCACCGGCAGGCTGGCGAAGGCGGGGGGCAGGTTGCGCACCATTTCCGGCCCGGTCATGTCGGGCATCAACACGTCGCTGATGATCAGGCCGATGTCGCGATAGCTGGTTAGCAGCTTTGCGGCTTGCGACGGATGTTCGCAGGCGACCGGCAGATGGCCCAGTTCGGCCAGCGCGGCCATTGTCTGGTTCAGTACGCGCGGGTCGTCCTCCACCACCAGGATTCGGGTGGGGGGGTGGAGCACGGGTTCACGCTCGCCTGCCGAGGCATCAGTGCGCGCGCCCGTCTCCGCAGCACCCTTGCGCGGTAAATAAATATGGACGCTGGTGCCCTTGCCTTCTTCGGTATCGATGCGGATTTCGCCCTCGCTCTGCCGCACGAAGCCGAAAATCTGACTAAGGCCAAGGCCGGTGCCCTTGCCCACCGGCTTGGTGGTGAAGAAGGGTTCGAACACGCGCGCGGCGACGTCAGGGCTCATGCCGCAGCCATCGTCGGTGACGCTCAGCATCACATAATCGCCCTGCGCGCATTCGCCGACTTCATTCGCGGCCAGATGGACCTGCGCGGTTTCGATCACCAGCTTGCCGCGCCCGTCCATCGCGTCGCGCGCATTGACGCACAGGTTGAGGATCGCATTTTCCATCTGATGCTGGTCGACAAAAATGTGCCAGCCCCTGGCATGGTTGATGATCGAAACCTTGATCTGGTCGCCGATGGAGCGGTCGATCAGGTCCGCCATTCCCGACACCAGCGCTTCGGGATCGACCGCGCTGGGCAGCAGCGGTTCGGACCGGGCGAAAGCCAGCAGGCGGCGGGTCAGGGCGGCGGCGCGATTCGCGCCCTCCAGCGCATTGTCCAGATGATGGGCAGCTTCGCGGGGCTTGAGGCGAAGCTTGCGCTTGGCAAGCTCCAGCCCGCCCACGACCACCGCCAGCATATTGTTGAAGTCATGGGCGATCCCGCCGGTCAACTGCCCGACCGCGTCCATCTTCTGCATCTGGCGCAGATTTTCTTCCGCCGCGGCGCGTTCGGCCGTTTCCTTCTTGAGTTGCTCATAGGCGCCGGACAGTTCGACCGTGCGCGCAGCAACGGCGGCCTCCAGCCGGTCGGCGCGTTCGGCCTCCATCTCCGCCATGCGGCCGGCATTGCGCCGCTCGGTATAGGCTGCGTTCGCGATCCAGAGCGCGAACAGCACGCAGACCAGCAGCACCAGCCCGAACAGGCGCGACGTCTTGCCCACCCATTCAGTGCGGTTGCCCGCCAGCGTCACCGCGACGCTGCGTTCCTGCAACCGGGCATTTTCAGCGCGAATCACCCGGTCGAGCAGGGCGGTAATGCGCTTCAGATCCTCCGACCGGCCAGCGCGGTGGAATTGGCCGAGCGCTGCCATCTTCTGGTCATAGGTGGTGCGCAGGCCGATTTCCGCCAGCGTCTTGCCGCGCTGGTTGAAGGCGGTTTCCAGTTCGCGGACATTGTTGCGCTGCCAGCCTGATTGGCGGGTGGCGTAGCGCAGCAGCTTCAACTGGCTGGACGCGGTGCGCCATTGGTCCTGGAACAGGCGGCCGACATCGGGATCAAGGCTGATGACATAGCGCGCCAGCGTGACTTCGGCGCGGGCGGTCTTCGCTTCGAAGGCGCGGGCGAGGGCGATGATCTCAAAACTGCGGCGCTGTTCCTGCAACGCGCGTTCATGGTCGCGCGACGCGTTGCTGGCATTGTAGAGCAGGGTGCCGAGCGAGCCGATGAGCAGTATGACAAGGATCAGCGGCAGCAAGCGCCCCACCGCTGCCCGCCATCCTGTCGCCTGCTCTTCCATAAGATAGCTGTCCGGCATTATGAACACATTAGTCGAACAGCGTTGCAGGCGAAATGGCGAGGATAGGAAGGTTCCTCCCTATCGCCTCCGTTCGTCTCACCTGCGTCTCGCTTCGTCGCCGGAGCGCAGCGCCCGCGATCAGCCGAGAGCGCCGGTCGCCCGTCCCGCAGCTTCGAACATGGCGATGATCTGTCCGACCTGTTCATCGCTATGCTCCGCACATAGCGAGCAACGCAGCAGGAAGGTTCCGGCAGGAGTGGCCGGAGGACGCGCCATGTTAACGTAAAGGCCAAGCTCCAGCAGGGCCTGCCACATGGCGACGGCCTGCGCCTGATCGGTCAGGATGACGGCGATGATCGCCGACTGTGGTTCCCTGGTCCCCAGCGTGAAGCCGAGATCGGTCAGCCCCTTGTGCAGCCGCTGGCTGTTCTTCCACAGATGCGCCCGCTTTTCGCCTGCATGCATCAGCTTGCGGATCGATGTGGCGGCGGTGGCGACAACGCTGGGCGGCAGCGAGGCGGTGAAAACATAGGGGCGGCAGACCAGCCGCAGCACTTCGAACTTGGGATGGTTGGATACGCAGAATCCGCCGACCGTCCCGACCGATTTGGAGAAGGTGCCGACGATGAAATCCACGTCCTTTTCGACGCCCTGTTCTTCATAGACGCCGCGGCCGTTGGGGCCGAAAAAGCCCATGCCATGCGCTTCATCGACCAGGATCATGCAGTTGGCATGCTTGCGGACGGCGGCCACCATTTCGGGCAGCGGCGCGACGTCACCCAGCATTGAGTAGACGCCCTCCAGCACCACCAGCTTCTGCGCGTCGGCGGGCAGGCGGCCAAGGCGCTTGTTCAGATCCTCGACGCTGTTGTGGCGGAAACGGACGATCTCCGCATCCCCTAAGAAACAGCCGTCATAGATGGACGCATGGCTGTCCGCGTCCAGCACGACATAGTCGCCCCGGCCCGCCAGCGTCGAAATCATGCCCAGATTGGCCTGATAGCCGGTCGAAAAGACCATGGCGCTGGACGTGCCGTAGAAATCCTTCAGCGCGTCCTCGACCTCCCTGTGTCCCTGATAAGTGCCGTTGAGGACGCGGCTGCCGGTCGTGCCCGCGCCGAATTCGTCCAGGGCCTTCTTGCCCGCGGCGACCACATCGGGATCAAATGTCATGCCCATATAGTTATAGGTGCCGAGCAGGATCGTTTCCTTGCCCTTGATGACGGCCAGGGTCGGCGACTTGACCTCATCCATGACGATCGCGAACGGGTCGCGCACGCCCGTGGCCAGCAGCGCCTCGCGCTCCGCGATCAGGGGATCGAATTTGGAAAAAAGGTCGCGCGCGCCTGCGACTTCGGCGGGCGTGTGGGCGTCGGTGGCGGTTTCAGCAGCTTCGGGCATATTCATTTCCCTAGCCGTTCGCGCGAGCAGTGACTGAGCGCAGCCGAAGGTCCGTACCAGAGCAGGGGCGCCCGGTTTCGGGTCCTTCGCAGGCCATATCCTCCGGCCGTCTTCGGCCCGGCGGGCTCAATCGCTCCTCAGGACGAACGGAATATCTTTTCAGGCCGTTCAGCCCTTCAGCTTCGCCACGGCATCCACAAGCTGGCCGACATTTTCGATTTCGGCCTGCATGTTCATGGTGATGATGATGTCGAATTCGTCTTCGATCGCCGCCACGAAATCCATGACGGTCAGGCTGTCCCATTCCAGGTCGCCCGCGAATGTAGTGGCCTCGGTCAGTTCGACACCCTTCTTGTTGAAGGGAGCGATCTGCGCCGCGATGCTGTCGAAAATCTGCTGGCGATCCGTCATTATCTGTTCAGGCTTTCCCATGAAGGGGCGGCTTGTGCCCCCAAGCCCCGCCTCTTGGCAAGGGAATAAGGCGGCAATCAGGCATGATCGCGCCCGATTGTGCCGCCACCGCCACCATCAGCGGAAATTATCGGCGTAGGCCTGGATCTTCAGCGTCTTGGGCGGGGTGGGGATGACGCTGTAGTCAAGCCCGTGCTTTTCCGCATAGGCTATCGCGGCCTCCCGCGACGGGAAGGTCAGCCGCACCTGGCTCTGCGTGTCGCCCGAACCGGCCCAGCCAGTCAGCGGATCGGGCCGCTTCGCTTCGGCGGCGGCAAATTCCAGCACCCATTTGTCGGTGTTCGCCTTGCCCGACTGCATGGCGTTCTTCTGGATCTGGTGGATGCGCGCGGACATCGAAGCGTCAAACTCCCTTTGGGAAACCGCCTTTGCGTTGCACCAGCGCGCGGCGCAAAGTCAAGGCTTGGCGCGCGCGTCGGCACGTTTCGTGCGCAGCGTCGCCGCCGCGCCCGCCGGGTCGTCAGGCCAGGGATGGCGGGGATAGCGCCCGCGCATTTCCTTCGCCACCGCGCTCCAGCTTCCCGACCAGAAGCCCGGCAGGTCGCGCGTCGTCTGGATCGGCCGCCCGGCGGGCGAGGTGAGCGAAAGCACCAGCGGGATGCGCGCGCTGCCCACCACCGGATGTTCGCTGAGGCCGAACAGCGCCTGCACCCGCAATTCGACACGGGGCCCGCCTTCGGCCGCATAGTCGATCGGGTGGCTGCTTCCCGCTGGCGAGCGGAATTCGGGCGGGGCGAGCCGGTCGAGCTGCTGCTTGCCGTCCCAGCCGATCAGTCCTTCCAGCACGGCGGACAGTTGCGAGCGGTCGATATCCGCCAGCCGCCGCCTGCCCGCCAGCAAGGGCGGGAGCCATTCGTCGAGGCTTGCCATGAGCGCTTCGGTGGACAGCGCCTCCACCCCGGCGAAAGCCGCGCGGGTGCGCAGCGATCGCGCCGCATCGGACCATGGGAGGAGGTCGAGGCCGCCTTGACGCACGCCTTCAACTAGCGAGTGAACTATCGCATTGGAATCGGGACGGTCGTCGGAGCCGGAGGACAGGCGCACGGCGCCGAGGCGGCGTTCGCGCAGGGCCTCGATCCCGCCGGTTTCAGGGCGGAAGCGCACGGTGCGGTGTTCCGCCACATGGCTGCCGAAAAGTGCCAGCACATCCGCTTCGCCGATGGCGGCGGCGGACAGGATGCGCGCGCCCGCCGCGCTGCCCTGCACCTCGCCCACGGCCAGCCATTCCTCGCGCGCCAGCGGGCTCAGGGGATCGAGCCGGAAGCCGCGCCCGCCCACGCTCGCCCATTCCGCGCCATCGCCGGAACGGCGCTTCGCCACCCGGTCGGGGAAGGCGAGCGCGAGGCAGATGCCGGTGGCGTGTTCGAAGTCAGCACCGGGTGGACGGGTCGCGGGCGTCTGGGCTGGCCCACCCCCGGCACCTCCCGTCAGCGGTAAGGGGGACGTCACGAGCTTTGCCCAGCGCTTGGCCATGGCGCGCGCCGCGTCCGCCCGCCTGCCGCTTTCCCGGCGCCAGCGGAGCCGCCGCTGCGAGAGGTCCGCATCCTGCCCGCCAATGCCGCGCTCGCCGAGCAGCACGGCGACTTCGGCTGCCACGCCGGTCAGACCCAGTTCGGCCGCGCGCACCAGCATATGGCCGATGCGCGGTTCCAGCGGCAGCTTGGCCAGCGCCTTGCCGTGGGCGGTGATCCGTCCATCGGCGTCGAGCGACTCCAGCACCGTCAGCCGCTTCCTCGCCTCGCTCACCGCGGCGGCGGGCGGGGGATCGAGCCAGCGCAGGGCGGCAGGGTCGCCGACGCCCCACAGCGCGCAGTCGAGCAGCAGGCCGGACAGGTCGCTTTCCAATATTTCGGGAGGATCGAAGGGCGGCATGCCCGCAGTCGCAGCCGCTTCCCACAGGCGATAGGCGACGCCGGGACGCTGCCGCGCCGCGCGGCCCGCGCGTTGCGTCGCCGCCGCCTGGCTAGCCCGTTCGGTCACCAGCCGGGTGACGCCCGCCGCCCGGTCATAGCGGGGCCGCCGCGCCAGCCCCGAATCGATGACGATCCGCACCCCGTCGATGGTCAGGCTGGTTTCCGCGATGGAGGTCGCCAGTATCAGCTTGCGCCGTCCCTCCCGCGAGGGGCGGATGGCGGCGCGCTGGGCGGCGGGGTCCAGACTGCCGTGCAGCTTGTGGAGTTCAATGTCCTCGCCCTCGACCCGATCGGCCGTGCGCTCGATCTCCGCCACGCCGGGCAGGAAGGCGAGGATGTCGCCCTCCGCTTCCTCCCTGAGCGCGCGGCGGATCGTGGCGGCCATGTCATCCTCGATCCGCTTTTCCGCCGAACGCCCGGCATGGCGCAGTTCGAGCGGCTGGATGCGGCCCTCGCTTTCGATCACCGGCGCGCCGTCCAGCAATTGGGCGAAGCGCGCGCCGTCCAGCGTCGCCGACATCGGTACGATGCGCAGGTCCGGCCGCAATGCCGCCTGCGCATCCAGAGCAAGCGCGAGCCCGAAATCGCTGTCCAGGCTACGCTCATGCACTTCGTCGAACAGCACGGCCGATATGCCGGACAGTTCCGGGTCATCCTGAATCCGCCGCACGAAGATGCCTTCGGTCAGCACCAATAGGCGGGTGCGGGCCGAGACTTTGGAATCCATCCGCGTGGCGTATCCCACGGTCCCGCCCGGCTGCTCGCCCATCAGTTCGGCGATGCGTTCGGCGGCAGCGCGCGCCGCCAGCCTGCGCGGGGACAGAAGCAGCACCTGACCCGTGCACCATGGCTGGTCGAGCAGGGCGGGCGCGACCGCCGTCGTCTTGCCCGCGCCCGGCGGCGCGACCAGCACGGCATTGCTGCCCCGGCGCAAGCTGGCGAGCAGATCGGGCAGCACGGCATGGATGGGCAGGGTGATCATCGCTGTGCGTGTCGCGCCATTTGGCGCAGGCTGCAAGGGTGGAGGAGATATGGCGAGGCTGTGCATTTTCCCCTCCACCATGCTTTGCATGTCCCCCTCCCCATCAAAAATGGGGAGGATTTCAGGTGGGGTTGCGGCTTGTGAACCAGAGGCCTGCGAGGCTGATCGCCGCCGCCGCCGACATATAGAGGCCGACGAGCGCCACGCCCTGCACCTGGATGAGCCAGGTCGCGACGATCGGGGCGAGCGCGCCGCCGATGATGCCGCCGAGGTTGAAGGCGAAGGATGCGCCGGTATAGCGCAACTGGACCGGGAAGAGATGGGGGAGATAGGCGCCCAGCGGCCCGTAGACGAAGCCCATCAGGAACAGCGCGAGGCTGAGGATCAGGAAGATCGGCAGCAACTGCCCGGTGCCCATGGCGGGACCGAAGATGACGCCCATCAGCACGGTGCCGATGCAGCCCGCCACCAGCACGCGGGTGGGGCTGGTCTTGTCCGACCACCAGCCTGCGATGACGATGCTGATCGCCATGAACAGGATCGCGCCAAGCTGGACCGCGAGGAAGATTTCCCGGTCGATCTTGAGCGTGGTGGTGCCGTAGCCGAGCGCGAAGGCGGTGGCGATATAATAGACGGCGAAACAGGCGACCACGGCGAAGGTGCCCGCGATCGCCGCGCCCAGATGGCTGGAGAACAATGTGGCGAGCGGCAGGGCGGGCGGGGGCGCTTCGGCCTGGGCGGCGGCGAATTCCGGCGTTTCGGTGAGCTTGAGCCGGACCCAGAGGCCCAGGAAGACCAGCACCGCGCTGCCAAGGAAGGGCAGGCGCCAGCCCCAGGCGAAGAAATCCTCGTCCGTCAGGAACATGCCGAGAATCAGGAACAGTCCATTGGCGGCCAGGAAGCCGACGGGCGCGCCAAGCTGCGGGAACATGCCGAAGCGCGCGCGCCAGCCGGGCGGGGCGTTTTCCACCGCCAGCAGCGCCGCGCCGCCCCATTCGCCGCCAAGACCGAAGCCCTGGCCAAAGCGCAGGATGCACAGGATCAGCGGCGCCCACCAGCCGATCATCTGATAGGTCGGCAGGAATCCGATGGCGAGCGTCGACCCGCCCATCAGCATGAGCGAGGTGACCAGCGTCGCCTTGCGTCCGATGCGGTCGCCATAATGGCCGAACACCGCCGCGCCCAACGGCCGCGCGAAGAAAGCGAGGGCAAGGGAGCCATAGGCCGCCAGCAACTGGGCCGAGGGGGATGAGGCGGGGAAGAAGAGGGGGCCGAACACCAGGCTGGCGGCGGTCGCATAGATGTAGAAATCGTAGAATTCGACCGCCGTGCCGATCAGGCTGGCCGCCAGCACCCGCTTGTGGCGCAGCATCGCTCCGATACCTTCGTTAGCCATCGTCCTCTTCTTCCCCCCTGAAAATCCGTCAGGCCGCCTTATCCGCCGCTCGCCGCAAGGGCCGTCCTTTTCAAGGAAAAGAGAGGGGCTTCGACAGGATCAGCCCGAACGGATGAGGATGACCGGCCTTGCTCTATCGCTTCGCTCGCTTCTGGTTCAGCAGTTCATAGGCCATCACCGCGCAGGCGACGGCGGCGTTGAGGCTGTCGGCCTTGCCCAGCATCGGCATCTTCACAAGCTGGTCGCATTCCGCCTCATAGGCTTCCGGCAGTCCTTGCGCCTCGTTCCCGACCAGCAGGAAGGAGGGGCTGGCATAGCGCGGCTCCTGATAATCCTGAGTCGCCTTGAGGCTGGTGCCGATCAGTTCGCCCGGCCCCTGCCGCAGCCAGTGCATGAATTCGCCCCAGCGGGCCTGGGTGATGGACTGGGTGAAGAGCGCGCCCATGGATGCGCGCACGGACTCGACGGAAAAGGGATCGACGCAATCGTCGATCAGGATGAGGCCGCCCGCGCCCACGGCATCGCCCGTGCGCAGGATGGTGCCGAGATTTCCGGGGTCGCGCAGCGATTGGGCGACGATCCATATGCCGGCCTTGGTCCGGTCCAGCTTATCAAGGGGGGTCAGCCGGTCGCGATAGACGCCCACGACCGCCTGGGGATTATCCTTGCCCGATATTTTCGACAGAATGTCCGGCGTGGTTTCGATGACGTCGCCGCCCGCCGCCTCCATCGCGGCGATCAGATCGGCGGCGAGGGGATGGCTGGACCCTGCGTGGAACAGCATTTCGGGCAGCACGCCTTCTTCCCGCGCTTCGGTGAGAATGCGCAGCCCTTCCGCCAGGAACAGCCCTTCGGCCTTGCGGAATTTCTTTTCGCGCAGGGATCGGACACGCTTCACCAGCGGGTTGGAAAATCCGGTGATCTCGCGTGCCACTGCGCCTGCTTTCCTCCTTGGGACGAGGCGGCCTCTCTATCGGGCCGGGGCGGCGCGAGAAAGAGCTATTCTTCGCCGAACTTGTCTTCGACCAGCATGACCAGCTTGCCCAGCGATTCCGCCGCTTCGGGACCAGTGGCGCTGATGGTGATGGAATCCCCCAGCGCCGCGCCCAGCATCATCAGGCCCATGATGGACGTGCCCGTCACCTCGCTGCCGTCCTTGCGCACGGTGATCTGCGCGGGAAGGCCGCTGGCGAGCGTCACGAACTTGGCGCTTGCCCGCGCGTGCAGACCGCGCTTGTTGCTGATCAGGACTTCCCGGCTGATTTCGCTCATGTGGTGCTGCCCAACAATTCCGATGCGACGCTGATATATTTCTGCCCGGCTTCGCGGGCGGCGGCGACAGCCTGGCGCACGTCCATGACCTTGCGCGCGCTTTCCAGGCGGATGAGCATGGGCAGGTTGATGCCCGCGATCACTTCGATCTCGCCCGCCTTGAGCAGCGATATGGCGAGGTTGGAGGGCGTGCCGCCGAACAGGTCGGTCAGCAGGATGACGCCCGATCCGTCATTCACCCGCTCCACCGCCGAGGCGATGTCGGCGCGGCGCACCTCCATATCATCTTCCGGGCCGATGCAGATGGTTTCGATCTGCTGCTGCGGGCCGACCACATGCTCCATGGCCACGACAAATTCGGTCGCCAGCGATCCATGAGTGACGAGTACGAGTCCGATCATCTACTTACGAGGCCCACTTTTTTCATGATTGAGCTTTCGGGCCTCCCGGTCTGCGCTTCTCCAGGGCGTCCTGGGGCGCTGATTCCATATTGCGGTGCGAGATCGTGGGCGAAAAGCCCGCATGTTGCAAGTATTTGGCGACACGGTCGGCAACATGCACCGAACGATGCCGTCCGCCGGTGCAGCCGAACGCGACGGTGACATAGCTTTTCCCGCTGTCCGCATAGCGCGGCAGGAGCATCGCCAGAAGCTCCTCTATCCGGCGGACGGAGTCCTCATAAGCCGGATCTTCGGCGATATAGGCGGCGACGGCGGGATCGAGCCCGGTCCTGGGCCGCAGCTCATCGTCCCAATGCGGATTGCGCAGGAAGCGCATGTCGAACATCAGGTCCGCGTTCAGGGGCACGCCGCGCGAAAAGCCGAAGGACATGATCGTCAGCACCGGCGCGGACAGGCCGTCGCGGGAAAAGCGGTTGCGGATTTCCTGTTGCAGGCCGTTGCTGGTGAGGCTGGTGGTGTCGATCACATGGGTCGCCCAGCGGCGCATCGGCTCCGTCAGTTCACGCTCGCGCGCGAGGCCATGGGCGGCGGGCCGGTCGGACGCCAGCGGGTGGCGGCGGCGCGTTTCGGCGAAGCGCCGCTCCAGCTCCATGTCGGAACAGTCGAGAAACAGCGTTTCGATGTCATGGCCGTGACGGGAGCGCAGCGCCTTAATCCGCTGGACGATGGCGTTGGCGTTGAAGCCGCGGGTGCGCGCGTCGATGCCGATCGCCAGCGGCCGGTCGTCAAGCTCCCCATGGCCAGCGGGCACGGGCGTGTCGAGCAGCCGTTCCAGCAGCAGCAGGGGAAGATTGTCCACCACTTCCCACCCCATATCCTCCAACGTCTTGAGCGCGGTCGTCTTGCCCGCGCCCGAAAGGCCCGACACGAGAAGGATAGTCTTGGGGGGCGGAGCGTTCATGCCAGCCCCGCCATCCTGAGCGCGAGTTCGACCTTGACCGGCGCGGATGGCTCCAGCCCCGCGAGCCTGATCACCGGCACCTGCGCGCCCGCGACGGACCGCATTTCAGGATCGGCGGGCATGCGCTCCACATGCTGGCCAAGGTCGATGATCAGGGCGACGCGCGCAGATTCGACGCATGGCATGTCGACAAGGCCGATGCCGCGCACCTCCATCCTGCCCGCGATGGTGGCGGGGGCGCTGGCCTCCAGCCGCCCGTCCGTCCAAGTGACCACCGTATAATCGTCGCTGATCAGCGTGGCGCCCCTGTCGATCAGGCGCAGCGCAAGGTCGGACTTGCCCGCGCCGCTGGGGCCGGACAGCAGCACCGCGCG
Source organism: Sphingobium sp. DC-2 (assembly GCF_000722555.1). Lineage (NCBI taxonomy): Bacteria > Pseudomonadati > Pseudomonadota > Alphaproteobacteria > Sphingomonadales > Sphingobiaceae > Sphingobium > Sphingobium sp. DC-2. The sequence continues at coordinate 85,306 of NZ_JNAC01000050.1, read as the reverse complement.
TCCGCCGATGGAGACGCTGCTTGCGTGCAGGGTTTCGGATGATTGTTGCCGCGTCATATCGCTCCACCCTTCATAGACCCAGTTCAGGGCGGTGGGAATCGATTTGATGGGAAAGCCGGCTCTGTCCTATTCCGACACAATGCCGGGGTCGCGTTCCACGGCCATGGGCAGGCGGAGCATGAAGCAGGCGCCGCTCTGATTGTCCTCACGATCGGCGATGCTGATCTTGCCCTGATGCCCCTCCACGATGGAACGGGCGATGGCGAGGCCCAGCCCCGAATGCTTGCCGAAAGCCTCATTTTCGGGGCGGACGCTGTGGAAGCGGCGGAAGACATGCTCGCGCTGCGACTCCGGCACGCCGGGCCCTTCATCCTCGACGCTCACCAGCACTTCATTGTCGGCGACGGTCGCGACGATCTGCACCAGCCCGCCGTCGGGGGAGAAGGAGATGGCGTTGTCGATCAGATTGTCGAGCACGCGCATCAGCCGCTGTTCCTCGCCCAGGACCACGGCGACATCCTTGCGCGGGCGGGCGAAGGCCAAGCGCACGCCGCGCGGGACGCCCCGCGCCTCGCGTGCGACGACCATGCGTTCGATCAGCAGGCCAAGGTCGATCGGTTCGAAGCGGGTGCGGGAGAGCTGCGCATCGATCCGCGAGGCTTCGGCAATGTCGGTCACCAGCCGGTCGAGGCGGCGCACATCGTCCTGCGCGATCGCCATCAACTGCGCGCGCAGGTCCGGCCGGTCGACCCGGTCCAGCGCGTCGAGGGCAGACCGCAGCGAGGCGATGGGATTCTTGAGTTCATGGCTGACGTCGGCGGCGAAGGCGTCGGTTGCGTCGATGCGCTGCCGCAGGGCGTGGCTCATGTCCGACAGGGCGCGGGCGAGCATGCCGATTTCGTCCCGGCGGTCGGGCAGGCGCGGGACGGTGACTTCGCGCGCGCGCCCCAGCCGGACGCGCACGGCGGCGCGGGCGAGGCGCTGGAGCGGCTGGACGATGGTGCGGGCGAGGAACAGCGAGAGCAGCACGGACGCCAGCACGGCGGCGGCGATGACTATGCCCAGCCGCAGCCGCTCCGCCCGCACGGTGCGGGTGATGTCGCGCGCATTTTCGGTGGCGAGCAGGCTGGTCCCGTCCTTCACGCTTGCCGCCGCCGATATCATGAAAGTGCGGTCGGGCGCATAGCGGTTCATCGCCTGGGGCTTGCCCGTCTTGCGCGCCAGCATCAGTTCGGGCCAGGCTTCGGCCCGGTCCACCGCCGGTTCCTCGAAGCTGGGCGGGCTGTCGGCGGATACGACGCGGTCCACGACCCGGTCGAGGAAGCGGGCGACATGGCGCTTCCATTCCTCTTCGTCGGGCGTGCGCAGGCGGTAGCGCGGGGCGTCCATGGTGAAGCTGTCGGCGATCAGCCTGCCGTCCGGGGCATAGCGGCGGACGCGGTCCCTGGTCTGCCGCGCATAGGCGGCGATCAGCGCGTCATGGCGGTCGGCGGGCGCATTTTCCAGGCCCAGCGCGAGCAGCTTGAGTTCGCGCGCCGATTGCTGGAGCCGCGCATCGACGATCCGCGTGCGATAGCTGTCCAGATAGAAGAAGCCGCCCGCCAGCAGCGCGAGGGCGAAGACGTTGACCGCCAGGATGCGCGGGGTCAGGCTGATCCGCCCGGACCAGCGCAGCCCTCCGCCCCCCCGGAGATCATTCTTCAGAGAAACGGTATCCGGCGCCATAGAGGGTGTCGATTGCGTTGAATTCGGGGTCGACCTCGCGGAATTTGCGGCGGAGGCGCTTGATGTGGCTGTCGATGGTGCGGTCGTCGACATAAACGTCATCCTGATAGGCGGCATCCATCAACTGGTTGCGGTTCTTGACCACGCCGGGGCGCGTCGCCAGCGTTTCGAGTATGAGGAATTCGGTGACGGTCAGCGTGACGTCGCGGCCGAGCCACTTCACGCGATGCCGGGCCGGGTCCATTTCCAGCCGCCCGCGCACGATCGGTTCGGATACCGGCTCGCCGGGCGTTTCGACCGCCCGGCTGACTTCCGCCCGGCGCAATATGGCGCGGATGCGCGCGATCAGCAGCCGCTGCGAAAAGGGCTTGGAGATATAGTCGTCCGCGCCCATCGCCAGCCCCAGCGCCTCGTCCAGCTCATCGGCCTTGGACGTCAGGAAGATGACGGGCATCTGGCTCTTTTCCCGCAGGCGGCGGAGCAGTTCCAGCCCGTCCATGCCCGGCATCTTGATGTCGAACACGGCCAGGTCGGCCGGATTGTCCACCAGCGCCTTGAGCGCCGCGTCCGGGTCGGAATAAAGGCGCGTCATGAAGCCTTCGCTCTGCAAGGCGATGGACACGGATGTCAGGATATTCTTGTCATCATCCACAAGGGCGATGGTTGCGCTCATGCTTCGTCCCGTCGATCGTCCGCTAATCCCTGGCAGGCCCGGCAGGCCCGCAATGCTGCGTTAGACCATGGCCGCTCCCCCCGCAAGAAAGGGGTAGGCGCTTGCCCCCGCGCGACGAGCAGAGAAAATCGCCGCAAAGCAAGGCCGCCGGGGGTTTGACGCTGGGCCCTCAAAAAGGCTATGCCGCCAACCGTCTGCAATAAATGACGCCGCACGTTCAAGGATGTGGCGCTGAGGGGCGGATCGGTCGCAAGCGGTCGTTGTTCGCGATCTGAGAGTTTTGACATCAGGAGTTAAGGCGTGCAGGCCAAATCCTCTACTACCCTGGATCATCAGGGCATTACCACCAATGCTGTGCAGTTCTGGAATTTGGGCACCGCGCCGCTGGTCGAAGCCGCGATCGTCAATGGCGAAGGCGTGCTGGCGAAGGACGGCCCGCTGGTCGTCAAGACGGGCAAGCATACGGGCCGTTCGGCCAATGACAAGTTCATCGTCAGGGATGCGGAAACCGAATCCACCATCTGGTGGGGCAAAACCAATGTGCCGATGACGCCGGAACATTTCGCCGCGCTGAAGGCCGACTTCTTCAAGGCGCTGGCCGAAAAGGACAAGCTCTATGTCGCCGACCTGTTCGGCGGGTCGCAGCCCGAATATCGCGTCAATGTGCGCGTCATCAACGAACTGGCCTGGCACAACCTGTTCATCCGCACGCTGCTGGTGCGGCCGGGCGCTGAGGAACTGACGGGCTTCACGCCTGAATATACGATCATCGACCTGCCGACATTCCAGGCGGACCCTGCGCGCCACGGCACCCGCAGCGAAACGGTGATCGCGGTCAATTTCACCGAGAAGCTGATCCTGATCGGCGGCACGCGCTATGCGGGCGAGATGAAGAAGTCGGTGTTCGGCATCCTCAACTATCTGCTGCCCACCAAGGGCGTGATGCCGATGCACTGTTCGGCCAATATCGGCGCGAACGGCGATACGGCGGTGTTCTTCGGCCTGTCCGGCACAGGCAAGACGACCCTGTCGGCCGATGCCAGCCGCACCCTGATCGGCGACGACGAGCATGGCTGGTCGGACACGGCGGTCTTCAACTTCGAAGGCGGCTGCTATGCCAAGATGATCAACCTGTCGGCCGAGGCCGAGCCGGAGATCTTCGCCACCACCAAGCGGTTCGGCACGGTGCTGGAAAATGTCGTCATCGACGAGGATACGCGCGAGATCGACCTGGACGACAACAGCCTGGCGGAAAACAGCCGTGGGTCCTACCCGATCGACTTCATTCCCAATGCGTCGGAAAAGAATCTGGGTCCGGTGCCCAAGAACATCATCTTCCTGACCGCCGACGCCTATGGCGTGCTGCCGCCGATCGCGCGGCTGACGCCGGATCAGGCCATGTACCATTTCCTGTCGGGCTACACCGCGCGCGTGGCGGGCACCGAGATCGGCGTCACGGAGCCATCGGCGACCTTCTCCACCTGCTTCGGCGCGCCCTTCATGCCGCGTCACCCTTCGGTCTACGGCAATCTGCTCAAGGACCGGATCAACAAGGGCGGCGTCACCTGCTGGCTGGTGAACACCGGCTGGACGGGCGGCAAATATGGCGTCGGCAAGCGCATGCCGATCAAGGTCACGCGCGCGCTGCTCAATGCGGCGCTGGACGGCAGCCTGAACGATGCCGAATTCCGCACCGATCCCAATTTCGGGTTCCAGGTGCCGGTGGCGGTGCCGGGCGTGGATTCGACCATTCTCGATCCGCGCGCGACCTGGGCCGACCAGGCCGCCTATGACGAAACCGCGACCAAGCTGGTGAAGCAGTTCGTGGACAATTTCGCCCAGTTCGAAAGCCATGTGGACGCTTCGGTGCGCGAGGCGGCGCTGACCGCCGCCTGAGGAGTCCGTCAAGAGACAAGGCAGGGAGCCGGTGGGGAAGGACCCCATCGGCTCTTTTCCTTTTGGTCTGCCTGCGGCGGTGCTATGTTGCGGCGAATTGAGCAGCATTTGGGGATGGCGATGTTTAACGATCTTCTGCACAGCGTTGGCGGCCTGGAAGCGGTGGCCGGACAGTTGGGCGTTACCCCGGAGCAGATGCAGGCATTGATGACGGAGATTGGCGGCAGGATCGCGGCAGGCGAGACGGACGTCACCGCTCTGGCCGCAACGGCGGCGGAGCATGGCGTGTCGGCTGACGGCCTCCAGACGCTGCTCGCCAAGTTTGGCGGGCCGGAAGCGATCATGGGCGCGATCGGCGGCTTGTTCGACCGTGACGGCGACGGCAACCCGATCAACGAACTCAGCCGTTTGGCCAAGGGCCTGTTCGGCTGACGCTACGGCGAGGCAGGTTTCTTTGCTCGCCTAGATGCGAAAGATTCGCATCGGGGGCTGCATCATCCCTGAAAAGCGGCTATGGTCCGCGCCGCCATACGATTGTACGGCGCTAAGCGGGGGATTGTGACCATGGCTTTTACGCTGCGCGCGGGCGCGGCCCTTGCGGCTGTGATCCTGTTGAACATCTATGCCGGGAGCGGGCAATTCACGCAGCCCGGCAGGGGAGCGGCTGGCGAAGGGGCGCGGCGATCCGGTGAAAGTCAGTTTCGCCTGCGGCATGGCGGAGCGCCGCTCCACTCTCTATATCTGCCCCATGGCCTGAGCCATTTGGCGGCGTTGAAGATCATCAGCTATCGGGCGCAAAAGTTTTTTCACCTTGCCTTCGCGGTGCCGGAAAGGCATTCGCCCGCCAACATTTATTGCGAAAGCCACGCAACTAGCGCTTGCTGACCGGGGACGCTGGCGGATTGGATTTGGCAGGAGAAAAGGTTTTGAGCGACGTGACGATCGAAAAGCCGGTGCTGGAGCCGACTGGCGCCCTGACAGTTGAAACCGTGCTGTCCGTGCGGCACTGGAACGAGCATCTGTTCAGCTTCCGCATCAGCCGTCCGGCGAGCTTCCGCTTCCGGTCGGGCGAGTTCGTGATGATCGGGCTCCAGGGCGACAATGGCAAACCGCTGCTGCGCGCCTATTCCGTTGCCAGCCCCGCCTGGGACGAGGAACTGGAATTCCTGTCGATCAAGGTGCAGGACGGCCCGCTGACGTCCAAGTTGCAGCTGATCCAGCCGGGCGACCAGATTTATCTCGGCCGCAAGCCGACGGGCACGCTGGTTACGGACGCGCTGTTGCCGGGCAAGCGGTTGTTCATGCTGTCGACCGGGACCGGCCTTGCGCCCTTCCTCAGCCTGGCGCGCGATCCCGACGTCTATGATTTTTACGAGCAGGTAGTGGTCGTCCATTCGGTCCGCCGGGTCAGCGACCTTGCCTTCCATGACGAGCTGACTGGCAAGCTGGCCGAAGATCCGCTGGTGGCGGAACAGGCGGCCGCGCAGTTCCATTATGTGCCCACCGTCACCCGCGAACCGTTCCGCAACAATGTGCGGATCGACAAGCTGGTGGAAAGCGGCGCCCTGTTCGAAGGCATTCCGGGCGAGGCCAGGTTCAACCCGGAAACCGACCGCGTCATGATGTGCGGCAGCATGGAAATGATCAAGCAGTTCGGCGCTTATTTCGAGGAGCATGGCTTCGCCGAAGGCTCTAACGCCGCGCCGGGCGCTTATGTGATCGAGCGTGCCTTCGTCGGCTGATTGACGGGAAGCTGGACAGGGAAGGGGCTGGCGCGGTGGCGCTGGTCCCCTTTTTCCGTTGGTGATTGGGGAGCTATCCCAATCCTCCCCGCGCTTTGCCTAGGGGGATTAGAGGCTGCCAGCCGCTCTCCTCAGGCCAGTTCCACCTGTAGGATTGACGCATCCGCGCCGGTGATCCGCACGCGCGCGCCTGCTGGCGCATCGGGGCCGCGGCAGGACCAGACGCTGTCGCCGACCCGCACGCGGCCGTGGCCGCCTTCGATCGCTTCGACTACGACGACCGTTTCGCCGATCAGGCGGGCGGTGCGGTCATTGAGCAGCGGGTCCTGCGACGCCACGGGATTGGCGGCATACCAGCGCCGCCCGCCCCAGACCGCGACCAGGCAGAGCCCGGCGAAGATCAGGAACTGGACTGGCACGGACAGGGGCAGCGCCAGCGCGATGAGGCCCGTCACCGCCGCCGCCAGCGCGACCCAGATCAGGAAGACGCCCGGCACCAGCACTTCGCCGATGCCCAGCAGCGCGGCGAAGACGAGCCACCACCAATGATCCTCCAGCGCGGTCAGCCACTCCATCAGCCCTGGCCCCGGTCGAACGGGCCCCGGCGCGGGGGCGCAGGCGGGGCGGGCGGCGCCGGGCCATCGCCCAGCGCTTCCTTCGCCAGCGCGCCGATGCCGCCCAGCGTGCCGATGAGCTGGGTCGCCTCGACGGGAAAGAGGATGGTCTTGGCGTTGGGCGAGCTGGCGAACTGGCTCACCGCCTCGACATATTTCTGCGCGACGAAATAGTTGATCGCCTGCGCGTTGCCGCTGGCGATCGCTTCGGAGACCATCTGCGTCGCCTTGGCTTCGGCTTCCGCCTCGCGCTCGCGGGCTTCGGCGTCACGGAAGGCGGCTTCGCGGCGGCCTTCGGCTTCCAGAATCTGGCTCTGCTTCTGCCCTTCGGCTTTCAGGATTTCGGAGGCGCGCAAGCCTTCGGATTCGAGGATCAGCGCGCGCTTTTCGCGCTCCGCCTTCATCTGGCGGCCCATGGCGTTGACGATGTCGGCGGGCGGGCGGATGTCCTTCAATTCGACGCGGGTGATCTTGATGCCCCAGGCGTTGGTCGCATGATCGACCACTGACAGCAGCCGGGCGTTGATCTCGTCCCGCTTCGACAGGGTTTCGTCCAAGTCCATGGAACCCATGACGGTGCGCAGGTTGGTCGTGGCAAGCTGTATGATGGCGACATAGAGTTCGGACACTTCATAGGCCGCCTTGGCCGCGTCCAGCACCTGGAAGAAGACGACGCCATCGACAGACACCATGGCATTGTCCTTGGTGATGATCTCCTGCCCCGGAATGTCGACAACCTGCTCCATCATGTTGATCTTGCGCCCGACGGAATAGAAGAAGGCGGGGTAGAAATTGAGCCCCGGCCGGGCGACTTCGGTGAAGCGGCCGAAGCGTTCGATGGTATATTGATAGCCCTGCCGCACCACCTTGACGCTCACGGCCAGGTAGAACAGCACCAGCAGAGTCACCGTCAGCGCGAATGTCGTCAGCATCTTTCCATCCCCCCGAAGAAGCGCTTGACTATGACGCGGATTCGCCGAGGGGAAAAGGCCAACATCAAAGATGCCCGGCCGAACCAGGAGATTGACCATGTTGCTGCGCCATGCCCGCTCGCTGCTTTTCCTGCCTGCATCGAACCCGCGCGCCATCGCCAAGGCGCGGACGCTGCCGTGCGACATGGTGATATTGGACCTGGAGGACGCCGTTCCCGATGACCGGAAGGAGGAAGCGCGCGCCAACGCCATCCAGGCCGTGGACGAAGGCTTTGGCCGCCGCCTGTCAGCGATCCGCATCAATATCGAGGGAACATCGTGGCACGGGCCGGAGATGGTCGCGGTCAAGCGGTCGGCGGCGGACTATGTCGTCCTGCCCAAGGTCGAATGCATGCGGCAGGTGAAGGATGTGTTCAGCGTCTGCCAGAAGCCGGTCATCGCCATGATCGAAAGCGCTGTCGGGGTGCTTGCCGCATCCTCCATCGCGTCGGCGGAGGGGACGGCGGGCCTGTTCCTGGGCATCAACGACCTGAGGCAGGATCTTGGCATCCCGCCATCGGCCGGCCGGGAGGGCCTGTCCCACGCGATGCAGTCCGTGATCCTGAGCGCGCGCGCCCATCGGGTCGCCGTGTTCGACGGCGTCTTCAACCGGCTGGACGATGAAGCCGGGCTGGAAGCGGAATGCGCGGAGGGCCATGCGCTGGGCTTTGACGGCAAGACGCTGATCCACCCAAGCCAGGTGACGGTCGCCAATCAGGTGTTCGGGCCGGACCCGCAGGCTGTGGCGGACGCGCGCCGCCTGATCGAGGCGGCCACCGGCGGGGCGGAACGCTTCGAAGGGCGGATGATCGAAAGCATGCATGTGGAGGAAGCAAGGGCGCTGATCGCCCGCGCGGAAGCTGCCGGGGTCTAGGGTCCGGTCCCCCAGGCTCTGGTCCGCACGCCGTCAGTCCTGCGGATGGCGCGCGGTCAGCAGATAGTTGATCGCCTTGCTGGGCGAGAGGATCAAGCCCTTGCGCGGGTCGAAGGAGAGGCCGGTGACGTCCGTGACCTCCAGCCCCGCATCCGTCAGCAGCTTGCCGAGTTCATCCGGCTTCAGGAAGCGATCCCAGTCATGCGTCCCCCTGGGAATGCCGCCCAGGCTTTCGCCGACCGTGATCATCGCCAGGCGGGAAAGCGGGGTGCGGTTGGGCGTGGACATGATGAGCAGCCCGCCGGGCGACAGGCGCCGGGCCAGCGCGGCCACGAAGGCGGCGGGATCGGCGACATGCTCCACCACCTCCATGGAGGTGATGAGGTCGAATTCGCCCGCATCCAGCTGTTCCACCGGAGTCGTGCGATAGTCTATCGTCAGGCCTTGCCCCTCAGCATGGAGGCGGGCGACCGCGATATTCTCCTCCGCCGCGTCGAGCGCCGTGACGGCGGCCCCCAGCCGGGCAAGCGGTTCGGCCAGCAGGCCAGCGCCGCAGCCAACGTCGAGCGCGCGCTTCCCGGCGAGCGGGCGGAAGCCATGTTCGTCGGTATGCCAGTGCCAGTCGGCCGCTTCACGGATATAGCGCAGCCGCACGGGGTTGAGCTTGTGCAGCATGGCGCTGCTGCCCGTGGGGTCCCACCAGTCAGCCGCCATTGCGCCGAAATGCGCTGCCTCACGGGGATCGATCGTCGCGATAGCCATGGGCCGTAGCTATCAATATCCGCCGCCCCGCGCCATGATATTCGCGCGTCAGGGCCGCACGGGCGGACCTTCGCCGTTCAGCGCCTTGTCCTCAGCATCCAGGCGGCGGTGCAGGTCCCGCGTGGCGGCTTCGGTGCGGGCAAGCTCCTCCCGGCTCCGATGCTTGCGGTTGCTCAAGATGACGAAGATCAGCACCGCGCCCAGCAAGATCGGCCCGCCGATCGTGACGAGCGCCCACAGGTTCGCTTCCATCCCATCCTCCATAGCTGTCCCGCAAAGGAATGTGCGGGCGGCATCGGAGTTCCCCGGACCATCGGCTTGCTTGCCATATTCGCCGCTGCTGCTAATAGGAGCGCCGTTTTGCCCATGCGGGCGGCAACATTCTTTCCAGATCAGCAGACAGGTTCGACAGGCAAATGGCGCGCATCGTGATGAAATTCGGCGGCACCTCCATGGCGGGGATGGAGCGAATTCGCAACGTGGCCGCGCGGGTCAAGCATGTCGTGGACCAGGGTCATGAGGTCGCGGTCGTCGTGTCCGCCATGGCGGGCGAGACGGACCGGCTGGTGGGTTTCTGCAAGGAAGCATCGCCGCTCTACGATCCGGCCGAATATGATGTGGTGGTCGCGAGCGGGGAGCAGGTGACGAGCGGCCTTCTCGCCATGACGCTCAAGGCCATGGGCGTGGACGCGCGTAGCTGGCTTGGCTGGCAGCTTCCCATCCGCACCAATGAGGCGCATGCCAAGGCGCGCATAGGCGAGATCGACACGATCGACCTTCTGGCGTCCATGCGCTCGGGCACCGTGGCGGTGATTCCGGGCTTCCAGGGCATGATGGAGGATGGCCGCATCTCCACGCTGGGCCGTGGCGGTTCGGATACTTCGGCGGTTGCGGTGGCTGCGGCGGTGAAGGCGGATCGCTGCGACATCTATACCGATGTGGACGGCGTCTACACGACCGATCCCCGCATCGTGGCGCGTGCGCGCAAGCTCGACCTCGTCACCTATGAGGAGATGCTGGAGCTGGCCTCGGTCGGGGCCAAGGTGCTCCAGACCCGCTCGGTCGGCCTCGCCATGAAGGAAGGCGTGGTCGTGCAGGTGCTTTCCTCCTTCGATGATCCCACCCAGGAAGACCTCCCCGGCACGCTGATCGTCAGCGAAGAGGAACTGGAAGCCAAGCTCAAGGAAGACAAGATGGAACGTCAGCTCATCACCGGCATCGCCCATGACAAGAATGAGGCGAAGATCACCGTTACCCGCGTGCCCGATCGTCCGGGCGCCGTGGCGCACATCTTCGGCCCGCTGGCCGACGCGGCGATCAACGTGGACATGATCATCCAGAATGTCGGCCGCGACAAGGGCGAGACGGACGTGACCTTCACCGTGCCGGGCGCTGACCTGGCGCGGGCGCTGGACGTGCTGGAAAGCCAGAAGGACGTCATCGGCTTCAACCGCGTGATCCCCGATACGAAGGTCGCGAAGATCAGCGTGGTGGGCGTCGGCATGAAAAGCCATGCGGGCGTGGCGTCGACCATGTTCAAGTCGCTGGCCGATCGTGGGATCAACATCCTCGCCATCTCGACCAGCGAGATCAAGGTTTCGGTGCTGATCGACGAGGACGAGACCGAACTGGCGGTGCGCGTGCTGCACACGGCCTATGGGCTGGACGCGCCCGTCGCTTGACAGTTTATCTCCCCTCCCGCAGGCGGGAGGGGGCTGGGGGCGGGGGCGGCCCTGGACCTGATCCGGGGAGCTTCTGCCCTGACCCATAGCTGGACCGGCGCTAAGCGCGCCGACCCACCCCAACCCTGTTTCGGGTGAACGGCGCCCCGCGCTGTTCAGGTCATGCCGGGGGCATGATCGACCCGAAACGCCTGAAAGGGAGGGGCTATTTGATTCTGAAGGTTTGCACGATGACCAACGCCAAATTGACCTCCCTGATGGCTCGCGGCACCGAATTTCTGGGCTGCGACGTGGCGATCATGTGCGGAGCGATGAGCTGGGTTTCGGAGCGGAACCTGGTGGCGGCGATTTCCAACGCCGGGGGCTTTGGCGTGATCGCCTGCGGGGCGATGACGCCCGACCTGCTCGACAAGGAAATTGCGGGGACGAAGGCGCTGACGTCCAGGCCATTTGGCGTGAACCTGATCACCATGCACCCGCAGTTGTTCGAATTGATCGATGTCTGCGCCAGGCATGAGGTTGGCCATGTCGTGCTGGCGGGCGGCCTGCCGCCCAAGGGCAGCATCGAGGCGATCAAGCAAAAGGGCGCGAAGCTGATCTGCTTTGCCCCGGCGCTGAGCCTGGCGAAGAAGCTGGCGCGGTCGGGCGTGGATGCGCTGGTGATCGAGGGGATGGAGGCGGGCGGCCATATTGGTCCGGTGTCGACCAGCGTCCTGGCGCAGGAAATCCTGCCCGAAATGGCGTCGCAACTGCCGGTGTTCGTGGCTGGCGGGATCGGGCGCGGTGAATTGATCGCGGGTTATCTGGAGATGGGCGCGGCGGGCGTGCAACTGGGCACGCGTTTCGCCTGCGCCACCGAGAGCATCGCGCACCCCAACTTCAAGAAGGCGTTCTTCCGCGCATCCGCCCGCGACGCGATCGCCAGCGTGCAGATCGATCCGCGCCTGCCGGTCATCCCGGTGCGCGCGCTTAAAAATGCCGGGACGGAAGCCTTCACCGCCAAGCAGCGGGAGGTCGCGAACCTGCTCGACAGCGGCTCTGTCGACATGGCCGAGGCGCAGTTGCAGATCGAACATTATTGGGCAGGGGCGTTGCGCCGTGCCGTGATCGACGGCGATGTCGAGGGCGGGTCGCTGATGGCGGGGCAGTCGGTCGGCATGGTGACGAAGGAGGAGCCGGTGGCCGGCATCATCGCCCAGTTGATGGACGAAGCCGCGATTGCGCTGGAGCGGCGGAGCGCCTGAAAAGCCTCCCGATCCGATTATCGGGACGAACCGAATCGGTTGAGGGATGAACCGATCCGGGCAGACATCGCCAGGAACGCCAGGCTTTGCCATGAGTTTTCCGCGAGCAACTTAGCATAAGGGAATTCGGGTGCCGCTGCGTGCCGTTTCTTGCCGTGTCTGGACAATCCTGTCCGTGGCCGCCCTGGCGCTGGTCGCGGGCTGCTCGACCCCGAAGAAGGCGCCGCCCACGCCGCCGCCTCCGGTCGTGCCGACGGTGAAGCCGCTGCCGCCCATGGGCGCGGTGGAGGATATGAGCATTCCCGAAGTGGGTGACGACGGCAAATATCTGACGCCCAATCGCGGGGTGACGGCCAATACCGCGTTGTGGCATGTGCGCATGGCGCTGAACGTCGCCGCCCTGTCCTGCCATGGCGTGAACGAGCCCGCCCGCATCCAGTATAACCGGATATTGCATGTCCATGAGGGCATACTTCGGGAGGCCAATGCCGCGGTCGACCGCAACTATACCGCCGCCTATGGCAGCGGCGGGCTCCAGGCGCGCGAACTGCTGAACACGGTCGTCTATAATTTCTTCGCGCTGCCGCCGGTGACGAAGAGTTTCTGCCCCGTCGCGATCGAGGTGGGCGCGAAGATCCTTGCAATGCCTTCCAGCCAGTTGCTGGACTATGCGCCCGAAGCGCTGACCCAGCTGGAAAAGCCCTTTCAGGATTTCTACGAAGCCTATGCCGATTATCTGCGGCGGCTGGCCGAATGGCAGTCCCGCTTTGGCGGAACGGTGACGGTGGTCGTGTCGCCGACGCCGTTGCCTCCGCCGCCCAAGCCGCCTGCGGAAACGGGGGCAGGCTTCGCGTTGCCCCCGGCGATGCCCAGCAGCGTGCCGGTTCCACGGCCGCAGGAAGGCAGCGGCCAGCCGCTGGTGCCGCCGGTCACGCAGGTGATCGTGCCCACATTCCCGGTGACGAAGCCGGTGAAATAAGCCAGTCCCTCGCCTGACGCGCCGCCATCCGCGCGGGATTATGTCAGGTTCCGGGCACGGATGCGGTCGCCGGCGCCTTGGGTGGCAGCGGGAACATCCCGGCAAAGCGCCGGGCAAGGCCGGAATCGCCTGTCACCTCAAGCGCGTTCTTCACATCGTCGAAGCTGGCTCCGCCATAGAGCACCGCTGCCAGTGCATTCTGGTCGCCGCTGATGATGGCATCCGCACCTTCGGCCGAACCCCGGTCGATGTGCAGGTCGCCCTGCCGCAGCACCGCGCGAAATTCCTCCTCGCCGAAGCGGAGGCCGATCACCGCGTCCATATCGCCGATCCGGCTGCGATCGATCATGGTGCGCATCGACAGGATCACCGACACGTTGCTCATCGGCATGCCCGGCTGCATCGTGGGGGATCGGCAGGCCCAGCGGCCCAGCACCTGGAACAGGATTTCCGATTCGCGGCCCCATTCGGTGAGTTCATAAATCTGGCTGGCGGCAGGCGGGGGCAGGCGGCGGCGGATGAGGACGCTGGCGGCCTCCAGCTCCTCCAGCCGCTGGGTCAGCACATTGGCGCTGATTCCGGGCAGGCTGGCGCGCAGATCGGTGAAGCGCTTGGGTCCCAGCATCAATTCCCGCATGATCGGCATGGCCCAGCGATCACCAATCAAGTCCAGCGCATGGGCGACGGCGCAGCCGTCCTGATATGCCCGTTTTTTCACGTCCCGATACCCTTAGTTATCTTTTCTAACTTTGATGTTGCATAAGATAATTATGAGGTGCAGAAAGATCAAGCCGGTGAGTCGATCCTTCCCCTGACGGAGGCGCCGCCGATGCAGCATCCAGAGGAGAGAAAAGATGCCGCAAACTGCTCCCAAGATGATTTTCGTGAATTTGCCGGTGAAGGATTTGCCCGCCTCGATCGCCTTTTATGAGGCGGCGGGTGCTGTGCGGAATAATGACTTTGCCGATGACAGCGCGCAGATGGTCAGCTTTTCCGAAACGATCCATGTCATGCTGCTGACGCATGAGCGGTTCAGCAGCTTTACGCCGCGCAAGATTCCCAACGCGCATGAGACGGCGCAGGTGCTGCTGGCGCTGAGCGAGGCCAGCCGGGCGGACGTCGATGCGACGACGGAAAAGGCGCTGGCAGCAGGCGGGACCGAGCCGAACCCAAGCCAGGATCATGGCTTCATGTACGGCCGCAGCTTTGCCGATCTGGACGGCCATATCTGGGAAGTCACCTGGATGGACATGGAAGCGGCCATGGCGGCCGACGAGGAGGCCGCCGCCTGATCCCTGACCCGGCCTGCCGCAAACAAAGGAGAGAGACGATGAGCTATATGGACGGTTTCGTGGTTCCCGTGCCCAAGGGGAACAAGCAGGCGTATAAGGATGCGGCCGCCTATGCCGCGCCGATCTTCATCGAACATGGCGCGACCCGCGTGGTCGAATGCTGGGGCGACGATATCCAGCAGGGGAAGGTCAACGACTTCCGCACCAGCGTGATTGCCGAGGATGAGGAGGAGGTCGTCTTTTCCTGGATCGAATGGCCATCGAAGGACGTGCGCGACGCTGGCATGGCCAAGGTGATGGCGGACGAGCGGATGAAGCCGAAGGAAGGCCAGCCCATGCCGTTCAACGGCCAGCGCATGATCTATGGCGGCTTTTCCGTGCTGCTCGACGAGCGTGCCTGACAAGGAGGCGGACGATGAGCGACCTGACCGGAAAATTCTTCTGGTATGAGCTGATGACCAGCGACCCGGAAGCGGCGATCCGCTTCTATGGCGATGTGGCCGGCTGGACCGCGCAGCCTTTCGGCGGCGAGCGGACGGACGATCCCTATCATGTCGTGTCGGGCAGCGCGGGCCCGCTGGGCGGGATCATGCGCATTCCTGCCGAGGCAAGGGATTGCGGCATGACTCCCTGGTGGGGCGGCTATATCGGGTCGGCCGATGTGGATGCCGATGCAAGGCGTCTGGCCGAGGCTGGCGGCAGCGTGAAGCGCGCGCCGGAGGATATTCCGGGCGTCGGGCGCTTCGCGGTGATGGGCGATCCGGGTGGCGCGGTCTTCATGCTGCTCAAGGGGTCCAGCCCCGATGGGATGGACGCCGCGCCGCCCATGGCGAACGGTCATGTCGGCTGGCATGAATTGTATAGTGGCGATTTCGACAAGGACCTTGCCTTCTACACGTCCCAGTTCGGATGGGGACGGGGGCAGGCGATGGATATGGGCGAGATGGGCAGTTACCAGCTTTTCTCCATGTCCGGCGCGACCGGGTTCGACGAGATGTCCGGCGGCATGATGCCGCGCCCGAAGGAAATGCCGGAGCCGGCGTGGCTGTTCTACTTCGCCGTGCCGGACATCGACGCGGCGCTGGAAAAGGTGAAGGCGGGCGGCGGCACGGTGCTGAACGGCCCCGTGGAGGTGCCGGGCGGCGCGTGGATCATCCAGGCGACGGACCCGCAGGGCGCGATGTTCGCGCTGGTCGGCATGCGGCCAGCCGCAGCATAAGGAGAGGAACGATGTCGAAGATTTCACCCTGCCTGTGGTTCAACGGGCAGGCCGAGGAAGCTGCGCGCTTCTATATCTCGGTCTTTGGCGGGTCGGTGGATTCGATCAGCCGCTTTCCCGAAGGTCAGCCGACGCCCGCGCCCTTCAAGGGCGGCGATGTGCTGATGGTTGAATTCACCCTGTTCGGGCAAAGCTATCAGGGACTGAACGGCGGCCCGGAATTCGGCTTTACCGAAGCGGTGTCGCTGTCCGTGTCGTGCAAGGATCAGGCGGAACTGGATCGCTATCATGATGCGCTGACGGCGGATGGCGGTTCGCCCGGCCCCTGCGGCTGGTTGAAGGACAGATATGGCCTGTCCTGGCAGCTCGTGCCCGAAGAGGTGATGGAGATGCACAGGAAAGGCGGCCCCGGCATCCAGCCGATGATGGAGGTGATGATGACCATGCAGAAGCTGGACCTTGCCCGGATGAAAGCGGCCTATGAGGGAGAGACGGCATGAGCGGAGCACCGTTCGAACTGTCCGTCACCTGCCATATCGCCGCCCCGCGCGAGATCGTATGGAAGGTGTGGACGGACCTGAAGGACCAATGGTTCTGTCCCAAACCTTGGCGGGCCGAGGTGATCGAGGAAGATCTGCGCCCCGGCGGCCGCAGCGCGGTGCGCATGTTCGGCCCGGATGGCGAGGATAGCGGCCCGATGGAAGGCGTCTTCCTGGATGTCGTGCCGGGAGAGCGGGTGGTTTCGACCGATGCCTATGCCTCCGGCTGGGTGCCGCAGGAGCCGTTCCTTACCTCTATCTGGAGTTTCGCCGGGGAAGGGGAGGGGACGCGCTTCACCGCCACGGCGCGCCATTGGAGCGAGGAAGCGCTCAAGCGGCATGAGGAGATGGGATTCCATCCGGGATGGGACCAGATGGCCGCGCAGTTCAAGGAGTTGTGCGAGACATCGGCAGCGACGGCTTGAGCTTTTGCAATCCTCGCCGTGCCGACCATGGTGAGGTCGCAGCGCGTAGCTTGGACGGAGGAGAGATGCGAAAATCCCGCATTTCCCCTCCACCAGCCTTTGGCTGATCCCCCCTCCCCATCGTTGATGGGGAGGATTAGGGGCGTCAGGCCTTGGTTACCTTTTCAACGGCGGAGCGGAACTTCGCCATGTCGTCCGCCGATCCCACGGTGACGCGGGAGACGGTGGGCCAGATGGGCCAGTTGCGGCCGATCTGCACCTTTTCCGGCGTGGCGAGCAGGGCGGCCTGCATGTCCTTGGCGGGCTTCTTCCAGTCCATCATGAACATATTCGCCTCGCTGCCGGGCTGAACCTTTATGCCCTTCTTCGTGAGCCAGGCGATGGTCTCGTCGCGATTGGCGATCATTTCCTCCCGCCGCGCCTTGATGAGGCCGCTTTCGGTATAGACCGCATTGCCGCACGCCATGGCGGTGATCGACAGGCCGCCAGCGCTGGGGCCGAACAGCATGATGCGCTTCTGCACCTCAGGATCGGCGAAGGTGAGGCCAAGGCGGACGCCCGCCATGCCGAACAGCTTCGAGAAGGTCCGCATGACGATGATGTCCTTGCGGCCGTTGATCAGGCTGACGGCGCTGGGCGCTTCGGAGAAGTGGATATAGGCTTCGTCCACCAGCAGCATCGCGTCGGCGGGCTTGTTGTCCAGCAGCCATTTGATGTCGGCGAGCGGCGTGATCGTGCCCGTGGGATTGTTGGGCGTGCAGATATAATAGAGGCCCGCATTGGGATTGGCGGCCAGCATCGCCTTGACGTCATGGCCCTTGCCGATGGCCTGGGGAACCTTGGCGATGGGCGCCTTCATGTAATCGGCGGTGCGCCATGCGGATTCGAAGGTCGGATCGGCGCTGACCAGCCCCTTGGCCGGCGAGCAATAGGCAGCGACGACGCTGACCAGCGGGCCGCCCGACCCCGGCCAGAGCATCACCTGCGAGTCCGAAATGCCTTCCACCTTGGCGATGGTGGAGATCAGGTCGCCCCGGTAATTGTCGGGATCATACCAGTTGCCGAAGGATGCGGCCCTGGCGGCGGCCTCCACGCCGGAGGGGAAAGGCCCGGCCCAGCATTCGTTCGATCCGATGCGCACCGCGCCCTTGATGCCGCGCGCGGCCTGCTGCTGCGCGAGGGCGGGCTGCATCAACAGGGAATTGGCGGCGGCGCCCGCTGCCATCAGCGCCGACAGCTTGCCGATCGTGCGGCGCGAATAGCCGCGATCGAGCAGGTCTTCGCGGGCGTCCTTTTCCAACATCATGGTCATGTCGTCTGTCCCCTTGTTCACCAATCGCATGTATTTTCCAAAGGGGGAGACGAAGGGACGGCCTGTTTCCACACCATGTCCGCATCAAAATTTTTGCGATTTATTGCGCGAGCCGCCGGATCGGTTCCGACTTCCCCTTGGAAAGCAGGCCCGCGATCTGATAGCGCTTGTTCATGCCAAGCACGCCCGCCGCCGCCGCCCGCCAGATACTGGTCCACCTGCAAGAGGTCATGGCCGCGCGC
This sequence comes from Sphingobium sp. DC-2, assembly GCF_000722555.1. Taxonomy (NCBI): domain Bacteria; kingdom Pseudomonadati; phylum Pseudomonadota; class Alphaproteobacteria; order Sphingomonadales; family Sphingobiaceae; genus Sphingobium; species Sphingobium sp. DC-2. The sequence goes on along the minus strand of NZ_JNAC01000050.1, from coordinate 67,115 downwards.
AACAGCGCCCAGGCGAAGCTGAACAAGGTGGTCGACATCATCGGCCAGGCGCTGTCCAGCGAGGTCTGCTCCATCTATCTGGTGCGCGAGGGCCTGCTGGAACTGTTCGCGACGCGCGGCCTGAAGCAGGAAGCCGTCCACGTCACCCGCATGGCGATGGGCGAGGGGCTGGTCGGCCTGATCGCGACCAATGTCGAGACGCTGAACCTGGACGAGGCGGCGTCGCATCCCGACTACAGCTATCGCCCGGAAACGGGGGAGGAGCTGTTCCACAGCTTTGCGGGCGTGCCGATCGTGCGGCGGGAACGGGCGATCGGGGTGCTGTGCGTCCAGCATGTCGAACCGCGCCGCTATGAAGAAGTGGAGATCGAGGCGCTTCAGACGGTGGCGATGGTGCTGTCCGAACTGATCGCCAACGCCGAGCTGGCCGATGACGGCCCTGCGGATTCGCGGGTGCAGGATACCGGCACCATCATGTTGCAGGGATTGCAGCTGGTGATGGGCATGGCGCGCGGTCATGCCGTGTTCCACCAGCCGCGCGTCCATGTCGAACATACCGTCGCGGAAGATACGGAGGCGGAGCGCCAGCGCGTCATTTCCGCCTTCGCCAAGATGCGCGAACAGATCGACCGGATGACCGGAACGGCCGAGTTCGGCACCGAGGGCGAGCATCAGGAGGTGCTCGAAACATACAAGATGTTCGCCTATGACGAAGGCTGGATCAGGCGCATCAACGAGGCGATCGACAGCGGCCTGACCGCCGAGGCCGCGATCGAGCGTGTGCAGCAGCGCACCCGTATGCGTATGCGGCAGATCGACGATCCGCTGTTGCAGGACCGGATGCACGATCTGGAGGATCTGGCCAACCGCCTGCTGCGCATCGTGTCGGGCCAGCTTGGCACGGCGGCGCAGCTTGGCTTGCGGCAGGACGCCATATTGATCGCGCGCAACCTGGGGCCGGCGGAACTGCTGGAATATGATCGCAGGCGCTTGAAGGGCGTGATCCTGGAGGAAGGATCGCTGACGGCGCATGTTACCATCGTCGCGCGCGCCATGGGCGTGCCGGTGCTGGGGCGCGTGCGCGAGATACGGCACAAGGTGAATGAAGGCGACCTCATCCTGATGGATGTCGGGTCGAACAGCCTGCTGATCCGGCCGACCGCCGACATGGACGAGGCGTTCGAGAACAAGCTGCACGTGACGCAGAAGCGCCGGGCGGAATTCGCCGCCATGCGCGACCTGCCGTCCGTGACCACGGACGGGCAGCGGATCGAGCTGATGGTCAATGCGGGCCTGCGGGAGGATGCGCAGGCGCTCGACCTGGTGGGCGCTGACGGCATCGGCCTGTTCCGCACGGAATTCCAGTTCCTGGTGTCGGCGACCCTGCCGCAGCGCGAAAAGCAGCAGCGGCTCTACAAGGATGTGCTGGACGCGGCCGGGGACAGGCCGGTCATCTTCCGCACCGTCGACATCGGCGGCGACAAGGCGCTGCCCTATATGACGCGCGACGGGGATGACGAGCTGGAGGACAATCCGGCGATGGGCTGGCGCGCGCTGCGGCTGGCGCTCGACCGGGACGGCCTGATGAAGGCGCAGGCGCGCGCGCTGCTGGAAGCGGCGGCGGGCAAGGTGTTGAACATCATGTTCCCGATGGTGTCGGAACCCTGGGAATATGAGCAGGCGCGCGCCCTGGTCGAGCATCAGCGCGCATGGCTGCTGTCCCAGCGCAAGAAGGTGCCCGTGGCGGTGCGCTATGGCGCGATGCTGGAAGTGCCTGCGCTGGCGGAGGTGCTGGATTTGCTGCTGCCCAAGCTCGACTTCCTGTCGATCGGCACCAATGACCTGACCCAGTTCCTCTTTGCCGCGGACCGCGCGCATCCCAAGCTGGCCGAGCGCTATGACTGGCTGAGCATCGCCATATTGCGCTTCCTTGACCGGGTGGTGCGGACCTGCGCGGCCTATGAATGCCCCGTTGGCGTATGCGGCGAGATGGGCGGGCGCACGCTGGAGGCGATGGCGCTGATTGGCCTGGGCGTGCGGCGGCTGTCGATCACGCCCGCATCGGTCGGGCCGGTCAAGGCGATGATCCGCGCCATCGACGCCGCCGAGTTGCAGGCTCTGATGCGATCCCTGCTGGACGAGGGCGCGGTGGACCTGCGCGCCCGGCTGGCCGGTTGGGCGTCGGAGCGGGGAATCGAACTGAATTGAACTGATTAGCAGGGTACGGGCCGCCAGCGCGGCGTTGACAATCCCCGTCCCGCAATGAGACAAGACTGCCTTAAAGGGTCGCGGAGCAGCATGGCAGAACAACCGGAAATGGAAACGGATCTGGCGGGGACGGAAACGCAGCCGGACACCGCTGGCGCGAAGCTGCGCGCCGCGCGCGAGGCGCAAGGCCTGTCGGTGCAGGATGTCGCCACGCGCACGCGGATCGCGCAGCGCCAGTTGGAAGCGATCGAGCGGGATGATTATTCGGCGCTGCCCGGCATTCCCTATGCCGTGGGTTTCGCCCGCGCCTATGCGCGCGCCGTGGGATTGGACGAGGTGGCGATCGCCGCGGACGTGCGCAACGCCGTCCATAATTCGGAACTGGGCAGCAATCGCTACGAGACGTTCGAACCGGCCGATCCGGCGCGCGTGCCTTCGCGCGCGCTGGCCTGGACCGCCGCCGCGATCGTCATCATCCTTGTGGCGGGCTTCACCATCTGGCGCACGCAGTTGCTGACGCCGCCCACGGAGCAGGAAATGGCAGCGCAGCAGGCCGCGCCCGCCGCAGCCCCCAGGCCCGCCGCCAGCGCGCGTCCCGCCGCTCCAGTGGTGCAGACGGTGGTCTTCACCGCCAATGACGATGTGTGGCTGCGCATCTATGACGAAACGGGCGAGCGGTTGAAGGACGGGCTGATGAAGAAGGGGGAAAGCTTCACCCTGCCCGCCAATGCGCGCAACCCGATGATCCTGACCGGCAGGCCGCAGGCGCTGGCGGTGACGGTCGGTGGCAAGCCAGTCGCGCCGCTGGGGTCGCCCGACCGCACCATATCCGACGTGCCGGTTTCCGCCGAAGCCTTGCTGGCGAGGGCCGCGCCTGCCGCTCCAGCCGGATCGCCCGCTCCCGCGACGCAGGCGCCGCCGCAACCGGCCGCGCCCGCGAGTCCAGCGGCCAGCGCATCTTTGCCGCCCGCCGCGGCCGCGCCTGCTGCCGCTGCCCCCGCTACCGACTGAAGTATAAGGAAGGGCGGTCATTCGTGACGCCGGTATGTCGCGCTTTACGGCGGCGAATATCGCTTTATGGTTAAGGCGAAAGTTAGTCGGGGGATAAAGATGCGTTACCTTCTCTTAACGGCCACGGCCCTGCTGATGGGAGGGCCGGCCTGGGTCGCGCTTGCGCCGTCCGCCCTTGCGCAAAAGGTGGAACTGGACGTGCGGGTCGACCGGCTGGAAAAGGAAATGCGCGCCGTCCAGAGAAAGGTGTTTCCGGGCGGCGCTCCGTTGCAGGCGGAAATCACGCCTCCGGCCAAGCCTGTCGTTCCATCCGGCTCGCCATCCTCATCGCCGGTGGCTGACCTGACCGCGCGCGTATCGGCCCTGGAATCGCAACTGGCGTCGATGACCGGACAGGTGGAGGAGAACAGCTTCAAGATCCGGCAACTGGAGGAAGCGTTCAACAAATATAAGGCCGAGGCGCAAAGCCGCACCACCGTGGTCGCGCCGCCGCCCGTTCAGCCCGCCACCCCAGCGGGGACGGCGGCGAAGACGCCTGCCGCCGCTTCGGGCACCAATGGCGGGGCCAGCGAAGCGCGCAAGGCGGCCGTGGCGGCGATCGAGCGGCCCTCCACGGGGAATGAGGCGGATGACGCCTACACCTACGGCTTCCGCCTGTGGGACGCGAAATTCTATCCCGAAGCGCAGGCGCAGTTGAAGGCCACGGTCGACAAATACGGATCATCCTCCATCGCGAGCCGGGCGCATAATCTGCTGGGCCGCGCCTATCTGGACGATGGCAAGCCCGCGCTGGCATCGGTCGCCTTTTACGAGAACTACCAGAAGCGCCCCCGTGGCGACCGCGCCGCCGACAGCCTGGCCTGGCTGGGCGAGGCGCTGATCCAGCTCAAGAAGCCCGCCGACGCGTGCAAGGTCTATGCGGAGCTTGAGCAGGTCTATGGCGCGACCTTGCCCGCGAACCTGCGGGGCATGATGGACAAGGGACGCGTCAAGGCCAAGTGCAGCTAGGGCCAGATGGCAAGCCCCGAACCGGAGGAGACCGGCCTTAATGCCCTGTTGGAGCGGGCGGCGGGGCAGCTTGCCGGACCGGGTGAGGGCTGGCGTTTCGGGGTAGCGGTATCCGGCGGCCCCGACAGCATGGCCTTGCTGGACCTGAGCGCCCGGCTGTTCCAGGAGCGGGTCGAAGCCGCGACGGTGGATCATGGCTTGCGGCAGGCTTCGGCGGAGGAAGCGGCGATGGTCGCCGCCTGGTGCGGGGACCGCGCCATTCCCCATGCCATCCTGCATCCCGCCGAGCCGGTCACGGGCAATGTCCAGCAATGGGCCCGCCAGCAGCGCTATGCCGCGCTGGAACAGTGGCGCACTGGGCGAGGGATCGACTGGATTTTCACGGCGCATCACGCCGATGACCAGTTGGAAACCATGGTGATGCGGCTCAATCGCGGGGCCGGGGTGGGCGGCCTCGCCGGGATCAGGGCGCGGCAGGGCAGGGTGCTGCGGCCGCTGCTGGGCGCGCGGCGGTCTCACCTGCTCGCTTATGTGCGGCGGCGGGCGATCCCTTATGTAGAAGACCCATCGAACAGCGATCTTCGCTTTGACCGGGCATCGATTCGGCAGCGGCTGAGCGGCGTGGACTGGCTCGATCCCGTCACGGCGGCGCGCAGCGCTGGCGCACTGGCGGAAGCGGCCGAGGCGCTGGATTGGATGGCCGACGATCTTGCGGCGCGCCATGTGCGGCAGGATGGGAATGCGTGGATCCTTGATGACGCCGGCTTCCCGCGCGAGATCATGCGGCGTCTGCTGCTGCGCATGATCGCCCTGGCCGCGCCGGATGCGCAGCCGCCGCGTGGAGAAGCGCTCGACCGGGCAATGGCCGCGCTATCGGCGGGGCAGCAGGTCAGCCTGGGTCCTGTGCTGCTGAAAGGCGGCGAACAATGGGGGGTGAGGCTGGCTCCTCCGCGACGGTAAATGGATCGTTTCGGAAAGGTTCCACGGGTTATCGCGCATGCCCCACGGTCCGTCGAATTGATGCAGCGCAATGACCTTTCCTTAATAGCCTGCATGCTTAAGGGAACAGCCCCCTCCAGCTTGGAAAGTGAGTCATGTTCGAATTTGCGGCGCTGACCTATGGCGTGCTCGCCAGCGTTATCCTTTCGGCAGCGCAACGTAACCGGAAACTGGCGCGCCCGCACCCGCCCCTGCTGCTTTATGCAGGCTATTTGCTGTGCGGCCTTTCGGCGGGGGTGGCGTTGATCCTGGGCTATATCGGCCTCTCGCAATTTGTGGGCGGCTGACCGCAGCGCATCCTTCTACGCCAGCTTGCGATTTTGCCGGAGCATCCTATCTTGCCCGGTGAAAGAGAGTGTTGAATGAACGACGAGAAGGACCCCCAGGGCAATCCCTGGATCAAGAGCGCGATGATCTGGGCGGGCGTGATTATCGCCCTGCTGCTTTTCGTGTCCATGTTCGACAGCCGGACCGCTTCGCAGGCGGGCACCGGCATTGCCTATTCCGAGTTCCGGTCGAAGGTTCAGGAAGGGCAGGTCAAGGACGTCGCCATCGCTCCCGACAAGATCACCGGGACGCTGAGCAGCGGCCAGCGGTTCAACACCGTGCCCGTGAACGATCCGGGCCTCACGGGCCTGCTGGACGATTATAACGTCAAATATTCCGGGCAGACGGAGGAGCAGCCGAGCTTCTGGCAGATCATGCTCTACCAGTCGCTGCCGTTCCTGCTGATCCTTGGCATCGCCTTCTTCGTCCTGCGCCAGATGCAGAAGGGCGGCGGCGCGGGCGGCGCGATGGGCTTTGGCAAGTCCAAGGCCAAGCTGCTGACGGAAAAGCATGGCAAGGTGACGTTCGACGATGTCGCTGGCATCGACGAGGCGCGCGAGGAATTGCAGGAAATCGTCGAGTTCCTGAAGGACCCGAGCAAGTTCGCGCGGCTGGGCGGCAAGATCCCCAAGGGCGCGCTGCTGGTCGGTTCGCCGGGTACGGGCAAGACGCTGCTGGCGCGCGCGATCGCGGGTGAGGCGGGCGTTCCCTTCTTCACCATTTCCGGTTCGGACTTCGTCGAAATGTTCGTCGGCGTCGGCGCCAGCCGTGTGCGCGATATGTTCGAGCAGGCGAAGAAGAATGCGCCCTGCATCGTCTTCATCGACGAAATCGACGCGGTCGGCCGTCATCGCGGCGCTGGCCTGGGCAACGGCAATGACGAGCGCGAGCAGACGCTGAACCAGCTGCTGGTCGAGATGGACGGTTTCGAGGCGAATGAGGGCATCATCATCGTCGCGGCGACCAACCGTCCTGACGTGCTGGACCCCGCGCTGCTGCGTCCGGGCCGCTTCGACCGTCAGGTGGTGGTGCCGCGCCCCGATATCGAGGGCCGCGAGAAGATCCTGGCTGTCCATATGAAGAAGGTGCCGCTGGCGCCGGACGTCAATCCGCGCACCATCGCGCGCGGCACGCCGGGCTTTTCGGGTGCTGATCTCGCCAACCTTGTCAACGAAGCGGCGCTGATGGCGGCGCGGCGGGGCAAGCGGCTGGTCGCGATGGACGAGTTCGAGGCCGCCAAGGACAAGGTCATGATGGGCAGCGAGCGCCGCTCCATGGTCATGACCGACGATGAGAAGAAGATGACCGCCTATCATGAGGCGGGCCATGCCATCGTCGCGGTCCATGAACCGGCGTCCGACCCGATCCACAAGGCGACGATCATCCCGCGCGGCCGCGCGCTGGGCATGGTGATGCGCCTGCCGGAGCGGGACAGCTACAGCTATCACCGCGACAAGATGCATGCGAACCTGGCCGTCGCCATGGGCGGGCGCGTGGCCGAAGAGATCATCTTCGGGCATGACAAGGTATCGTCGGGCGCTTCGGGTGACATCCAATATGCGACCAAGCTGGCGCGCGACATGGTGACCCAGTGGGGCATGTCGGACAAGCTGGGCCCGCTGCAATATGAGGAGCAGCAGGGGGAAACCTTCCTCGGCTATTCCCAGAGCCAGCGCGTCCATATGTCGGACGAGACGGCCAAGGCGATCGACCATGAAATCCGCACGATCGTGGAAGGCGGCTATCAGCGCGCCAAGACGGTGCTGACGGAGCATGAGGACCAGCTCCATCTGCTCGCCAACGCGTTGCTGGAATATGAGACGCTGACCGGCGAGGAGATCAAGACGCTGCTCGACAAGGGTGAGATCACCCGCGACGACGGCACGACGATCAAGCCATCGGCGGTGCCGGCGGCTGGTTCCTCCATCCCCAAGACGCGCAAGCGCAAGGGGCCCTTTGGGGAACCTTCTCCGGCAGGGGCTTGAGGTTTAGCTGAATGGTGCAAAGGGGGCGTGGCCGGTGGCTGCGCCCTTTTTGATTCACGCGGAGGCGCGGAGGCGCGGAGGCGCGGAGACGCAGAGAGATGACGGCGGAGAGGTCGTGCCATGGCATTGGCGGCCGCTGCCGGGTCACAGGTCATCCGTTCGGGGTGAGCTTTTCGAAGCCCTTTCTTTTTTGATCAAAATGAGGTCAGCTGGAGGCAGGATTTGAAAATGTTCAGTCGCAGAGACTGGATGCCCCCATTCTCCGCGCCTCCGCGCCTCCGCGTGAATTATTTTCGCGCAGAGGCGCAGAGAGCGCAGAGGGATTTGAGGGGCTGCGCCGCTTTTGAGGGGGAGGAAGGCTTCTGCGTCCTCTGCGCCTTTGCGCGAATAATCCTATCCCACAGCGGCTTTTCGCGCTTGCGCAACAAAATGCCTGCTAAGGTCTGGCTGTTTTGCTGGTTAATGGTTACATGGGCCGCCACGAATCCCCCCGGCCTTCGCCAAGGCCTGTAGCAGAAAGTGGCTTTCACATGGATATCCGCCTCGGCCTCACCTTTGACGACGTGCTGTTGCAGCCCGCCGAGTCCGATGTGCTGCCGAGCCAGGCCGACACCAGCACCCATGTGACCAAGCAGATCAAGCTCAACATCCCGATCCTCTCCTCCGCCATGGATACGGTGACCGAAGCCGACATGGCGATCGTCATGGCGCAACTGGGCGGGATCGGCGTCCTGCACCGCAACCTGTCGATCGAGGAGCAGGCGGCGGCGGTGCGGGCGGTCAAGCGGTTCGAAAGCGGCATGGTGGTGAACCCGATCACCATCACCCCCCGCGCCACGCTGGCGGATGCGCAGATGCTGATGGAGCGGCACCGGATCAGCGGCATCCCGGTCGTCGAGGACAGCGGCAAGCTGGTCGGCATCCTCACGCACCGCGACGTGCGCTTCGCCGAAAATCCGCAGCAGCCCGTCAGCGAATTGATGACCAGGGACAATCTGGCGACGGTGAAGGCGGGCGTGGGCCAGGATGAGGCGATGCGCCTGCTGCACCAGCGCCGGATCGAAAAGCTGCTGGTCGTGGACGATGATTATCATTGCGTCGGCCTGATCACCGTCAAGGATATCGAGAAGGCGGTCACCTATCCTCAGGCGACCAAGGACGCGTCGGGCCGCCTGCGCGTGGCCGCCGCGACGACGGTCGGCGACAAGGGGCTGGAGCGCAGCGAGGCGCTGATCGACGCCGAATGCGACCTGATCGTCATCGACACCGCGCATGGGCACAGCAAGCAGGTGGCCGTCGCGGTCGAGGCGGTGAAGCGGCTGTCCAACCATGTTCAGGTGGTGGCGGGCAATGTCGCCACCGCCGAAGCGACCAAGGCGCTGATCGGCGCTGGCGCGGACTGCGTGAAGGTGGGCATCGGCCCCGGTTCCATCTGCACCACGCGCGTGGTCGCGGGCGTGGGCGTGCCGCAGCTGACCGCCGTCATGGATTCGGCCAATGAAGCGGCGAAGCAGGGCATTCCGGTGATCGCCGATGGCGGCCTGCGCACGTCGGGCGACGTGGCCAAGGCTCTGGCGGCGGGCGCGGGATGCGTCATGGTGGGGTCGCTGTTGGCGGGCACGGCCGAAGCGCCGGGCGAAACCTTCCTCTATCAGGGCCGCGCCTATAAGAGCTATCGCGGCATGGGCAGCGTCGGCGCCATGGCGCGCGGGTCGGCGGACCGCTATTTCCAGGCGGACATCAAGGACCAGATGAAGCTGGTGCCCGAAGGCATTGAAGGCCAGGTGCCGTTCAAGGGCCCCGCCAAGGACGTGATCCACCAGCTGGTCGGCGGCGTGAAGGCGGCCATGGGCTATACCGGAAGCCGCACGATCAAGGACCTCCAGGAGCGCGCCCGCTTCGTGCAGATCACCAATGCGGGATTGTCCGAAAGCCACGTTCATGACGTGACGATCACGCGGGAAGCGCCCAACTATCCCACGCGCTGACATCTTCATTCCTCTCCCGCACGCGGATGAGGTCAGGGGTGGGCGCGAGCGAAGCGGGCCTTACTGCTCTCCGCCCAAAGCGCCGCTGGCGTGGCAGACACCCCCGGCCCCTCTCTGCCGTGGGAGGGGGAGTAGTATATGACCCCATCTGCCCGCATTCAGGCTGCGATCGAACTGCTCGACGCCATCATCGCGTCGGCGCGGGATGGTGGACCGGCGGCGGACACGCTGATCGCGCGCTATTTCAAGGAGCGCCGCTATGCGGGATCGCGCGACCGGCGGGCGGTGCGCGATCATGTCTATGATGCGGTGCGCCGCGCGGCGGAACGGCCTTCATCAGGGCGCGCCGCGATGGTGGGGCTGGCGCGGGAGCGGGGCGATCTGGCCGCCCTGTTCGACGGGTCCGCTCATGGGCCAGCGCCGATCGACGCGCGGGAGGCGGGGGCAGAGGCAGGCGATGTGCCGCAATGGTTGCAGCCGCTGCTTGCCGATCCTGTCGAGCAGCAGGCCCTGCTTGGCCGCGCGTCGGTCGACCTGCGCGTCAATCGGTTGAAGGCGGTGCGGCAGGAGGTCGCGCCCCTGTTGCCCGAAGCCGTGCCGGTCGATGGACTGGACGACGCGCTTCGCCTGGCTGAGGGCTGGCCAGTCGAGCAGAGCGACGCCTGGAAACAGGGTCTGGTGGAAGTGCAGGATGCCGGAAGCCAGTTGATTTCCGCCGCGTGCGGAGCGGGGCCGGGGATGACGGTCGTCGATCTCTGCGCGGGCGCGGGGGGCAAGACGCTGGCGCTGGCGAGCGCGATGGGGAGCCGGGGCACATTGATCGCGGCGGACACCATCCGGTCGCGCCTCGCCCGGTTGGAGCCGCGGGCCGTGCGGGCCGGGGCGACCTTCATCCAGACATTGCTGCTGGATCAGGGGCATGAGGAAAGGGCACTGCGCGATCTGCACGGAAGGGCCGATGCCGTGCTGGTCGATGCGCCCTGTTCGGGCACCGGCACCTGGCGGCGCAATCCTGAGGCGCGCTGGCGGCTTACCCCCGCCCGGCTTGACCGGCTGGCGCAGGAGCAGGCGCGGATACTCGACTTTGCCGCGCCGCTGGTGGCTCCGGGCGGCGCGCTCGTTTATGCCACTTGTGCGCTGACGGACAGGGAAGGGCGCGATCAGGTGAACAGTTTCCTGGAACGCCATGATGGCTGGACGCCTGAGCCCGTCATGACGCCGATGGGACGGGCGCATGGGCACGGCATCCTGCTGACGCCGGGGCATGATGCGACGGACGGCTTTTATTTCGCCCGGCTGCGGCGGACGGGCTGAAAGAGACCATGGACAAGCCCCGGCAAAATGGCGACACTTGGGCGGAATCATCGCCTGAAACATGGCTGGAGTTGTGTATGCGTTTTACCCCCGCCTCGATCGCCCTTGCCGCTTTGCTGACTACCGTGTCGAGCGCGGGCCTTTCCCAGCGCCCCGATGCGCAGATTTCGCCCCTGTCGATCGAATGGCAGCATGCGGGCACGGCGGCGCGCAAGGCAGGCAATTATCAGGCAGCGACCGATGCGCTGGAAACCGCGCTCGCGGTCGATCCGCGCAACCGCAGCGCCTATATAGAACTGGCGCAGGTGGCGCGGGCGCAAGGATTGCAGGGCAAGGCCATCCGCCTTTATCGTGAAGCGCTGCTGCTCGATCCGACCGATGTCGGCGCGCTGGTGGGCCAGGGCGAGGCGATGGTCGAAAAGGGCGCGATCGCCAAGGCCAAGGAAAATCTGGCCCAGGCGCAAAGCGTCTGCAAGACCGACTGCGCGGTGGTCGGAAAGCTGGCCGCCGCGATCGAGAAAGGTCCGCCCGCGACCGTGCTGAGCGCCAAGGACGGGGTAGCCGTGCCCAAGGCAGTGGCGACAGAAACGCCCTGAGCCAAGCTACCTGCCGCGCCGCCCATGGTGCCAGCCGGTTCGGCGGAGTTGGCGGCGCATCATGGGCAACACCGCATGTTCGATATTCGGCAGGACGATCTTAGCAGTGACGGGACGCGCGAACTGCTGGCGCTGCATCTTGCGGATATGCACGCCGGTTCGCCGCCAGGCAGTGTGTTTGCCCTCGACCTGCCGGCTTTGAAAAATCCTGCGGTCACGGTCTGGACGGCTTGGCACGGCGATTACATTGCGGCGGTCGGCGCCTTGAAGATTTTGGAAGAGGGCTTGGCCGAGATCAAATCCATGCGCACGCATCCGCATTTTCTGCGAAGAGGCGCTGGAGCGGCGATCCTGGAGACCATTATCGCTGCCGCAGTTGCGGGTGGCATCCGGCGGCTGAGCCTGGAAACGGGCAGCGGGGCGGCATTCGAACCGGCTCTGGCGCTATATCGGCGGCGGGGTTTCAGAAATGGGGCCGCTTTCGGCAGCTATGAGAAAAGCGCGTTCAACCAGTTTCTGCATCTTGACCTTGCGAAGTGAGGGGACTGTTTGAGTCAGATGCTGAAGGGCAAGGTTTGAAGGGTTTCAAACCGAACGGTGCAGGGCGAGCCCGGTCTGTAGCTAAACCCGGTCCATAAGGCGCGCCACTTCGACATATTCGTCGACGCTGACGGTTTCGGCGCGGCGTTGCGGGTCGATGCCTGCTGCTTCCAGCGCTTCCAGAGCGCCGGGCAGGCCCTTGAGGCTTTGGCGCAGCATCTTGCGGCGCTGGCCGAAGGCGGCGGCGGTGAGGCGTTCGAGCGTCTTGAGTTGCACCCCTTGCGGCGCTGCCTTGGGCGTGATGTGGACAACCGCCGACATCACCTTGGGCGGCGGGGTGAAGGCGCTGCGGTGCACCTTCATGGCGATGCGCGCGTCGCTGCGCCATTGGCCAAGCACGGCGAGGCGGCCATAATGATCGCTGTCTGGTCTGGCGACGATCCTTTCGGCCACTTCCATCTGGAACATCAACGTGAGCGACGACCACCAGGGAAGCGGCTCCCATGCCGCCGACAGCCAGCCGACAAGCAGCGCCGTGCCGACATTATAGGGAAGGTTGGCGATGATGTGCGCGCCGTCGCCAGCTTCGGCGCGGGCATCGACCTGCATGGCGTCGCCGGAAATGACGCGCAACCGGGAGGGAAAGGCTTCGGCAAGTTCTGCCAGCGCGGGGAGGCAGCGGGCATCGCGCTCGACCGCGACGAGCCGGGCTCCGGCGCGCAAGATCGCGCGGGTAAGGCCGCCCGGCCCAGGTCCGACTTCGAACGCGGGGGCATCCTTGAGCGGTCCCGGAATGGCGGCGATGCGGTCGAGCAACTGTTCATCGAGCAGGAAATTCTGGCCCAGCGCCTTGCTCGCCTGAAGCCCGTGCGCGGCGATCACATCGCGCAGCGGCGGCAATGCCGGCCGCGTATCAGCAGCCATGGGTCAGGCGTGCGCGCGCGGCTTCGGCGGCCATCTTGAGCGCCGCCATCATCGCGCCGGGATTGGCGCTGTCGGTTCCGGCGATGCCGAACGCCGTGCCATGATCGGGCGAGGTGCGCACGATCGGCAGGCCGAGGGTGATGTTGACGCCTTCATCGAAATGCAGCGTCTTGAGCGGGATCAGCGCCTGGTCATGATACATGCACAGCACCGCGTCATAGGTTTCGCGGGCACGGCTGTGGAACAGGCCGTCAGCCGCCAGCGGGCCGCGAATATCCATGCCTTCCGCCTGCAACGCCTCGATCGCGGGGCCGATAATTTCGATTTCCTCGCGGCCCAGCGCGCCGCCTTCGCCCGCATGGGGGTTGAGCCCGGCCACCGCGATCCGGGGGCGGGGAATGCCGAAATTGCGTTGCAGGCCTTTCACGGTCGTGACCGCGCGCGCGCGGATCAGGTCGGCGGTCAGGACGGACGGCACATCGGCAAGGGGGATGTGGATCGTCACCGGCACCACCTTGAGCGACGGTCCCGCCAGCATCATCACGGCGTTATGGGGCGCGACGCCGCAGCGTTCGGCGACGAATTCCGTCTGGCCGGGATGGGTGAAGCCGACGCCGTACAGCTGCTCCTTGCCGACCGGCGCAGTGACGATGCCCGCGGCCGATCCGGTCCTGGCAAGGCCGACCGCGACTTCCAGCGCCTGAAAGGCCGTGCGGGCGCCGTCGATGCTGGGGGTTCCCGGCACGACCGGACCTGCGTCGGCGACCTGAAGGCATGGCAGCGCGCGGTTGAAGACCGATGCGGCTTCCTCAGGCGCGGCGATCTGCTCTACCGGCCCCAGCCATACCGCGCGCAGAGACGCCATGTCCCCCACCGCGAAGAAGGCGGGAAGACCGCGCGCTTCGCGCATGACCCAGCTTTTCGCGACGATTTCGGGGCCGATGCCCGCCGGGTCGCCCAGCGGAACGGCGAAGGGCGCAAGCTGCGGCCGGTCCGCCGCAGGATCAGTTATAGTCGATGACGGCATCGCGGCGGAGATCTCGCAGGTAGATGCGCGCGCGCTTGTTGACCCGTTCTTCCTCAAGCTGCGCCATGATCTGCGCGGGGTTGGGCGCGGCCGCCGAAGCCGCATCGTCGCGGCCGCAGACCACCAGCACGCGCACGCCATCGCTGATCGAACCGAAGGGCGGCGTCGCTTCGCCGACTTGCAGGCCGAGCAGGATGTCCTGCAATTGCGGCGGCAGGTCGCGCACCTTCACATTGTCATTGTCGACGACATCAGCGCCGATCTTCGCGCCAAGGTCATTGGCCTGGCCACAACCCTTGATCGCCTTCACCTGCGCGGCGAAGCTGGCGGCCCTGGCGCTGGCCTGTTCCTTGGTCGTGCCCGCCGGAAAGTTGACCGACAATTGCTTCAGGCTGAGCAGGGCATCGCGCGGGTCGGCGGTCAGCACCTTGCGCTTGTCCATGACGTAGATGACCGACACGCCGCCCGGAACGCTGATGGGACCGGCGATCTGGCCGACCTGCATTTCGCCCGCCGCCTTCGCCAGTTCGTCGGGAAGCTGGGCAGGGCGCACCCAGCCAAGGTCGCCGCCGACCGCCGCCGTGGACGCTTCGGAAAATTGCCGGGCATAGGCCGCGAAGCTGCCGCCTTGCTTGATCTGTTCGATGATGTTGCGCGCGTTGGCGACGATCTGCTGCTGATTTTCAGGGGTCGCGGACAGATAGATTTCGCCGATGCGATATTCGTCGCTGCCCTTGGCCGCGTTCATCCGGTCGATGACGGACTTCACCTCATCCTCCGACACGTTGACGAAGGGCTGGATGTTGCGGCGGAGCAGGCGGCTCCAGGCGAGTTCGCCTTCAATCTGGCGCCTGATGCTGGCGGGAGAGCTGCCCTGCTTACGCAGATACTCGTCAAACTGTGCGGGCGACTGGCGGAAATTGGCGGCCACGCGCTCATAGCTCTGGTCGATTTCCGCCTTGTCGATGCGGATGTCGTTGGCGGCAGCTTCCTGAATCTGGAGCGTTTCGTCGATCAGGTTGCGCAGCACCTGGACGCGCAGCCGTTCCTTTTCCTCCGGCGCAACCTTGCCGCCATTGGCGGCGACGATCAGGGCAAGCCGCTGATCGACGTCGGTGCCGGTGATGATGCGGCCGTTGACGATCGCCGTGGCCTTGCGGACATTGGGGTCGCTCTTGCCGAAGACGGTGACATCCTTGGGCAGGTTCAACTGCTGCGACGCAACGCCGTCATCGTCGTCCACGGTCTGCGCGGACAGGGGCGATACGGTTGCGCCTGCCAGCATGGAGGACAGTATAAGGGCATGCATGCCCGCGCGCAGGGAATGGCGAAGGCGGGCAGACGGGGAAACGACTGGGTGCATCGTCGACAAAACTCTCCAATACGGTCCGGCGCGTGATGCGCCGGTCCGCCTTAACCGGTCCTGAGCGGAGGGCGGGAAGGATGATCCTTATATACCGATATTCCGAAAAGCCAGCCGTAGTTGGTAGCTGTTGCCCTTTCGCGCGTCACCGGCGGCCTGATAGTCGCGCCGCCATGTCAGCCCCAGCGTCAGGCAGTCATCCTCATAGGTGATGCCGAGGCGGTGGCGCACGGGCTCATATCCGTCCGCGACGCTCAGCGGGTCTTCCTTCGCATCGGTGAGGTCGATGACGGTCGATCCGTAAAGCGACCAGAAACGCGCGAACTGGACCCGGCCGCCCAGGCGCAATTCCTCGCGGTCCTGCAAATCCTCCAGGCCGGTCGCGGCGTTGCGGTTGAGCCGCAGATAGCCGACCAGCGCATAGGTCTTGCGCGTGCCGATGGTCGCGTCGATCTCATTCCGGCGGACCGAGAGGCCGTCCTTGTCCAGGCGGAAGCGGTGGATGAGGCTGATGAAATCCTTGTAGCGGACGGTCGTGCGGCCGACCACGTCCGACATGCGGTCGGAAAGGCCGGTGCCGTCCGGCAGGATGCTTTCGCGATTGTTCAGGCGGTAGCTTTGCCCAAGCACGCTTTCGAGCGAGAAGCCGGGCAGCGACAGGCTATATTCCAGGCCATAGGTGATGCGGGTCGAATCTTCGAACAGGTCATAGCCCGCGAAGCGATTGAGCGCGAAAAGGTTGCTGTCCTCCAGGTCGATGGCGCGCGCATCCTCATTGGGTACGGACAGGTTGGCAAGGCGCGGGGCGGCGACGATCTGAACGCGCGGCGCGATGCGTTGCACCCCGCCAAAGGCTTCGCCCATGAAGGGCCAGCGCACATCGACCGCCGCCGCGGCGATGCCGCGCGCCTGCCAGCCGGGATCACCGGCGTAGAGCGGGATGGTGTTCAGCCCCCTGTCGCTGCTGTGATAGATGTCGCCGCGCAGATAGGTGGTGAAGGTGACTTCCTGTCCCATGCCGGTCAGCTTGCGCAGGTTCCATTCGAATGCGGCGAAGGCGCGCTGCGTGTCCTGCCCATGGGTGCGGGTGATGGCGAGGCTGTTCGCCTGCAACTGGATGCGCCCGCCTAGCAGCGGGTCGGTCATGCGCAGGCGGTAATCAATGGCGGGCAGGGCGATCGGGGTCTGCCCCTGCGAATCCCCCAGGCGCAGCGTCTGAACGGCCCATCCGGCGATGGAGAAATAGCTGTTCTGCCCGATCCGCTGCGCTCCCAGGGTCGAACGCAGCCGGTCGTCGCGGTTGATGTCATAGCGGCGCAGGAAGGTGCGGTCGCTGACCACCCGGATCGACCCGTTGACGCTCCATTCCGGGGTTAGCTGCATGCCGCCGCTGGCGTCCAGATAACCGCGGAAATCCTTCTGCGACTCATCGGATACCGTGGCGTTGGGCAGCGAGCTGCTGGCGTCCTGGCGGCTGGCATGGGTGGCATAGCCGGTGATCTGGTATGCGCCGCGATCCCAGCGATGGCGGAAATTCGCCTCCAGCATCGGCAGCGTGCCGGAATAGACGTGCGGCGTGATGGTCAGGTCGCGATTGGGCGCGAGCTTCAAATAATAAGGAAGCGCGACCTCCACGCCGTTGGTGCGATCATAACGGATGTTGGGCACCAGCAGGCCGTTGCCGCCCTCGCCGCCCACCGGATGCGAAAAGCCGGGCAGCGGGATCAGCGGCAGGCCGAATATCTCTATATTGGCGTTGGTGTACCGGACCCGCGCCTGCACCGGATCATAGACGACCCTCACCGCCTTGATCTGCCATGTCGGTTCCTTGGGGCAGCCGTCCGAATCCTCCACCGCGCATCCGGTATAGGCGGCCTTGTGCAGCGTATAGACGCCGTTCGCCCGCTCACCGCGCGCCGCCGCCAGCCGCCCGCCGGATTCCAGCACCAGCAGCATATTGTCGACCACGCCGTCCTTCAGCGTGTCGGTGACTTCGAAACGGTCGCCATAGGCGATGTTGCCTTCCGGGTCGGTGACCGAGACATTGCCCTGCGCCTCGACCTTTCCGGTGGTGCGGTTCCAGACCACCGCGTCGGCGCGCAACCGGTTGCCTTCGCGCAGCAACTGCACATTGCCGCTGGCGGTCACGACCTCGCTATTGCTGTCATAGTCCAGCCGGTCGGCGGCAAAGCCGATCTGATCATCGCTTTGCGGCACAGGCGCGTCGGGCGCGCTGACCGGCACCGGCGGCGCGTTCAGTTCCTGCGCCGCGCCGTGCTGGGCACAGGCAAGGCACGCCAAGGCCGCGCCTGTAGCCAGCGCCAGTCTGGAACGTTGGAGAAAGGTAAAATCGTGCAAGGGGATCGTGCCTCTTCAGGGGCGCTTCTTTGCCCGCCTATCGCACTGCTTTGCTCAGGCCGCAATCTTTCGTCATGCTTCTTTTGCAGGAAATCGGGCGAACGGCTTTGCCAGACGGTGCAAGCGCCATTATCTGACGCAGACAGATTTGAGCTTCACGGCCGACAGAAAAGAAGGACCCCAGATGGAAATCGCGTTCAGCCCGCAGCGTCCAGACGCAGACACCCTGGTCCTGGCCGTGCCGAAGGGCCGCCTTGACGGCCTGCCGCTCGCCGCCGCCACGACGCTGTCGGCAGGGGCAACGGCGGCGCGCTTCACGGGCGAGGCCGGGTCGAGCTTCGAAAGCTTCGCGGAAGAAGGCGGCAAGGTCGTCCGCATCGTGCTGCTGGGCACCGGCGGCGGCGGCGAGGGCGATTATGAAAAGGCGGGCGGCGCGCTGGCCGCGCGGCTGCTGACCAGCGGGGCCGTCCATGCGGCGGTGGAATTTCCCGGCGGCGTCAGCGGCGAGGATGCGGCGCGCCTTGCCTTTGGCGCCCTGCTGCGCAGCTGGCGCATCGACACCTATCGCACGCGGCAGAGCGAAAAGGCGAAGCCGACGCTGGCCACGGTGACGCTGGTTGGATCGGACGGCGCGGCGGCATGGGAAAAGCTGTCGGCGGTGGCGGACGGCGTCGCCTTCACGCGCGAGCTTGTTTCCGAACCGGCCAATATCCTTTACCCCGAAAGCTTCGTCGAACGCTGCCGCCATCTGGAACAGCTTGGCGTCAAGATCACCGTCCTCGACAAGGCGGCGATGGCTGAACTGGGCATGGGCGCCCTGCTGGGCGTGGCGCAGGGTTCGGTGCGCGAGCCGCGCCTGATCGCGATGGAATGGGACGGCACCGGCGGCGCTGCGGACAAGCCGGTGGTCTTCGTCGGCAAGGGCGTCACCTTCGACACGGGCGGCATATCCTTGAAGCCCGGCGCTGGCATGGAAGACATGAAGTGGGACATGGGGGGCGCGGGCGCGGTCGCCGGAGCGATGAAGGCGCTGGCGGGGCGCAAGGCGAAGGCGCGCGTCGTCGGCATCTGCGGCCTCGTCGAAAACATGCCGGACGGCAATGCGCAGCGGCCGGGCGACATCGTCACGTCCATGTCGGGCCAGACGATCGAGGTCATCAATACCGACGCGGAAGGGCGGCTGGTGCTATGCGACGTCATCACCTGGGCGCAGAAGACCTATGCGCCGGAGGTCATCATCGACCTTGCGACGCTGACCGGCGCGATGATCGTGGCGCTGGGTGATCAATATGCGGGCCTGTTCGCCAATGACGATGGCCTTGCCGATGACCTGATCGCGGCGGGGAAGGCGGCGGGCGACCAGCTGTGGCGCTTCCCGCTGTCCGACGCCTATAACAAGCTGATCGACAGCCCGATCGCCGACATGAAGAATATGGGCGCCCGCTATGCGGGGTCGATCACCGCCGCCCAGTTCATCAAGCGCTTCGTCGATGATGGCGTGAAATGGGCGCATCTGGACATTGCAGGCATGGTGTGGGCGGACAAGCCCGGAGCGACATGGGACAAGGGCGCGACGGGCTACGGCGTGCGCCTGATCGATCGCCTGGTGGCGGACAGGTTCGAGCGGTAAGGGGCGGACTGACGGGATCGTGCGGCAGGACCGGATTCCTGCCGTCGCAGGAACGATTGCCCCCCTCAGACAGGTGAAAGATGCAGGTCGACTTCTATCAGTTGAGCCGTGATCCGGTGGATCAGGTGCTGCCCGCCATCGCGGCGCGCGTCCTGAGCCTTGGCGAGCGGCTGCTGGTGGTGGCGGCGGATGACGCGCAGCTTGGCCGCATCTCCACTGGCCTGTGGGAAGGGCCGCCGGAAAGCTTCCTGGCGCATGGACGGGCGGGCGAGGGGGCGGAGTCGATCCAGCCGGTGCTGCTGTCGCAGGATTGCGATGCAGCCAATGGCGCGCGCCATGTCGCTATCGCGGATGGCCTGTGGCGGGACGAGGCGCTGAATTTCGAGCGCGCCTTCTACTTCTTCGATGCGGCGAGCGTGGACGGCGCACGGGAAAGCTGGCGCGCTTTGTCCAGGCGGGACGGGGTAATGCCCCGTTTCTGGCGGCAGGACGGGCGCAAATGGGTGCAAGGACCCTGATATACGCGGCCGGATAACGCCCCTTGCGGCGGCGGAGCGCCCGGTCTAAAGGCGCGCCATTCTCTTTCCAAACAATTCGGAGCTTTTGAGCCTCATGGCCGTCACCCGCACCTTTTCGATCATCAAGCCCGATGCGACCCGTCGCAACCTGACGGGCGCCGTGACCAAGAAGCTGGAGGAAGCGGGCCTGCGTGTCGTCGCATCCAAGCGCATCCGCATGAGCCGCGAGCAGGCCGAAGGCTTTTACGCCGTTCACAAGGACCGCCCCTTCTTCGCCGATCTGGTCGCCTTCATGATTTCGGGCCCGGTCGTCGTGCAGGTGCTGGAAGGCGAAGACGCCGTGAAGCGCAACCGCGACATCATGGGCGCGACCAACCCCGCCAATGCCGATGAAGGCACGATCCGCAAGGAATATGCCGAATCGATCGAAGCCAACTCGGTCCATGGTTCGGACAGCGAGGAAAATGCCGCGATCGAGATCGCCTATTTCTTCAAGCCGGAAGAAATCGTCGGCTGATCCGTCAGCCGATGGGATGAAGAGGGCCGGGGCGAATGCCTTCCGGCCCTTTTTCTTTGGGCTTCCTGAAATCCCCCCTTGCCATGAATGGGGAGGATCGAAGGGGCTATCCCAGTTGCGGCGGGGCTTCGAAGCGGTCGATGACCCATTCTTCCGCCTGCGCGCCGCCGATCCATTCCTGCATCCAGGGATGGGCGATCACCGCCTGCATATAGGCCTGGGCAAAGCGCGCCACGGGAAGCTGATAGGTGATGAAGCGGGTCACCACCGGCGCGAACATCACATCGGCCGCGCCAAATTCGCCGAACAGAAATTCCCCCTGGCCGCCATAGCGTGCGCGGGCCTGCGCCCATAGTTGCATGATTCGGCCAAGGTCCTGCGCCACCGCTTCCGATGGCGGCACCGGGGAATAGATCTGGCGGATGTTCATGCTGTGCTCGCGCCGAAGCGCGGCGAAGCTGGAATGCATTTCCGCCGCCATGGAGCGGGCCATGGCGCGCGCGGCCGGATCGGCGGGCCAGAACTTCTCGCCATCCGTCTTTTCATTGAGATATTCGATGATGGCCAGACTGTCCCAGACGACGATGTCGTCCCCGTCCCACAGGATCGGCACCTTACCGGACGAAGGGGCGAATTCGTCCCCTTCGCGCCGCTTTTCCCAGGCTTCGTCATACAGGGGAACGACGACCTCCTCAAAGGGCAGGCCGCTGAGCTTGCACGCCAGCCAGCCGCGCAGCGACCAGCTCGAATAGGCCTTGTTGCCAATGAAAAGCTTCATCATCCGACCTCTTTAGACGGAGCCGGGAAGGGAAGTCGATAGCGGCATTGCGTTCGCGCGGTCAGCCGCGTTCCTACGGCGCCGCATCCAGGCTGCGGCTGACCAGAGGCGCGATCTTGCCGGTGATGACGTCCACGCCCGCGGGATTGGGATGGATCGAGTCCGGCTGCATGAAGCGGGGATTGCCGATCACGCCGTCAAGGAAGAAGGGATAGAGCGGGATGCCATAATCCCTGGCGAGCGCGGGATAGATCGCGTTGAACCGCCCGGCATAGTTCGCGCCCATGTTCGGCGCCGCGAGCATGCCCGTCAGCATCACCGGCACATCGCGCGCCTTCAATATATCCAGCATCGCGCGCAGGTTCTTCTCGCTCTGCGCCGGGTCCAGGCCGCGCAGCATGTCGTTGCCGCCCAGCCCCAGCAGCACCAGATCGGGCTTGCGGGGCAATCCGTCCAGGGTAAAGGTCAATCGCTTCAAGCCGCCCTGCGTCGTTTCCCCCGAAACCCCGGCGTTGCGCACCTCGACCGCATCGCCACGTGCCTTCAGGGCCCTTTCCAGTTCGTGCGGGAAGCTTTCATTCTGGGCGACGCCATAGCCCGCATACAGGCTGTCGCCGAAAGCCAGGATCAGCTTTCGCTCGCTGGCGGGGGTGGTGCTGTTTTCCTGATGCGTGGCGGTGCTTGCGGCATTGTGGTTCGACGCCGGATCGCCAGAGCAGGCGGTGAGCAATTGCACAATCAGTGCAGCGGCCACATATGTTGGCCAACGTCGCGCCATCAGGATTTCCTTCATTCATGCACGGTTCGTCCGATCCCACCCATATCGCCATCCAGGCGCGCAATGTCACCCTGTCGCTGGGCGGGACCGGAATATTGAAGGGCATCGACCTTTCGATCCTGCGCGGAGAGAGCGTTGCCATCCTGGGACGATCCGGGTCGGGCAAGTCGTCGCTGATGGCGATCCTGTCGGGGCTGGAGCGCGCGACGGGGGGAGAGGTGCGGGTCGCGGGGGTAGATTTTGGCCCGCTGGACGAGGACGGGCTCGCGCGGGCCCGGCGGGGGCGGATAGGCATCGTCCTGCAAAGCTTTCACCTGCTGCCGACCATGACGGCGATCGAGAATGTCGCCGTGCCGCTGGAGCTTGCGGGCAAGGGTGATGCGTTCGACCGGGCGGCGGCGGAACTGGAGGCTGTCGGCCTTGGCCACAGGCTGCATCATTATCCGGCGCAGCTGTCCGGCGGCGAGCAGCAGCGGGTCGCCATCGCCCGCGCCGTCGCGCCCGGCCCTGAGATATTATTCGCCGACGAGCCGACCGGCAATCTGGACGGGGGAACGAGCGGCGCGATCATCGACCTGCTGTTCGCGCGGCAGGCCGCCAACGGCGCAACTCTGGTCATCATCACCCATGATCCCACGCTGGCGGAGCGGTGCGACCGCATTGTCGAGATGCGCGACGGCCTGATCCTGACCCAAGGCCGGTCATGAGCCGGGGGCTTGGCTGGCGGGGTTGCTGGCGGATCGCCCGGCGTGACCTGCATCGCGGGCTGCGAGGATTGCGCCTGCTGTTCATCTGCCTTTTCCTGGGCGTCGCGACATTGGCGACGATCGGCAATCTGACCGCAGCGATCACGGGCGAGATCGCCAGCAAGGGGCAGTTGCTGCTGGGCGGCGACGTTGAAGTGGCCGTGTCGCAGCGTGAAGCAAGCGCGGCGGAAAAGCAGGCCTTTCGCCGCGCGGGGCACCTTAGCGAAACCATCCGCCTGCGCGCCATGGCGCAGCGGCCGGGCCAGGGCAGCGGCGGCGGCCCGGCGGCGGTGCTGACGGAATTGAAGGGCGTCGATCGCTCTTATCCCCTCTACGGCACATTGATGTTGCGTGCGGGTCCGGCCGGGGCGCTCAAGGCCGGTGAACTGGTCATCGGACAGGCGCTGGCCGACCGGCTCGCCGTCCGGCCGGGCCAGTATCTGCGCTACGGCAGCGCTGATTTCCGCATCCGGGACATCATCGTGGATGAGCCCGACCGCGTGGGCGAAGGCTTTACCCTGGGGCCGGTGGCGATCACGTCGCTGGAAGGGCTGCGGCGCACGGGCCTGCTCCAGCCCGGAAGTCTTTATGAAAGCAAATATCGCATCCGGCTGTCGCCCGGCACGGACGCCCGCGCCACGGGCGAGGCATTGAAGCGCGCTTTTCCGGCGGCCGGGCTGGAGATCAAGGACCGCGATCGCGCGGCGCCGGGGACTAGCCGCTTTTTCGAGCGGATGGGCCAGTTCCTCTCGCTCATCGGGCTCAGCGCCCTTGCTATTGCCGGGATCGGCGTGGGCAACGGCGTTACTTCCTATCTTGCGATGAAGCGCGACGGCATCGCGACGCTCAAGATATTGGGGGCGTCGTCGAGCGACATCACGCGCATCTACCTGATGCAGATCGGCGTGATTGCGCTGCTGGCGACAGGCTGCGGCCTGCTGGTGGGGGCGGGTCTTCCTGCGCTGCTGCTGATGGCGGTTGGCGGCCTGCTTCCCGTACAGCCTTCCTTTGCCTTGTCTCCCTGGCCTTTCCTTGTCAGCGCTGCCTATGGGCTGCTGGTCGCCTTCATCTTCATCATGCCGCCGCTGGCGCGTGCGCGGATGCTGCCTGCCGCGGCGCTGTTCCGGGAAACGGTCGACCGGCGGCGCGGGATGGACAGGGCGAGCACGATCGCCGTCGGGGTCGCGGCGCTGGCGGCGGTCATGCTCGCCCTTGGCACCGCGCGCGAGCCGCTGTTCGCCGCATCGGTGCTGGGCGCTATCGGCGCGGCGCTGGCGATATTGCTGGGCATCGGCCTGATCGTCAGAAGGATCGCGCGGCGGATGCGCAGGCCCCGGACGCCGCTTCTGCGCCTGGCCATCGCCAACCTGCATCGCCCCGGCGCGCAGACGAGCGCGCTGGTGGTCGCGCTGGGGCTGGGCCTCACCCTCTTCGTCACGCTCGCGGCCATCCAGTCGAGCCTCAGCGCCGAAATCCGCAACACCGTTCCCCGCACGGCGCCGGACCAGTTCGTGCTCGACATCCCTGTCGATCAGAGACCCTCATTCCAGAATCTGGTCGCGCGTCATGCGCCGGGCGCGGAGGTCAACATCGTGCCCACGCTGCGCGGCACCATCATCGCCTATGGCGCGACGCGGGTCGCGGACCTGGAAGAATTGCCCAAGGATGCGTGGTTCCTGCGCGGCGAGCGGGGCGTCACCTACAGCGACAGCTTGCCTGAAGGGTCAGACCTGGTGGAGGGGCAATGGTGGCCGCGCGGCTATAGCGGGCCGCCGCTCGTGTCGCTCGACCGGGAGGCGGCGAAAGTCATGGGCGTCGGCGTCGGCGACCGACTGCTGGTCTCAGTCCTGGGGCGCGAGATTGAAGCGCGCATCGCATCGCTGCGGCAGGTGAATTGGGAGACGATGGGCTTCAACTATATCATGGTCTTCTCCCCCAACAGCCTGCGCGGCGCGCCCCACAGCCTGGCGGCGACGATCACCGCCGGGGCATCCAAGCCTTCGGAAGCAAGGCTGACCCGCGCCTTGCTCTCCGCCTTTCCGTCCATTTCGATCATCGAGGTGGGGGAAGTGGTAGGGCAGGTCACGCTGCTGCTGGGCCAGATGGCGACGGCGATCATCCTGGCGGGATCGGTCGCGATCCTGGCGGGCATAGCCGTGCTGATCGGCGCGATCGCCGCATCACGGCAGACCCGCGCCTATGACAGCGTGATCCTGAAGACGCTGGGCGCGACGCGCTGGCAGATATTGGGCAGCCAGGCGATCGAATATGCGCTGCTGGCGGCGATCCTGGCCTTCGTGGCTCTGGCGCTGGGACTGGGAGCGGCGTGGTTCGTGATCGTGCGGATATTCGAATTCACCTGGTCGCCGGACTGGGTGCTGGTGGCGGGCACGCTGACGGCGGGCGGGGTGCTGACCCTGGCCATCGGCCTGCTGGGATCGATCCCGCTCATGTCCGTCCGCCCCGCATGCGCGCTGCGGTCGCTTTAACTGGGGATTTTTGGAGGCCCGAGCCGGAATCGAACCGGCGTATACGGATTTGCAGTCCGCTGCGTCACCACTCCGCCATCGGGCCTCGCCAAGTGGGACGCCGCAAATGTGCGGCTTTCGCTGCAAAGTCAAGCATGGCTCTTGCCAGCGATCCCAAGATTCTCGCTCCGCGGCGCGGAAAGCTGCTTGGCGTTGCCTGCATGCTGATTTAGAGGTCCGGTAATGTCAGCGCTGTATTGCTTTCGCAATACAGTTGTGCAATCGAGGAAATATCGTGACCGAGCAGAATTTTTCATCGATGCGGGCCGCCATGGTCGAAAGCCAGCTTCGCACCAGCGATGTCGATGACCAGCGGGTGATCGCGGTGATGGCGCGGGTGCCGCGTGAGGAATTCGTTCCCGCTGAACGGCGCTTCATGGCTTATGTCGATCGCGCCATTCCGCTGCCGGGCGGCCGGGCGCTCAACCCGCCGCTGGCGACGGGCCGTCTGCTCAAGGAAGCGCAGGTGGAGCCGGGCGATCGCGTGCTGCTGATCGGCGCGGCGACGGGCTACAGCGCGGCGCTGCTGAAAGCGCTTGGCGCGCAGGTGACCGCGGTGGAAGAGGCCGACGGGCCGGAGCCTGCCGGATTTGACGGCACGCTGGTGCGTGGACCGCTCAGGGATGGCGCGCCGGAGGGTGCGCCTTATGATCTTCTGTTTATCGATGGCGCGGTGGAGGAAGTGCCTGCCGCGCTCGTTGAGCAGCTTGCCGATGGCGCGCGGGTCGTGACGGGCATCGTGGAGCGCGGCGTCACGCGCCTGTGCAGCGGCCGCGTCGTCGGAGGGACATTGGGGCTGGCCAGCCTCACGGACGTGGAAATGGTGGTCTTGCCAGGTTTCGCTGCGCCGAAAGGTTTCGTTTTTTAACAGGTCGGGGGATCATGACGGCAAGGCAGGTCTTTTTACGGCGCTCCGCCGCGACGCTTCTGCTGCTCGTGTCCTCCGCCATGCCGGCCGTTGCCGGCGCGGAAACGCTCCAGGGCGCGCTAGCAAAGGCCTACCGCTCCAACCCCACATTGACGGGCGCGCGGGCGCAGCAGCGCGCCAATGATGAGAATGTGCCGATCCGCAAGGCGGATGGACGCCCGAATATTGATGTCGATGCACAATATCAGGAACAGGTGGTAAAGCCGACTCGCGCCTTTCTGGCTCCAGACCGGCAGGTTAATGGAACCGCGAACGTCAATGTGCCCATTTATCAGGGCGGAGCAGTGCGGAATGGGGTCAAGGCCGCGAAAGTGCGGGCGGAAGGGGGGCGAGCAGACCTGCGCGGCACGGAGGCATCGATCTTCTCACAGGTTGTCGCCGCCTACATGGATGTCATTCGCGACAGCGCGATCGTGTCGCTCAACATGGCGAATGTGAACGTGCTGGAGGTGAACCTTCAAGCCACCAACGACCGGTTCGAGGTGGGTGACCTTACCCGAACCGATGTGGCGCAGTCGGAATCGCGGTTGGCGCTGGCCCGGTCTGATCTTCAATCGGCGGAAGCGAACCTGATCGCCAGCCGGGAAAATTACATAGCGCTGGTCGGAACGCCGCCGGATGATCTGCAACCGCCGCCGCCGCTGCCGGGTCTTCCCGCATCGCCACAGACGGCGGTGCAAGTGGCGTTGACCGATAATCCCGATATACTGTCAGCAAAGAAACTGCGCGAAGCCGCGCGCTATGATGTGCGCGTCGCGAAAGCGGGCGTGCTTCCGACGCTGTCCGGCTTTGCACAGGGCAGCTATACCCATTTTCTGGGCACGCTTCATGATGCGCCTGACCAGAATGGCGTGGTCCCGCCCGACCCCTCTCAGGTCAATACCCAAGTCGTGGCGGGAGCGAGGCTGACAATTCCCCTGTATCAAGGCGGACGCCCGGCGGCGCAAGTGCGTCAGAGCCAGGCGCTGGAAGCGCAAGCGATCGAACGGGAAATCGAGGCCGAACGCAGCGTGATCGCGCAAACCCGGTCCGCCTATGCGAGCTGGCAGGCGTCGCTCCAGACGATCCAGTCCAGCCAGAAAGCGGTTGAGGCCGCTAACCTGTCGCTGGAAGGGGTGCGGGCGGAAAACTCGGTGGGTAGCCGCACCATCCTGGACATTCTGAACGCGGAGCAGGAGGCGTTGAACGCCAAGGTGGAACTCGTGTCCGCGCGCCGGAACGCCTATGTCGCGGGGTTCAGCCTGCTGGCGGCGATGGGCCATGCCGAAGCGGATGATCTGAGCTTCGACACGGGCGCGCTTTATGACCCGATCGTCAATTACAAGCGGGTCGATGGCAAATGGTTCGATTGGGATTTCGATCCCGCGCCGCAACCTCAGGCGACGCGAACCGTTGACACACCGGCACAAAATGCCAATGTGCCTGCTGGATTGGCGCAGCAACCTTAGGACGATTGGGGACAATTCGTGGGTGACATGAGCAAGGAACCCTCGATGGAGGACATCCTCTCGTCCATCAAGCGCATCATCGCTGAAGAGGGTGAGGAAGCCGCGCAATCCATGTCCCGCCGCGGTCGGGCCGAGGCGAAGCAGGCTCCAGCCGAGCAGCCCGTGCCCGAAGAAGTGCTGGAACTGACCGACGAGGTCCATGTGGAGGAGCCGATGCCCGCCCATAAAGCTCCGCCCGCCGATGCCGTGTCCGCCGCCGCGCCGCCGCCGCAGAAGGATGAGTCCATCCTGTCGGTCGAAAGCGAAGTCGCCGCGCGCCATTCGCTTTCCGCTCTGTCGTCCATGCTCGTCACGCCCAGGGATGGGGAAGACAATACGCTGGACGGGCTGGTCCGGTCGATGTTGAAACCGATGCTCAAGGAATGGCTCGACGCGCGCCTGCCTGCGCTGGTCGAGGACATGGTCGCCAAGGAAATCGCCCGCATCACGGCGCGCTGATATTACCTGACATCGTAACATCTTTTTCGCAGGCGATGCCATCATCGTCGGGCGGAAGGGGTGTTCCATGAAATCGATTTTGGCTGGTGGCGGGCTGCTGATCCTGGCGGCTTGTCCTGCTTTCGCGCGTGAACCTGTGGGGCCGACGCCCCGGGCCAGCCCAGGCAGCTGGTTCAGCGACAAGGATTATCCCACATCCGAAAGCGCGAAGGGGTCGAGTGGGACGGCTGCCTTCAATCTGCTGGTTCAGGAAGATGGGGCGTCAAGGATTGCCGCATCGTGCAGAGCAGCGGCTCCCCTGCGCTGGATGCGACGACTTGCGCCCTGTCAAGGAAAGGGCCTCCTTCTATCCCGCGCGGGACGGGAAGGGCCGGAAGATCGAATCCATCTATTCCGGGCGTATCACATGGCGCCTGCCAGCGGGTTCGGTGGTCCCGTTTCCCGAACCCCAGACGCTGATCATCACGGTCGACATCAGTAGCGAGGGAGTGGTGGAAAAATGCAGCAGCGTCAAATCTGGAGAGTTTGAGGTGCCTGTCGACCCGTGCATGCGTTATCCGGTGGGGCTTAAGGGGCGCGTCTATGCGGGGCCGGACGGCAAGCCCGTAGCGGCGCGCTATATCGAGCGGATCACGCACGAAATACAATCGCGGTAGGACCGGGAACGGCGCTATTTGATCTTCCCGCCCTTGCCGCTAAAGCGCCTCCCATGACCGAACTGCCCAAGACCTTCGACCCCGCTGAAATCGAATCCCGCTGGTATGCCCATTGGGAGCAGAATGGGCTGTTTCGCCCGGAACGGCCGGACGCGGAACCCTTCACCATCGTGAACCCGCCGCCGAACGTCACGGGCAGCCTGCACATCGGCCATGCGCTCGACAATACGTTGCAGGATATCGTTATCCGGTACGAGCGGCTACGCGGCAAGGATGCCTTGTGGGTGGTCGGCACGGACCATGCGGGCATCGCGACGCAGATGGTGGTCGAGCGGCAGATGGAGGCGCGACAGGACAAGCGCACCAACTATACGCGTGAGCAGTTCATCGAGAAGGTGTGGGAGTGGAAGGCGGAAAGCGGCGGCGCGATCACGCGGCAGCTGCGGCGCCTGGGCTGCTCGATGGACTGGGCCAATGAGCGCTTCACCATGGATGAGGGCTTTTCGCGCGCCGTCATCAAGGTGTTCGTCGAACTGCACCGGCGGGGCCTGCTTTATCGCGACAAGCGGCTGGTGAACTGGGACCCGCGTTTCCGCTCAGCCATCTCCGATCTTGAGGTCGAAACGCAGGAAGTGAAGGGCGGCTTCTGGCATTTCCGCTATCCCCTGGCCGATGGCGTTCGCCTCGCCGATGGAGCGGACCATATCGTGGTCGCGACCACGCGGCCCGAAACCATGCTGGCGGACATGGCGGTCGCGGTGCATCCCGAAGACCCGCGCTACAAGGACGTCATCGGCAAGGACATCCTCCAGCCGATCACCGGCCGCCGCTTCAAGGTGATAGGCGACGAACATGCCGACCCCGAACTGGGATCGGGCGCGGTCAAGATCACGCCGGGGCATGACTTCAACGATTTCGAAGTGGGCAAGCGGGCGGGCTTCCGTCCGGCGGAAATGCTCAATATGTTCGATGCCGACGCCAATGTGATCCAGACGGCGGACGGGCTGATCCCTGAACGGTTCCTGGGCCTGCACCGCTTCCGGCGCGACGGCGTGGACGGCGCGCGCGAACTGGTCGTGGCGGAGATGAAGGCGCTCGGCCTGCTGGTGCCGCATGTGTCGAAGAACAAGGATGGCGAGGAAATCCTGTCCGACGCGGAGCCGCGCACCATCCAGACGCCCTTTGGCGACCGTTCGGGTGTGGTGATCGAACCCTGGCTGACCGATCAATGGTATGTCGATGCGGAGAAGCTGGCGGTCGCGCCGATGCAGGCGGTGCGCGACGGGCGGATCGAGATCGTGCCCAGGACGTGGGAAAAGACCTTCTTCAACTGGATGGAAAATATCCAGCCCTGGTGCGTGTCGCGCCAGCTTTGGTGGGGGCATCGGATCCCGGCCTGGTATGACGAGGATGGCAATCCTTATGTCGCGGAAAGCGAGGAAGAGGCGCAGGCACTCGCCGGTAACAAGAAGCTGACGCGCGATCCCGATGTGCTCGACACCTGGTTCTCCTCCGCTCTGTGGCCCTTCGGCACGCTGGGCTGGCCGGAAGAGAGCGACACGCTCAAGCGCCATTATCCCAATGACCTGCTGATCTCCGGCTTTGACATCCTGTTCTTCTGGGATGCGCGCATGGCGATGCAGGGGCTGGAGTTCATGGGCGATGTGCCGTGGCGCAAGCTCTACCTCCACGGTCTCGTGCGCGCGGCGGACGGGCAGAAAATGTCCAAGTCCAAGGGCAATGTCGTCGATCCGCTGGGGCTGATCGACAGGTTCGGCGCCGACGCGCTGCGTTTCTTCATGGCGGCGATGGAAAGCCAGGGCCGCGACGTGAAGATGGATGAGAAGCGGGTCGAGGGCTATCGCAACTTCGCGACCAAGCTGTGGAACGCGGCCCGTTTCCTGCAAGCCAACGGCGTCGCCGGATCGGCCACCCACGAAGCGCCGCATGCGCAGGCGCCGGTCAACCGCTGGATCGTCGCAGAGACCGTTGCGACGGTGCAGGCGATCGACACCGCCATGGCCGAATTGCGCTTCGATGCGGCGGCCAACGCCATTTATCATTTCGTCTGGGACCAGTTTTGCGACTGGTATATCGAACTCAGCAAGGGGCAGATGGACGAGGAAACCCGCGCTGTCGCGGGATGGGCGTTCGACCAGATTCTGGTCATGCTGCACCCTTTCATGCCGTTCATTACCGAAGAGTTATGGCATGCCATGGGCGAGCGGGACTGCGACCTGATCGTCGCGCGCTGGCCTCAGGCTCTCTATGCCGTGGATAGCGAGGCGCAGGCGGAGATCGATTGGCTGATCCGCCTGATCAGCGCCATGCGCACCGCGCGGACCGAACTCAACGTGCCCCCCGGCGCGAAGCTGCGGGTCGTGGTCAGCGACGCGTCGGACGAAACACGCCGCCGGATAGACCGGCAAGGCGCTGCGCTCGCGCGGCTTGGGCGGGTCGAAAGCCTGTCCTTCGGTGAGGAGGTCACTGGCGGCGCGGCGCAGATCGTCGTCGATGAAGCGACCTTCATCCTTCCGCTGGAAGGGGTGATCGATATCGCGGCTGAAAAGGCGCGGCTCGCCAAGGCGCTGGCTGCTGCTGAAAAGGAGCGGGATGCGCTGGGCGGCCGCTTGTCGAACCCCGCTTTCGTGGAGAAGGCCAAGCCCGAAGCCGTCGCCAAGGCGCGCGAGGACCATGCGGAAAAGACGGCGGAGGCGGAAAAGTTGAAGGCGGCGCTGGACCGGCTCGCCTGATCCGCTACGGTCGGGCGGCAGAACAGCGAAGGGGAGAAAAGCGTGGCGGCCGGCCAGAGGGATTTGACGCAGGGGCCGATCGGATCGACGCTGCTGCTTTTCGGCCTGCCCACGCTTGGGTCAAACATCCTCCAGTCGCTCAACGGGTCGATCAACACCATCTGGGTCGGCCGCTTCCTGGGGGAGCAGGCGGTGGCGGCGACGGCCAACGCCAACCTGATCATGTTCCTGATGTTCTCCATCGTTTTCGGCTTCGGCATGGCGTCGACCGTGCTGATCGCGCAGGCGACGGGAGCCAGGGACATCGATGCCGCGCGCCGCGCCTTCGGATCGGCGGTGGGCTTCTGCTTCCTCTTCGCGCTGCTGGTCGCCACCGCCGGATGGATCGGCGCGCCCGCTTTGCTGCGCCTGCTCGCGACGCCGGCCGAAGCCTTCGACCTGGCGCTGGCCTATCTGCGCGTCATCTTCATTTCCATGCCCGCGACGCTGCTGAGCGTCATGATGACGATGGGCGTGCGCGGCACGGGGGATGCGCGCACGCCCTTTTACTTCATGCTGCTCAATGTCGGGCTGGACCTGATCCTCAACCCGGTACTCATCCTGGGTCTGGGTCCAGCGCCAGCCTGGGGCATAGCGGGCTCCGCGGCGGCCACGGCCTTTGCGGGTTTCATCAGCTTCGCCGCGCTGGTCGCCTACACCTATAGCCGCGATCTGCCGCTGCGGCTGAGGGGGGCGGAGTGGAGTTATCTGCGCCCCGCCATGGTGCAGCTACGCATATTGGTGGTCAAGGGACTGCCCATGGGATTGCAGATGATCGTCGCTTCGGCATCGGGGCTGGTGATGATCGGGCTCGTCAATCGCGAAGGGCTGCTGGCGACGGCGGCCTATGGCGCGGCGCAGCAGCTCTGGTCCTATCTCCAGATGCCGTCCATGGCGATCGGCGGGGCGGTCAGCGCCATGGCGGCGCAGAATCTGGGGGCAGGACGCTGGGACCGGATAAGCAAGATCACGGCTTATGGCCTTGTCTATCTGGTCGGTTTCACCGGCCTGATGGTGGCGCTGATGCTGTGGTTCCACCATCCGCTGCTGGCGCTTTTCCTGGGCGACAAGAGCGCGGCCATCCCGCTTGCCTGGCGCATGCAGGTGATCGCGAGTTGGAGCTTCATCCTGTTCGGCGGGGCAATGATCTATTTCGGCATCATGCGCGCCAATGGCGTGGTGGTGCGGCCGCTGATCATCATGATCGTAGCGCTGTTCGGGGCGCGGCTGGGCTTTTATGCCGTCGCCTACCCGTATATGGGCGCGGATGCGCTGTGGTGGAGCTATCCCGCCGGGTCGCTGACGGCCCTGCTGCTCGCCGGATATTCCTATTATCGCGGCGATTGGCGCAGCGCGAAGCTGATGGTGCCGCCCAGCGAGGAAGAGTGCGTGGAAAACGTCAATTCCGAAGCGGAAGCCACGGGGCGGATCGCGCCGGTGGGCTGATCCGCCACCTGAAAGCTCAGCGGCCCTGGCTGCGCCAGCGCGTGATGGTGCGGTCCAGAATATCCGCTTCGCCGCCCGTTTCGCGCCATTGCTGCGTGAAGCTGGGGTCGCCCGACGCGGGACGCCGCGCTTCTTCCAGATTGTCGAGCGCCACGCGGATCGGCACGGCAACGCCTTCGCCGCAGATGATCGCTTCCCGGTTGCGCAGCGCCGGAATGGTATCGAGGAAGCCGCGCGAGCCTTCGGGCATGGCAGCCTTCACGAATGCCTGGTCGCGATCATTGTTGAGGCGCATGGAAATGATGGTGCCGCATTGCGACAGCACGCCTTCGGCCAGGTCGGACGGCCGCTGGGTGATGAGGCCCAGCGAAACGCCATATTTGCGGCCTTCCTTTGCGATCCTTTCCAGGATGCGGCGAACCGCCTGGCCATTACCGGTGGTGGAGGCGGGGATGTAGCGATGCGCTTCCTCGCATACCAGCAGAAGCGGGCGCTGCGCTTCGTCCCGCGCCCAGATGGCATAGTCGAACACCAGCCGCGACAGAACCGAAACGACGACCGATGTGATGTCCGACGGCATGGCCGACACATCGATGATGGAGATAGGCTTGCCGTTGGAGGGCAGGCGGAAAATCTTGGCAATGAACTCCTGCATGGTGTCGGCGACCAGCATGCCGGAGAACATAAAGCTGTAGCGCGGATCGGTCTTGATCTCGTCGATCTTGGTCTTGAGCCGCATATAGGGCAGGGCGCCGGTGCCCTTGTCCAGCTTCCCCATTTCATTCTGAAGGATGTTGGTGAGGTCGGACAGCATATAGGGGACGGGCGAATCCACCGTCAGACGGCCGATGCTTTCCGCGAGCCGGTTCTTCTGCCGCGCGGCAAGCAGACATTTGGCGAGGATGTCGCAATCGACGGTGCGGTCGGAGCCGGAGGAGGTCACGAAAACCTCGCAATGCTCCTCGAAATTCATGAGCCAATAGGGCAGGTTCAGGTTGCCCACGTCGAACACCGCGCCATTCTGGGCGAAGGCCGCGCCATATTCGCCATGCGGGTCGATCATGACGATATGGCCTTCGGGCGACAGGTCGCAGATGCGGTGCAGGATCAGGGCGGCGCTGGTCGACTTGCCGGTGCCGGTCGAGCCAAGCAGCGCGAAATGCTTGCCCAGCATCGCATCGACATAGAGCGCGGCGCGTGTGTCGGCGGTGGGGAAGACGGTGCCGATCTGCACATGCGGCCGGTCATCGGCGGCGTAGATTTGGCGCATGTCTTCGCTGGACAGCGGATGGATTTCGGTTCCGGGCGGAGGATAATGGGTGACGCCCCGGCGAAAGCGGCAGATGCGGCCCGTGACTTGTTCCTCATCCCCTTCGCCCAGAAAGTCGATGTCGGCGATGATCAGGCCGCTATTCTGCCGGTCCAGCGCCATGGACCGGACGCTGGCGATCAGCCAGGCCGCGCCCACGCGCATCTTCACCTGGCTGCCCACCTGTCCCGCCATCGCTATGCAGGGATCGCCATCCCGCGCCAGCGTCTGCACGCAGGCCGCGTCGATCAGCACCTTCGAACTGGAACCGGCGATTTGAAACACCTCGCCGATCGAGCCGGGCAGCGCCGCGGCCTGGGGTAGGGCGTCGGCGAATTCGGCTGCCGCAGGCATGAGACTCATAAGCGCTCCCGTTGCGCCGCCGGAACCAGCTTCAGGCAGCCGTCACCCTTTTTATCGCGCCAGTGGTAAAGAATATGCTTATGAGCGCCATCCGGCGTGATCAGGGCTCCGCCCGGCGCGTCAAACCGCCGCCCGATATGGCGCTGCCAAGTGCGGGACCATATCCATTCATGGGAAAGAGCCGCCAGCAATGGGGCATTTACACAGGATAGCTGCTTGCGCGAATTGATGAATGCCAGTGCGTCCCGCCGGTCCGATGCGATTTCCATTGCCCGCGTCATCTGCATATTGGGCGTCGTCTATGTTCATGCATGGACGGGACTGAACGGCCATGACCTGGAAATCGCGCGGGGAACGCCGCAGGAAAATCTGCGCTGGCTGCTGATGGAAATCTTCGGCCGCAGCGCCGTGCCCCTGCTGGGCATCATTTCCGGCTGGCTGGTGGGCGGATCGGCGCAGACGCTCGACTGGCCGCGCCACATCGCGCGCAAGGCGCGAACGATATTGCTGCCCATGGTCATGTGGAATGCGCTGGCGATTTTGTTCGTGTCGGGCGCGGCCTTGCTGTTGCATCTGCCAGCGCCCGTGCCTGTGTCGCTGGACTGGCTGGTGCAGGAGCTGTTCATCGTCAGCCGCAACCCGGACATCAATGTGCAGATGCCCTTCCTGCGGGACCTGTTTCTCTGCATGGTCGCTGCGCCGCTGCTCGTCCGATTGCCGGGCGGAGCGCTGTTGGGGGTCGCAGGCGCAGCCGGCTTTGCACAACTAATGGAATGGGGGCCGCCGGTGCTGATGCGCCCGGCGATCCTGTTCTTCTTCACCATCGGCATGATGGCGCGGCGGGGCGGCCTGGCGGACCGGGTGGCGGCGCTTTCCTGGCCCAGGGCGGCGGTGCCCTTCCTCCTGCTGATGACCGTACAGCTTTACTTCTCGCTAAAGGCGGCGTCGGGCGCGGGCCTCGGCGTCGGCATGCTCGACCTGGCCGTGCGGGTGGCGGCCGCCACCTGTTTCTGGCGGTTGTCATGGGCGCTGGCGGCGAGCCCCGCGCGGGCGATGCTGTTGCGGATCGAGCCTTTCGCCTTCTTCCTCTTCTGCTCGCACCTCATCCTCATCTGGCTGGGCGGGCCGGTGCTGGGCGCGTTGTTCGGCAAGCTGGGGTCCCCGCTCTATCCTGCCTATCTGATCGTTCAGCCGCTGCTGGTGCTGATCGCGGTGCTGCTGCTTGGCTCGCTGCTGAACCGGGCCTGGCCGGGCCTTGCGGGCCTGTTGAGCGGCGGGCGGTTGCGCGCGACGGCCTGAACGGGCTGGCGCGCCTACTCGCCGGTAAGGCGCTGGATGGCAGCCATGGTGATGTCCAGGCTCCGCTTGCGCGCCTCGAAATCGTAGATCTGCCCGCCGATGATCAATTCATCGACGCCGGTGCGTTCAATGAAGGCGGCCAGATCGCGCTCCACCTCCGCTTGAGTGCCGATGCTGGTGGCGCTCCGTGCCGCCGCCATCTGGGCCTGAACGACCGGGGGAAGGCTGTCGAGATAGCCAGGAACCGGGGGCGGCAGCTTGCCCGGTTGCCCGGTGCGCAACTGCACGAACATTTGCTGCATCGATGTCGCCAGCAATTGGGCTTCGTCAAGATCATCGGCGGCGCAGACATTGTAGCCTGCCATTACATAAGGGCGGTCTAGCTGCGCCGAGGGGCGGAAATCACGGCGATAAATGGCGATCGCCTCGTCCAGAGCCGCGGGCGCGAAGTGGGAGGCAAAGGCGTAGGGCAGGCCAAGCGCGGCGGCAAGCTGCGCGCCGTAGAGGCTTGATCCCAATATCCAGATCGGCACCTGTTCGCCCGCGCCTGGCGTCGCCTGAAATCCAAGGCGCGGGTCGCCTGCAAAATAGGCCTGCAATTCCATGACGTCGCGCGGGAATTCATCGGGTCCGCCGGACAAGCCGCGCCGGATCGCTTGCGCGACGCGCTGGTCGGAACCGGGCGCGCGGCCGAGGCCAAGGTCGATGCGGCCGGGAAACAGGGCGCTCAACGTGCCGAACTGCTCCGCGATCAGCAGCGGCGCATGGTTGGGCAGCATGATGCCGCCAGCGCCGATGCGGATGCGGGACGTCGCCGCGCCGATATGGGCCAGCACGACGGAGGTCGCCGCCGATGCGATGCCGGGCATGCCATGATGTTCGGCCACCCAATAACGGTGGAAGCCCAGCGCTTCGGCGTGGGCGGCGAAGACGGCGGACTGACGAAGCGCGGTGCCTGCGTCGCTGCCTTCGGTGACGGGGGCAAGGTCCAGAACGGAAAAACGGATCATCGCCCGCATATGGGGGCATGATCCGTTTCGTTTCAATACGAAATGTGAGTCTGCGTCAGACGGAGCGTCCGAAGCCCTGCGGCCCCGCATCGGTGCGGCGGCCGAAGGCGGGCTGACGCCGCGCCACCAGCGGATTGGAATCGCGATCCAGCAACGCCATGGTTTCAGTGAAGCAGGGACGCAGCGCCACGACGATCTCGATCAGTTCGTCCGGGCCTTCCCGCGATTCCACGCAGCGGCGGGCGACCATTTCGATGCGTTCAGCCATGCTGCTCAGGCGATGGGCGCCGAACTGAGCCGATTCGCCCTTCAACGTATGGGCGGGCGTCACCAGCGCCACGGCATTGCGTTCGCGAATGGCCTGTTCGATCGCGCTGATCGCCTTTGCGCCATCTTCCCGAAAATAGCCGAGGATGCGGAGGAAGGCGCTGCCCAGCTCCGCCCGTGTTTTAGCAAACTCGTTCCAGTTTACCAGTTCCGCCTCTTGATAGGCCACCCGCGACACTCCCTGAATTTCTGCTCAGGATAAGTTGCGCGCGTAAACAGCCGGTTAAGCTGTTACGGTTCCAGCGCGATTTTTCCTTCAACCCTGCCGTTCCAGCCTGAAATGATGGCCGCCATTCGCCGTGAACGCCCAGCCTTGCTGCACGGCGAGCGCTTCCAGTTCGCCCGGCGCGACCGGATCGTCGGCTTCGATCGTCACGGCGCTCGCCGATCGCATGGCGCGCGCGGCGCGCAGGGCAGGCCAGGGGCATTTCATGCCGCGCGCGTCGATATGAAGCGCGTCACTTGCTGGCATAGGGGTTCTTCGCGCTTCGCAGCGTCAGCCGCACGGGCACCGCGCCGAAGCCCAATTCCTTGCGGATGCCGTTCACCAGATAGCGGCGATAGCTTTCGGGCAGGTCCTCCAGCCGGGTGCCGAACAGGACAAATGTCGGCGGCCGGGTCTTGTTCTGGGTGATGTAGCGCAGCTTGATGCGCTTGCCGCCCGGCGCCGGGGGAGGGTTCGCTTCCAGCGCGCGCTCGAACCAGCGGTTGAGGATGCCGGTGGACACGCGCTGCGACCATGCCGTGCGCGTTTCGAAGGCGACGCGGATCAGGTCGTCCAGCCCTTTGCCGGTGGCGCCTGATACGGTCATGATCGGCACGCCGCGCACCTGGGCGAGGCCATCGGACAGCGCCTGCTTGATGCCTTGATAGAGCGCTGAGCCATTTTCCACCGTGTCCCATTTATTGAGGCCGATGACAAGGGCGCGCCCTTCCTCCAGCACCTTGTCCGCGATGCGCAGGTCCTGCGCTTCCAGCCCGCGCGTCGCGTCGAGCAGCAGCACGACGACTTCGGCGAAGTTGACGGCGTTGAGGCCATCTGAAACCGCCAGCTTTTCCAGCTTGTCCTGCACCTTGGCGCGCTTGCGCATGCCCGCCGTGTCGATCAGGCGGACCGGGCGTTCCTCGCCCTCCCGGCTGGTCCATGTCCAGTCAACGGCGATGCTGTCGCGAGTGATGCCCGCCTCCGGCCCGGTCAGCAGCCGGTTTTCGCCCAGCAGCCGGTTGATGAGTGTCGATTTGCCCGCATTCGGACGGCCGACGATCGCCAGCTTGAGCGGCGCGGCTTCCAGGTCGGCTTCGCTCGGTTGGGCTTCCTCCTCTTCCTCTTCCTCACGGTCGATATAGGGCAGCAGCGCCTGGAACAGGTCGGCCAGGCCCTGGCCATGCTCGGCCGACAGCGGCACTGGTTCGCCAAGGCCCAGGCTGAACGCTTCCATCACGCCATCCGCGCCCGTTTTGCCCTCCGCCTTGTTGGCGACCAGCACCACCGGGGCGTCGCCTTCGCGCAGCCAGCGGGCGATTTCCTCGTCCAGCGGGGTGATGCCCGCGCGGGCGTCGATCAGAAACAGCGCGACATCGGCGCTTTCGACCGCCGCCTGCGTCTGCAACCGCATGCGGCCGGGCAGGGTCTGCGGATCTTCATCCTCATAGCCCGCCGTGTCGATGATGGTGAAATCGACGCCCAGCAGGTTCGCCTGCCCCTCCCGCCGGTCGCGCGTCACGCCGGGCTGATCATCGACCAGCGCCAGCTTCTTGCCGACGAGGCGGTTGAAGAGGGTGGACTTGCCCACATTGGGCCGCCCGACAATGGCAACTGTGGGCAGCATAAAGCCCTATTCCTTAAAATATGAGTGCTCCTGCGCAGGCTGGAGCCCAGTTCCGTCGCTTGGACCGGGCCCCAGCCTGCGCAGGAGCACATTATCTAACATTATCAGCGGAGTCAGCGAAACGCCGTCAGTTTCCCGTCATCCGCCAGGATGTACAGCATGTTGTTGGCGACCACGGGCGACAGCGACATGGAACGGTCCATGTCGACAGCGGCCTGCACCGTTCCCGTCGCCGGATCGACATAGTTGAGGTCGCCATGCGTGGATACCAGGATCAGGCGGCCGCCAGCGAGCACAGGTCCGGTCCAGCGGATCGCGTTGGTCTTCTTCTTTTCCTTTTCCCAGCGGCGAAGCTGGCTGATCCAGCGGATCTTGCCGGTGGCGCGGGCGACGCAGAGCAGCTTTGCGTCGCTGGTCACGACGAACACCCATTCGCCCACCACCCAGGGGGTGGAGATGCCCGCAATATTGATTTCCCACAGGCGCTGGCCGCTGACCAGTTCATAGGACGCCATGCGGCCGCCCTGGCCGATGGCGAACACGCGCCCGCGATCGATCACCGGATCGGCGTCGATGTCGGTCAGCGTCGCCACGGCGGTGGAGATGCTGGTCCGCGACAGGGCGTCGCCCCACAAGGTGCGGCCATTTTCGTAGCGATAGGCGGTCAGTTCACCCGAGCTATAGCCAGCGATCACCGTGCCTTGCGCAGCAGCGGGCGCCGCGACGCCAAAAACGCCGGTGACTTGCAGCGTGCCGCTGTCCGTCCACTGCACCTCGCCATCGCTCTGGTTCAGGGCGAAGATCTGGTTGTCCTGCCCCATCACATAGACATGGCCGTTGGCGAGGGTCGGCGCGCCGCGTAGCGGGCCGCCGGGGCGCTTTTTCCACAGGATTGAGCCATTGGCGGCGTTGAGCGCGGCGACATCGCCCACGCCCGTGCTGGCATAGACCTTGTCATCCACCACGCTGACGCCGCCGCCGAACAGCGCGCGTCCGCTGCCTTCGGCGGGCAGGGCGGTCTGCCACAGCTTGGCCCCGCTGTTGGCGTCGAAGGCGATGACATGCGCGCCCGCGTCGATCACATAAAGCTTGCCATTGGCGACGACCGGGGCGGAGGCCAGGCGCGCGCGCGGCGTGCTGCCTTCGATCGAGGCGGTCCAGGCAGTCCGCGGAGACGCGCTCAGCGCCAGATGGCCCATCGCCTTGGAACTGTTGCCCGCCGGTTGCGTCCAGTCGGGGTTGGCCACCGCTTCGGGCAGCGTGACCGGCACGTCGGCCAGCGCCGGATCGACCTCGATCCCCTGCTCATTGGTCAGGATCGACACGCGGTTGCCGACCACCGGCGTCTTGGGTCCGCCCTTCTTGCCGCCGATGATGCCGCAGCCTGCCAGCAGCGCAACCATTGCGGCCACCGTCACGGCGCGGCGCGTGCCCGCGAATTTCGTCATGCTGTGCATCCCCATGCGCTTTTTTCCGTTATTCCTGTCCCGGAACGGCCGGTATTTCGACCGCGTCCACCCCCAATAAGCCCGCCATCTGTCGCGCGCGTGAACGGATCGACTGCGGCACGCTGTCATCCTTGGCCATGGCAGCGAACATCGGCCCGGCAAGGTCGGGCTTACGCATCTTCATATAGGCTATGGCGACCATCTCGCCCGCGCTGCCGAACCAGGGCGCGCCTTCGACCGCGAGGGGTTTCAGCCGGTCGACGACCTGCTGCGGCTTGAGCGCTTCAAATTCCAGCGCCGTCTGCCTGATGAGGGCGAGGTCGCGATAGGGCTTGTCCAGCTTGCTGTCGGCGGCCATCGCCTTATAGGCGGCGATCGCGGCCTTGGTGTCGCCCTTCTGGGAAGCAACGCCAGCCTTCACCAGCAAGGCCGAAGCGCGGAAGCCCGGCTGGCTGGCGTTGGTCAGCGCCTCAAGCTGCTTGGCATCCGGCGTGCCGCCCCCTGCGGCCGCCGTGATCACCTTGTCCATCTCTTCGGACACGGCCTGCGACTGCGTCTTGCTGTGATGCTGCCAGTAAAGCCAGCCGGCGAACGCCGCCAGCCCCACGACGACGGCGATGACGATCCACCGGCCGAAGCGCTGCCAGAATGACAGCAACTGGTCCTGGCGCACCGCCTCATCGACTTCGCGCATGAACACTTCGCTATTTTGCGGCGTCAGGGCCACATCAGTCTCCAGATACGTCAGAAAAGGCAGGCGGAAGGCGCGATCAATAGCGGGGGCGCGGCCACACGCAAATCACTTTTTAGGGCGATAGACCTGATCCTCGGTCGGAAAGCTGCGGCTGCGCACGTCGGCGGCATAGCGTTCCGCCGCGCCGCTGATGGTTTCGGCTATGTTTTCATAGCGTTTGACGAAGCGCGGCGTGCGTTCGAACATGCCCAGCATGTCTTCGGCCACCAGCACCTGCCCGTCGCAATGGGCCGATGCGCCGATGCCGATGACGGGGATGTCGACCCCGTTGGTGATCTCCACCGCCAGCTCCTCCATCACGCCCTCCAGCACCAGGGCAAAGGCTCCGGCATTCGCCACGGCCCTGGCGTCGTCCATGATGCGGGCGTGCTCTTCCTGGCTCTTGCCGCGCGCGCCATAGCCGCCCAGCGCATTGACCGCCTGCGGGGTCAGGCCGACATGCGCCATGACGGGGATGCCCCGGCGGGTGAGGAAGCTGATCGTTTCCACCATCGCCTGCCCGCCTTCCAGCTTGACGGCGGCGCAGCCCGTTTCGGCCATGACGCGGCTGGCGCTGGCGAAGGCCTGGGCAGGGGAGGCTTCATAGCTGCCGAAGGGCATGTCGACCAGGACGACGCTGTGATAGCTGCCGCGCACCACGGCAGCGCCATGGGCGATCATCATGTCCAGCGTCACCGGCAGGGTGGATGGCAGGCCGTAAATCACCTGGCCCAGCGAATCGCCGACCAGCAGCATGTCGCAATGCGGGTCCAGCAATTGCGCCTGACGGGCGGTGTAGGCCGTCAACATCACCAGCGGTTCGGCCGTCTTGCCTTCGACCTTGCGCCGCTGGATCGCGGGGACGGTCAGCCGCTTCATCGGCGCGGGCGTGGGATTGGCGCGGCTGGTTGACGTGTCGAGCGTGAAGGTGGTGGACATGACCTTGCGCTCTACCCCACTCGCCGGATCGGCGCAAAAAAATGCGGGAGCGGCGGGCCTGTGCCGCTCCCGCAGGGGGTGAACCTCGAAAGAAGGATCAGAACGAGAATTTGATCGTTCCGCCCCATGTCCGCGGATCGCCCACCTGACCGGCGATCAGACCGGTGTTGCCGGGCGCAACCTGTAGATTTTCGATATAGTTCACGTCGAAAGCATTGCGGACCCAGCCGAAGAGATCGAAGCCTTCGCCACGGAAGCCCGCGCGGAAGTTGGTGAGGGCATATCCCTTCACTTCCGTGTAGCGCGACGGCGACGCGTTCGAATTCCAGTGCGAGCGGTAATTGCCGTCGACGCCCAGATAGACCTGACCTTCCTTCGCCAGCAGCGTGACCGGAATATTATATTCCGCGCCGTAGGAGAAAGCCCATTTGGACACGCCGGGCAGGTCCTGGCCGGAGATGTCGCACTGACGGGGGCTGGCCGCGCCCGGGACGCCCGGTTGCGAGTAGTCGGGGGCCGCATTAGCTGGCTGAGACGGACCGCCGGACAGTTCGGGCGGGCACGGAGCGTTGGTGAACTTTTCATATTTGGCGTCGGTGTAGGCGCCGTTGGCGTAAGCGGTGAAGCGATCGCTGGCGACAACCTTGAAGTCTGCTTCTATGCCTTGTGACCGCACCTTTTCCGCATTGGCAAGATAGCCGCGAACCGTACCGAACTGCCCGCCATTCACCGTCGCCTGGAAATTCTTGATCTCTGTTCGGAAGGCGGTGATGTTGAAGGTGGCGCGTCGATCCCAAAACTGGGTTTTCAGCCCGATTTCATAATGATGGACCGATTCCGGCTTCACGGTGCCTGCGTCGGTGTTGACCGTATTATCGGCGTTCAGCGGCAACCCGTTCTGGTTGATGCCCAGCGTCTTGAAGCTCTTGGCATAGGTCGCATAGGCGAGGATATCCGGAGCGATCTTGTAATTGATATTGAGGTCGTAAGTGAAGTTCCAGGCGCTGTCAGATGGCGCGCTGACCTGCGGTTGATACACGCCACACTGTGCCGCCAGATCGGAGCCGGTCGGAGGCGTAGGAGTGCAGGAAATCACCTGGCCCTGGCCATTGGTGACAACGCGCTCATAAAAGCCCGACTTCTTGTCATAGTTGAGGCGAGCGCCCGGCTGAATGGTCAGCGTGTCGTTCACATGCCAGCTCAACTGCCCGAACAGCGCGGCGCTGCTGCTCTTGAGATATTGCGTATTGCTGGCGGTCAGTCCAGCCAGCACCTCAGGGCGGTTGTAGGGATTGTTCTGATTGGTGGACGGCGCCAGGCTGAAGCGCGTGGCGTCAAGGCCCTGCTGCTCGGTGCC
The DNA here is from genome assembly GCF_000722555.1 of Sphingobium sp. DC-2. NCBI lineage: Bacteria > Pseudomonadati > Pseudomonadota > Alphaproteobacteria > Sphingomonadales > Sphingobiaceae > Sphingobium > Sphingobium sp. DC-2. The sequence goes on along the minus strand of NZ_JNAC01000050.1, from coordinate 23,590 downwards.
CTGCGTGTCGATCCGCTGTTTGAAGCCGAACAGGCCGACCACGAAGTCGATCTTCTCGCCGTCATAGTTGTAGCGGAATTCTTGACTGTACTGGTCCTGCTGCGACGGATTCTGCGAGCGGGAAACGACCGACAGACCAGTGAAGTCCCGGTCATTTTCCGGCTTCCAGTCCCAGAAGCGCCACGCCGTTACCGAGGTCAGCGTGCCGGGTCCAATATCCCACTTCACGCGTGCGGACACGCCGCCGATCTTGTTACCCGCGTTCAGGCTCGAATCGAGATCGGTCAGGCGGTCATAGGGGTTTCGGCTGGGGACCGCATAGTTGCGGCCGGGATTGGCGGCATTGATAGCCGCAATGATCGCATCATACTGACGCGTAAGTGGACGCTGCGTCCGGCCCACGCGGACGAAGGTGGTGCCGCAGCATTCGGGGTCCTGCTTGCTGTAGTCGCCTGACAATGTGATGCTCAGGTCGTCATTGGGCTGGAACAATATCTGGCCCCGCAGGCCCAGATTGTCCTGCTCGTTGATCCAGCGGTTCGTGGTTACATTGTAGAGCGTACCCCGGCGGCTGGTCGCTGCAACGGCAAGACGTGCGGCGACGGTGTCGGACAGCGGGCCAGAAATGGCGGCCTTGGCCTGCCGGTAGTTGAGGTTGCCGACGGACAGTTCGGCGCGGCCTTCAAAGTCGAAGGTCGGCTGGTTGGTCGTGATGTTGATCGCGCCAGCGGTCGTGTTCTTGCCGTACAGCGTGCCCTGCGGGCCACGAAGCACTTCGACCTGGCTCACGTCCAGAAAGTCGAAGGTCGCGGCGGCGACGCGCGAATTGTAGACATCATCGACATAGATGCCGACGCCCTGTTCGAAACCGTCGCTGGTCAGGCCAAAGGGCACGCCAAGCCCGCGAATGTTGACGGAGGTATTGCGCGGATTGGTCGTGTAGACCTGCAATGTCGGCGCGAGCTGCTGGAGCTTCACCACGTTGAAATTGCCGGTGGCCTCGATGCTGTCGCCGCGGATCACGGAGATCGCCAGCGGCACTTCCTGCGCGGTTTCCGCACGGCGGCGGGCGGTGACGATGATCACGTCTCCGCGCGGGCTGGATTGTTGGGCTGCGTCGGCGGCTGGCTGGACCGCGTCCTCGGCCTGAGCGCTGGACGCGATGATGGAGGCGCTCGCCGCGGAGGCGAGCAACAGGAAACGCGCAATCATAAGATTCCCCTTCCGGATGTCCGGTTGATGTTGATCGCGGCTTTTCCGGCGGTCCGGTCAAAACCGATGGTCTGGGAATGGTATCGGGCAGTCGGCGGCCACCCCTGCCGCCTTCCAATCACCGCCTGCCCGGCGGCTTAGTCTCGCAACCCTGATATTCTTCCGCAGCCTTTCAGGCTGTCAGGCGTGTTTTTTCTGTTACGTCGATCTGCACCACGCGGGCGTCGTGCACGGTCAGGGTCACCGACCCGAACCGAAGCGCTTCCAGAACATTGCGCAGCTTTTCGATGCTGATGGCAATGTCATGGCGTTGACCGTCAGCCCGGCCGTTACGTGCATTCTCAACGGATCTTGTTTCACTCATAAACACCTCAAGGCCGTTCTTAACTCAACTATTACGATAGACAAAGAAACAAAAATAGGGGGCGTGCAAGTTCAACTTGTCGCCCCCAGCGCTTAGCCGATGCTCCTCATCGCGCTGACCCTGCGATCCTGATGCGCTGATGCCACGGCGGGGCGGATCTGGCGCATTGCAGAGGCCTGCTCGCGCGCATTGTCGATCAGGCTTTCCAGCAGGCTTTGCCCGAACGCCCATTCGCCAAGGCCGGAATCCGCGTTGATGTGGCCGCTATAGCCAGCATCAACGAACGCGCTTCCCCAGTTCTTCGCTATGCTGTGAGCGCGCTCGAAGAAGATATAGGGGTCGTTGCGGCTTCCCACGACGATGGAGGGGAAGGGTAGCTGGCCTCTGGGGGTGGGGCCAAAACCCCCGATCGTCTCCGGCGTTTCCATCCGGTCGCAATCGGGTGGGGCGACCAGCAACGCGCCAGTCACCGGCCAGCCATAGGCCTGGCTCTGCAACGCGCCCCACCAGGCGACAGCCAGGCAGCCCAGGCTGTGCGCCGCCAATATGATCGGCCCGTCAGCTTCCCTGATGGCTGCGTCCAGCCGCGTCACCCAGCTGTTGCGGTTGGGGCTGGCCCAACTGCCCAGATCCACGCGCTCGCAATCGCCTCGCGTCTTTTCCCAAAGGGTCTGCCAATGTCCCGGCCCGCTATTGTTCAGGCCGGGTATCGTCAGCACCACAGGCTGGCGTGCATCGTCCATATGTCCGAATCGGTCCATGGTGAGATCCTCGTCCACTTTATCGAGCATCAGAAATAATTCTATTTTTTAAGTAGACAATAGTCCAGCGCCAGAATGTGGCGAAATATGGGCAACCTGAAAGCCGCCGCTCCAGCAAAGGAAAAAGGCTCGGAAAACAGCCTTCCGAGCCTTCATCCGCTGCTATATCATCACCTTACCAGGGATATATCAGGCCATAATATTGGAAGACGCTGCGGCCATAGGCGTCAGTGTAATCGGGCCGCTCGTCAGGCAGATGTTTGGGCGCATTATCCAGCGCCTCCCGGCTGAGATCGACGACATAGCCGCCCTTGTCCGTGTCGTAATTCAGCATCGACCAGGGCAGCGGATAATGATCCTGCCCCAGCCCCAATATGCCGCCGAACGACAGCACCGCGTAGCGGACCTGCCCGCTCAGCTTGTCGACCATGAAGTTGGAGATATGACCCAGCCGTTCGCCTTCCCGGTTGTAAACGGCGGTTCCTTCGACCCGGTCCGACGCAATCAGATCGCCAGGATTTCCGGTCATCGCGTCAGTCATCGTCATTCTCCTGTGAAAATCAGGCTATAAGGATGAAACCGGGCAGGACAGACCGAGTTCCTCCCTGAACGGAAACAGGAGGGTAAGGTGAAGATCAATCGCAGCGGATCGGCCGTCTGGAGCGGCGGATTGAAGGACGGCAAGGGCGCGATCTCGACCCAGAGCGGCGCGCTGGACGCCCATCCCTATGGCTTCGCCACGCGGTTCGAAGGCGTGCCGGGCAGCAACCCGGAAGAATTGATTGCCGCGGCGCATGCGTCCTGCTTCACCATGGCGCTCTCGCTGATATTGGGCGAGGCGGGCTTCACGGCCGAGAAGATGGAAAGCAACGCCGTCGTCACGCTGGAGCAGAAGGACGGCGGCTTCGCCATCACCGCGAGCAAGCTCAGCCTGAAGGCGTCGATCCCAGGCATCGACGACAGCCGCTTTCAGGAGCTTGCCGCGAAGGCCAAGGCGAACTGCCCCGTCTCCAAGCTGCTGAACGCAGAAATCAGCCTTGACGCGGAACTGCTAGGCTGACCGCTGCCGCCGGGCGTGGAGATGCTCCCGCCAGGCGATATAGAGGCCGCTCGCCATGATCAGGGATGCGCCGATCCAGGTCGTCGCTGGCGGCCATCCCTGACCGATCAGCAGGCCAAGCAGCGCGATCCACAGGATGCTGGAATAATCCATCGGCAGCACCACTGACACCGGCGCCCAGCGCAGCGCGCCGGTCAGGAGCATTTGCGCGGCGCCTCCGCTCAGGCCGATGAACAGCAGCAGGGCCCAGGTGAGGGGATCATGGCCGCCGCCATAAAGCAGCGCGCCAAGGCCCAGCGGCGGCAGGGACAGGGCGGTGAACCAGAAGACGATGGTTCCAGCATTCTCCGTCCGGCCCAGCTCACGCAGGATCAGGCTGACGCAGGCCGTCATGAAGGCAGCGGCGATCGCGACGGCGACGCCCAGGGGCAGCAATTCGCCCGCGTCGGGCCGCTGAGTGACCAGCACGCCCAGAAAGCCCACCAGCACAGCGCTCCAGCGATGCAGCCCCGTCTTCTCCTTCAGGATCGCGGCTGACAGGATGGTGCCGAAAATCGGCATGGTGAAACCGATCGTCACCGCTTCGGCAGGGGGCAGCAGGATATAGGACAGGAAATTGAGCGCCATTCCCGCAACGCCCACGACCATACGCGTGGCATGCGCCCCGATCCTGCGGGCGCGGATAGAGCCGAACCCGCCCGTCATCGCGATCCAACTCAGCACCACCGGCAAGGCCAGCAACTGCCGGTAGAAAAGCGTTTCGACGATATGGACGCCGCGCGTGCTGGCGACGCGCCCGGCGATGAACATGGCCGATACGCAGACCGCCGCCCCCAGGCGCAGCGCCATGCCCAGCAAGGGCCTGTGGGGGCGTGGATCGGCGGGACTGGCGGACATCAGCCCGCATTAGTGCGGCTGCGCATTTGCGCAACCGCGCAATGGCACGCCGTCAGCCGGGCTTGCGGAACTTCAGCGTCATGCGGTCGCTTTCGCCGATCGCCATATATTTCGCCTTGTCCACCTCACCATTGCTGAGCACGGGCGGCAGGGTCCAGACCCCCTTGGGCCAGTCGGCGCTGTCCTTGGCGTTCGCGTTGATCTCGGACGCTCCCACATATTCGAACCCGGCGGCTTCGGCGATCCGGCGAACGGTGGAGGTCTTGAGATAGCCGCTGCTCTTTTCCAGCGCGGCGTCGCGATCTTCCGGCAGGCGATGGTCGACGATGCCAAGGATGCCGCCCGGCTTGAGCATGTCGTAAAAGCTCTTGAAGGCGGACGCTTCCGTCCCGGACATCACCATATTGTGCACGTTGCGGAAGGTGAGGACCGTGTCGACGCTGCCCGCCGGAATGGCGGATGTCTCTTCGGGGAAGGCGACCAGCTTCACCTTGGCATAGGCGTCCGGCTTGGCGGCGAGAAACTTCTTATATCCGTCAAGAAAGCGCCCGCTGGGCTGCAATGCGATCAGATTGCCCTTGTCGCGCAGCAGCGGAGCGAGGATTTCGGTGTACCAGCCGCCGCTCGGCGAATATTCCACCACCGTCTGTTGCGGCGTGATGCCAAAGAAGCTCAGCGTTTCGGCGGGATGGCGATATTTATCCCGTGCGGCATTGGCTGGCGTGCGCGTGGGCGCTGCTACAGCGGCCGCGATAGGGTCAGCCGCCCTATGCGCTGCATGACCGGCATGATCGCCATGCTGGGCGGTAGCGGAAGCGAGAGGCAGGATCAGCCCTGCGGACAGCATGCTGATGCGGATCAGGCGGTTCATCGGAATCCTCCTTATGTGGAAATTCCGATGTGCCGGTCATACGCCCGCCATGCAAGCCGCAGCATGCGGCCGCGCGATCGGATCAGAGGCACGCTTCCAGGAAAGGCTGGTCGAAACCGAACTGCCGCGCCTTGTCCAGCGTGTAGGGGCGCAGGCCCATGGAGCGATATTCGCCCACGATCCGGCCATTCTCATCCTCGTCATGATATTCGAACTTGAACAGTTCCTGCGTGACGATGACGTCGCCTTCCATGCCGATCACTTCCGTCAGGTTGGTGACGCGGCGCGAGCCGTCGCGCAGGCGCTTCACCTGGACGATCAGGTCGACCGAATCGGCGATCTGCTTGGAAATGGCTTCCTTCGGGATCTTGATGTCACCCATCATGATCATGTTTTCCATACGGCCCAGGCATTCGCGCGGACTGTTGGAGTGAAGCGTGCACATGGAGCCGTCATGGCCGGTGTTCATCGCGGCGAGCAGGTCGAAACACTCCGCGCCACGAATTTCGCCCAGGATGATGCGGTCAGGACGCATACGCAGGGCGTTCTTGACGAGGTCGCCGATGGTGATCGCGCCCTGGCCTTCCAGGTTAGGCGGACGGGTTTCGAGGGGGAGCCAGTGCGGCTGTTGCAGGCGCAGTTCGGCGGCGTCCTCGATGGTCAGCACGCGTTCGCCGGGGTCGATCATCTTCGACAGCGCATTGAGCATGGTGGTCTTGCCCGATCCGGTGCCGCCCGAAATGACGATGTTCATCCGGCACGCACCCGCGATCTTGAGTGCGGTGCACATCTTCTGGCTCATCGCGCCCCATTGGGCGAGCATGTCGAGCGTGATCGGCTTGGCGGAGAATTTACGGATGGAGATGGCGGTGCCGCGCAGGCTGAGCGGCGGAACGATCACGTTGACGCGGCTGCCGTCGGGCAGGCGGGCGTCGGCCAGCGGCGTGGTCTGGTCGACGCGGCGGCCGACCTTGTTCACGATGCGCTGGGCGATCTGGAACAGATGCTCCTCGTCCCGAAACTTGATGGGCGCGATCTGGAGCTTGCCCTTCTTTTCGATATAGGTCTGCTCCGGGCCGTTCACCATGATGTCGCTGACGTCGGGGTCGGCGAGCAGCTCTTCGAGGGGACCGAGGCCCAGAAGCTCGTCCACCAGCACCTTTTCCAGCGCGAACTGCTCGCGGCGGTTAAGGGTGAGCTTGAGTTCGGCCAGCACCTCCATGATGATGGGCCGGAATTCCTCGGCCAGTTCATCCTTGCTGAGCGTCGCGGCCGCTTCGGGATCGACGCGTTCGAGCAGGCGGGGGAGGACCTGTTCCTTGATCTTGTGGACAGACGCCTCGAAGCCCTGCGGCCCGGTGTCGGCGATATGTTCGGCATTGGCGCGATCGGACAGGCGCTGCATCGCGTCGGCGTTACGCTGCATCTGGCCGGTAGGAGCGGAAAGCGGATCAATGGGCGTTTCGGCGGGCAGGGGCGCCATGTCCAGGGGCGGGAACTGATCCCCGCCGCGTATCTCTTCACGCGGCGCGCCGCCCTGCATAGGCCGGGCCACGCCAAATCCCGGCTTGATGCCGGCCGGTCCATTCTTCCGTCCAAACGCGCTCATAATTCTCCGCCGCATTATTCCGATGGGCCAGCCGTTCAGAACAGGCCGATCCGATTTGGCTGCAATGGTGAATAGGGCGGAAACTTTGACAAATGGCTAATGGCGCCCGCGCCGCGCAAGGCGGTTCTGCGCCGGGCTAGAGCCGATATTTCATACAAGTGAATGGAGCACCGGTGCCGTGCGCCGCGGCCGGGCGACAGAAGAGAAAGGATGAAAGTCTGATGACCGGCAATAGCTTTTGTGATCCGCCCTGTCGCGAAACCGCAGATCGCGGACAATGTCTACGGCTGGGATCAGGGGCGGCGGATGATTGACGTCATTCACCGTCGAAACTGGCTCTGGTCCAGCATTTCAAGCCGGCCGAGGAAGCTGCGCCTGGGGCAGCAAAAAGGCTGCGTCTCCGGTGGAGCGCAGCCTTTTTACATGGCGGGATATGTCAGGCTGCGATCAGCCCGCATGCTCCGCGAGGACGGTGAGGCCCTTTTCGTTCACTTCCGCGAAGCCGCCCTGAACGGGGATGACTTCGGGGGCCGCATCGGCGCTGGCGAAGATCTGGATCGCGCCGTCGCGGACAGTGGACATGAAGGGCGCGTGGCCCTCCAGCACGCCGAAGTCGCCATCGGTGCCGGGGACGACGACCTGATAGACCTCTTCCGAGCGGACGAGCTTTTCGGGGGTGGTGCGATTGCGTGAGCAATCGCCTGCAACCTGCTGGGATAGGTAGCCGGTTCGCTCCGCTCACCACCCACCCCAACCCCTCCCTTGAAAGGGAGGGGCTAGTTTTCCGTCAGCTTACGCCGCTTCGGCAGCCAGCTTCTTCGCCTTTTCAATGGCCTCGTCGATGCCGCCGACCATGTAGAAGGCGTTTTCGGGCAGATGGTCATATTCGCCTTCGACCACGGCCTTGAATGACTTCACCGTGTCTTCGATCTGGACGAACTTGCCCGAAATGCCGGTGAAGACTTCGGCGACGTGGAAGGGCTGCGACAGGAACTTCTGGATCTTGCGAGCGCGGGCGACGGTGAGCTTATCTTCTTCCGACAGCTCGTCCATACCCAGGATCGCGATGATGTCCTGAAGCGACTTGTACTTCTGCAGGATCGCCTGAACCGCGCGGGCGGTTTCATAATGTTCCTGACCGACAACGCGGGGTTCCAGAACGCGGCTGGTCGAATCCAGCGGGTCGACCGCCGGGTAGATGCCGAGTTCCGAAATGGCGCGGTTGAGAACGGTGGTGGCGTCCAAGTGCGCGAAGCTGGTAGCCGGCGCAGGGTCGGTCAAGTCGTCCGCAGGGACGTACACGGCCTGCACCGAGGTGATCGAACCCTTGTTGGTCGAGGTGATGCGCTCCTGAAGGGCGCCCATATCGGTGGCGAGGGTCGGCTGATAGCCCACGGCCGAAGGAATACGGCCGAGCAATGCCGACACTTCCGCGCCCGCCTGCGTGAAGCGGAAGATGTTATCGACGAAGAAGAGCACGTCCTGGCCTTCCTGGTCGCGGAAATATTCCGCGATGGTGAGGCCCGACAGAGCGACGCGCGCGCGGGCGCCCGGGGGCTCGTTCATCTGACCGTAAACCAGCGCCACCTTAGACCCTTCGCTGATCGCGTTTCCATCGGCGTCCTTGGCGATAACGCCGGCGTCGAGGAATTCGTGATAGAGGTCGTTGCCTTCGCGGGTCCGCTCACCGACGCCCGCGAACACGGAGGTGCCGCCATGGCCCTTCGCGATGTTGTTGATCAGTTCCTGGATGAGCACGGTCTTGCCCACGCCCGCGCCGCCGAACAGGCCGATCTTGCCGCCCTTCGCATAGGGAGCGAGAAGGTCGATGACCTTGATGCCCGTGACCAGGATCGACGCGTCGGTCGACTGGTCGACGAACTCGGGAGCCTTGGCGTGGATCGGGGCGGAGAGGGTGGTTTCCACCGGGCCGCGCTCGTCGATCGGCTCGCCGACGACGTTCAGGATGCGGCCGAGCGTGGCCGGACCCACGGGAACGCTGATCTGCGCGCCGGTGTCGGTCACTTCCTGACCGCGGGTCAGGCCGTCGGTCGAGTCCATCGCGATGGTTCGGACGGTGTTTTCACCCAGATGCTGGGCGACTTCCAGCACCAGGCGCTGGCCATTGTTGCTGGTTTCCAGCGCGGAGAGAATAGCGGGGAGCGCATCGGGGAAGGTCACGTCGACGACAGCGCCGATGACCTGCGAGATGCGGCCTACATTGTTGGTGGTTGCCATGACGAGTACCTTCTTCGTGCTGTCTGAATAACTTACTGTACAAAACCAAAGATGATTAGATGCTGTTGCGCGCCGACCTTCTTGTCGGATGAGGAAAGCGAAATCAGAGCGTGCTTGCCTGCCCGATCGAACCGGTAGGTCCGGTATGTGATATGGGCTTCATCTTGAGAACGAGTTTCGGGCTTTGAAAGCTCGCCCTTAGCGGATGCTTGAAGCGATGAGGTCAAATCTCCGAAGCTTGCTACGACCGAACTTTCATCGGCTTCCGCAATTCTGATTTCACAAATGCCTGCTGGTACATAGCCCAAAAGCAGTTGCGCATTCGAAGGACTGCGGACGGCCCACGCAACGCCGCCCGGCTGTCCCTGTAATTGGGCAACCACAGCATCAGGCAATTTGTTAGCCATCGCATTTCCATTCCCGATGACCGAAAGAGCGCGAGCACTCGCCCCGTCAGTATCAACGCAGAACGCCTTGAAAAAATCAAAGGCATCCTTCGCACGCGCATCAGTCTGCGCGTGCGTTTCGGTTGCAACGAAAAGTGCCGCTGCAACCGAAACGCATGATCCTAGAAGGCTCCGCCCGAGGGTCACTTACAGCGCCTCCGCGCCCGAGATGATTTCGACCAGTTCGGTGGTGATCGCGGCCTGGCGGCTGCGGTTATACTGAATGGTCAGCCTGTTGATGAGGTCACCGGCATTGCGGGTCGCATTGTCCATGGCGGTCATCGATGCGCCCTGTTCGGACGCGTTATTTTCCAGCAGCGCCTTGAAGATCTGCACCGTGACGTTGCGCGGCAGCAGGTCGTCGAGGATCGCTTCCTCGCTTGGTTCATATTCGACCGTCGCGCCAATGGCGTCGCGGTTGGCGTCCGCCGGGATTTTCACCGGGATGATCTGCTGTTCGGTCGGGATCTGGGCAAGAGCCGACTTGAAGCGCGAGAAGAAGAGGTGCGCGACGTCGAACTTGCTGTTCAGATACATCTCCGTCAGCTCATGCGCGATCGCCTCGGCCTGCGCATAGCCGGGTTCCTTGACCCCGGTCGTGTCGAACTGAGCGACGATCATGCCGGGAAAGGTGCGGTTGATCACCGGACGGCCCTTGCGGCCGATCAGATAGAAGCGCACCGTCTTGCCCTGCTGGATCAGTTCATCCGCCTTGGCGCGGGCGGCCTTGACGATGTTGGCGTTGAACGCGCCAGCAAGGCCCCGGTCGGAGTTGGCGACGACCAGCAGATGCACGTCATCCTTGCCGGTGCCTGCCAGCAGCGGCGAAGCGCCTTCGCCCGAACCGCCAGCGATCTTCGAAGCCAGGCTCGCCACGACCGATTCCAGACGGCTGGAATAGGGGCGAGCGGCTTCGGCGGCAGCCTGCGCCTTGCGCAGCTTCGCGGCGGCGACCATCTGCTTCGCCTTGGTGATCTTCTGGGTCGATTTCACCGACCCTATGCGGAGCTTCAGTTCCTTGAGGCTGGCCATGCTACCTGTTTCAACCTTTTGTCGTCATCCCCACGGAGGCGGGGATCCATCTCCCTTGCGGTGCGTCGGGACGCTCGGTCCGGAGATGGGCCCCCGCCTGCGCGGGGGCGACGGTTTTCGTTAAGCGAACGTCTTGCCGAACGAGTCCAGCGCAGCCTTCAGCTTGGCCTTGGCGTCGTCGCTCAGATCCTTGCTGTCGCGGATCGCGGTCAGCACATCGGCATGGTCGTGGCGCAGATAAGCGAGCATCAGCTCCTCATAGCGCGTCACGTCCTTGACCGGGATATTGTCCAGATAGCCGTTGGTGCCAGCGAAGATCGACGCGGTCTGCTCTTCGAAGGGCAGGGGCGAGAACTGCGCCTGCTTGAGCAGCTCGGTCAGGCGCGCACCACGGTTCAGCAGCTTCTGGGTCGAAGCGTCGAGGTCCGAACCGAACTGAGCGAAGGCCGCCATTTCGCGATACTGGGCCAGCTCCAGCTTGATCGAGCCCGACACCTTCTTCATCGCCTTGGTCTGCGCGGCGGACCCGACGCGCGACACCGACAGGCCAACGTTAATGGCCGGACGGATGCCCTGGTAGAAGAGATTGGTTTCGAGGAAGATCTGGCCATCGGTGATCGAAATCACGTTGGTCGGGATGTAGGCTGACACGTCACCGGCCTGCGTTTCGATGATCGGCAGCGCCGTCAGCGAGCCTGCGCCATTTGCGTCGTTCATCTTCGCAGCGCGCTCCAGCAGGCGGCTGTGGAGATAGAAAACGTCGCCCGGATAGGCTTCGCGGCCCGGAGGACGACGCAGCAGCAGCGACATCTGGCGATAGGCGACAGCCTGCTTGGAAAGGTCGTCATAGACGATCACGGCATGCATGCCGTTGTCGCGGAAATATTCGCCCATGGTGACGCCGGTATAGGGCGCCAGATACTGGAGCGGAGCGGGCTCCGAAGCGGTCGCGGCGACGACGATCGAATATTCCATCGCGCCGTTTTCTTCGAGCTGCTTGACGATCTGCGCGACGGTCGAGCGCTTCTGGCCCACGGCGACGTAGATGCAGTAGAGCTTCTTGCTCTCGTCATCGCCCGCGTTGATGCCCTTCTGGTTGATGAAGGTATCGATCGCGACGGCGGTCTTGCCGGTCTGACGGTCGCCGATGATCAGCTCGCGCTGGCCACGGCCGACGGGGACGAGGGCGTCGATCGCCTTGAGGCCGGTCTGCACGGGTTCATGCACCGACTTGCGGGGGATGATGCCCGGCGCCTTGACTTCAACGCGCTTGCGCTCGGTGTACTGGATCGGGCCCTTGCCATCGATCGGGTTGCCGAGGCCGTCCACGACGCGGCCGAGCAGGCCCTTGCCGACCGGAACGTCGACGATGGTGCCGGTGCGCTTGACGGTGTCGCCTTCCTTGATTTCGGCGTCCGAGCCGAAGATCACGACGCCGACATTGTCGGCTTCGAGGTTGAGCGCCATGCCCTGCACGCCATTGGCGAACTCGACCATTTCGCCCGCCTGGACGTTGTCGAGGCCATGGACGCGGGCGATGCCGTCACCCACGGTCAGCACGGAACCGACTTCGCTCACCTGCGCTTCGGTGCCGAAATTGGCGATCTGGTCCTTGATGACCTTCGAAATTTCTGCGGCGTTGATATCCATGTTCAGCCTTTCATCGAAGCCTTGCGGCTTTCAGCCTTTCATCGCGTGGGCGAGACTATTCAAACGGGTGCGGATGGAGGAATCGATCATCTGGCTGCCGATCTTGACGACCAGCCCGCCAAGGATCGCAGGATCGACCTTCGCATCGAGCGCGACTTCGCGGCCGACGCGCGTCCGCAGATTCTGTTGCAGGGCAGTGATCTGGTTCGAATCGAGCGGATGCGCACTGGTCACTTCCGCGCGGACTTCGCCCTTGTGATTCGAAAGCAGCGTTTCATAGGCGCGGATGACCGCGGGCAGCTGCGAAAGGCGACGGTTTGCCGCCAGAACGCCCAGGAACTTGGTCGTCAGCGCGTCGATCCCCATGGAGGATGCAACCGCCGCGATCGTCTTGCCAGCTGCATCGCGGCTCAGCACGGGGTTGTTGATCAGGCTCCTGAAATCCGCCGATTCGGCGATCGCGCCCTTGATCGCGCCGAGGCTGGCCGCCACGGTGTCGAGGGCGTTGCCGTCACGGGCCAGATCGAACAGCGCAACCGCGTAGCGTCCGCTGAGGCTAGCCTGAATGCCGCCGGTAGTCTCCACGCGCTTACCGTCCTCCAATTTCTGTCACTGGCACTTGATTTGCCGGTCATGCAAAAAGAGGGGAGCAGTAGCTGCCCGTTCCCCTGTTGCCGGGCCGGTTAGCAGCGGGATTATGACTATGCAAGTCATGGAACGCGATTCCGTCACAAGGATGGAATCGATGCGATTTGCCGGTGCTTTCCGGCGCCGGAAATCCGGTCAGTCCGGCGCGTCTCCCGGCGACAGGCGGCCCTTGGTGCAATGATAGACCAGCCGCTCGTTGGGCTGGGCGGGCAGCAGGGAAGCGAGATCGGACCGCAGGCCGGCAATTTTCCCGAGAAGGGCGGGATCGGTCCCGCACGCTTTGACCGGGCCGTCCTTCGACAATGCGCGCGCCTTGTCCATCGTGTCACTGTCGGGCAGCCAGCGCTGGACGCGCAACGTGCCGGTCACGGGATCGAAGCGGCTGACCGTGATGAAGTTGCCGGATTCGGGGATGGTGGCGCGTTCCCATTCATTCCCGGCGCTGACATATTGGCTGTTGCCGTTGACGCAGCCATTGCCGGTCCAATGGAATGGAATGTCATTGGCTTCCGACACGGTGAGGCGGCTGCGGTTGAGGTCTATGCGGCAGATATTGTCGCCTTCCCATGCAAAGGCGCTGTTGCCGCTGACCCGATTGTCATCGGCCAGCTTTACCCGTTCATCGATGCCGGAAAAGCTTGGCTTGAGGAAGAAGAGGGCGAATGCCCCCAGCAGCAGGACGCCGCCGCCTGCCAGGAACCATGTCGCGCGGCGTTCGCGGCCCTGGCTGTAGTAGAGGCCGCCAGCTCCCAAGCCAAGCACCGCGAGGGCGAGAAGGACCGCCGCCCCCGCCATCGCATTTTCGCGGGCGGAGATGATATCGCGTTCGGCCGTGTCGCGGGCCTTTTCCAGCGCGGCCTCCCGCGCGTCCGCCTTCGCCCGCTCCGACTGCTCGCTCTGCTGCGCCTCGCGCTGGGTCAGCGCGGCTTCGGCGGCGTCGGCTTCCGCCATGGAGCGGCAAGGCACGACCGTATGCAGGGAGGAAACGCCCGCCTGCCGCAGGAAGGAGGCGACTTCCCGCCAGGAAACGGCGAAACCGAATTCCGCGTCATTGCCGTCGGATACGGATCCGAAGCTGTTGACGCCCAGCACCCGCCCGCAATCGTCAACCAACGGCCCGCCGCTGTTGCCCGCGGCGAGCGGGGCGGTGTGCAGGATGGTGTCGAAGCTGTGGCTCGACCGGCCCGACGAAACGTTGCCGCTGGTCTTCACCGTACCCAGCGGCTCGATCATGTCCTTGAGGCCAAGGCCCTGCGCCCGGTCGACATTGCCGGGATAGCCGATGGCGGTCACATGCTGCCCGTCGCTGACCGCCCCGGCATAAAATGTGCTGACGGGAAGGCGGCCTTCCTCAAGCTGGATCAGCGCCAGGTCGTTGCCGGGCGAATAGGCGATCACGCGGCCGCCATAGCTTTTGCGCCCTTCCGACGGGATGACGCCGATGACGAGATTTTTTTCCTCGCGCGTCAGTTCCACAACATGGGCGTTGGTCAGCACCTTGTCGGGCGCGACGGCAAAGCCGCTGCCATGCCCGACGAAATAGGCGTCGCTGCCGTCCGTTGCGACGATGACGACGCGGACGACCCCGCGCGCGGCGGCGGCGATGTCCTGCTGTTCCGCCTGCGCGGCGGCGGGCAGCATGAGGGCGAGCACGAGGCACAGGCGGCGGAGGATGGCGACCATATGCGGCGCATTCATATGGCAAAGCCCGGCTGAGGCAATCGAGAAATGCTTTGAGAGCAAGCAGCGGGAAGGCTGGCGGCACGCGCCATGCTAATCCATAAGCATGAACCGGATGACCGACCTTTCCGCCCCGACGCCGATGGCAATGGATGACGATGCCTGCTGGGACGCGTTTCAGCGGCGCGATCGCGGCATGGACGGGCTGTTCGTCGGCGCGGTGCTCACGACCGGCATCTATTGCAAGCCAAGCTGCGCGGCGCGGCGGCCCCTGAGGGAAAACATGATTTTCCTGCCCGGGCCTGAGGCGGCGCGGGAGGCGGGTTTCCGGGCTTGCCTGCGGTGCCGGCCCGACGAAGCGGGGCGCGACCGGCTGGCGGTGGAGGCGGCGAAGGCCTTCATCGCCGCCGCTGAGACGCCGCCTTCGCTGGAGGATATCGCGGCCCATGCCGGCTATGCGCCGCATCATTTCCACCGGCTGTTCAAGCGGGAGACGGGGCTGACTCCCGCTGCCTATGGCCGGTCCCTGCGGACGCAGCGGTTGAAATCAGCGCTGGAGGAGGGCGAGAGCGTCACCAACGCCATCTATGAGGCGGGCTATAATGCCCCCAGCCGCGCCTATGCCGATGCGCAGCGGCATCTGGGCATGAGTCCGAGTGCGTGGAAGGACGGCGGGCGGGGCGTCACGATCGGCTATGCAATGGTGGGATCGAGCCTTGGCCCCGTGCTGGTGGCCGCCACCGCGAAGGGGCTGTGCCGCATCAGCTTCGATGAGGATGAGAGCGCGTTACGGCGGCGCTTTCCCAAGGCGGAAATCGTGCCGGGCGACGCCGCCCTGGCGGGACTGGCGGCGCAGGTCGTGCGCCTGATCGAGAATCCGTCGGCGCCCGTCGACCTGCCGCTGGACATATGTGGCACGGCCTTCCAGCAGGCGGTCTGGGCGGCTTTGCGCGCCATCCCTGCGGGCGAAACGCGCAGCTATGGCGAGATCGCGGCCGCGATCGGCAGGCCCGGCGCGGTGCGGGCGGCGGGCACGGCCTGCGGCGACAATGGACTGGCGGTCCTGATCCCCTGCCACCGGGTTTTGCGCAGCGACGGCAGTCTGGGCGGATACGCCTATGGGCTGGAGCGCAAGAAGGCCCTGCTGGAGCGGGAAGGCGGCGGATGAACATCGCCTTTCCCCTTTCTTTTCCGCCGCATGACGGGCAATGATGAGGGGTATGCCGTCGGGGGGCGTTGATGGGAAAAGGATTGAAAGGGCTGCTGGCCCTGGCATTCATGGTGGCGCTGCTGCCCGATACGGCCCATGCCGCATGGTTGCAGGCCAAGAGCAGGCATTTCACCATCTACAGCGAAAGCAATGAAGCGAAGCTGCGGGACTTTGCGGAAAAGCTGGAAAAGTTCGACTGCCTGCTGCGCCGCGTGACCGGGATCGACGATCCGCAAGCGGGCAGTCCGGTGCATGTCTACCTGCTGTCGAACGATGCGAAGGTGAAGGCGATTGCCCGCAATCCGCATCTGTCAGGCTTCTACACGACATCGGACAGGTTCGCATTCGCCGTGCTGGGGCGCGGCCAGAAGACGGGCCAGTTCGATGCGGGCGCGGAAGAAATCCTGTTCCACGAATATAGCCATTACTTCATGCTGCACCATTTTCCGGCGGCTTACCCAGCCTGGTATGTGGAGGGATTCGCCGAATTCTTCTCAGTCGTGAAGTTCCCGAAGGACGGCTCCATAGAGTTCGGCCACATCCCCCTGATGCGCGCGCCGGGGCTGATCATGGCTTCGCCCTATCCGCTCAAGCAGCTGTTCGCCCGCGATACCGAAGGGCTGGGGCTGCGCGATGGCGACCGCTATTACGGCACGGCCTGGCTGCTCACCCATTATTATCAATATCGCCCCGACCGGCGGGAGGAGATCAGCCATTATCTGAAGGACCTGTCGGCGGGCGTGCCCGACATGAAGCTGGACAGCTATTTCGCCGGAGGGGTCGACGGGTTGGAAAAGGACCTGCGCGCCTATATGCGTCAGCGGCTGACGGCGTCCCGCCTGGCCGCCAACGCAGTCACCGTTGGCGAGATTGCGATCAGCCCTGTCGATCCCGTCCGGGGCGCGCTGATCGAAGACGAACTGCGGTTGATGAACCATCCTCCGGCGGAGGAGCTTCCCCTGATCGCCGATTCGATCCGCGCCACCTCCGCCAAATTCCCGCCAAACGCCTATGCGCTGACGCTGCTGGCCGAAGCGGAATGGAAGGCGGAGAAAAAGGACGAGGCGCTGGCCGATGCGGATCGCGCCATCGCGCTCGACCCCGCTCTGTCGCGCGCCTACAGCGTCCGCGCCAATGTGCTGCTGGACCGCGCCTATGATAGCGATGCCGAGGCGGACTGGAAGGCCGCCAGGTCCATGATCGTGAAGGCCAACCGCGCCGACACGGAAGACCCGGTGCCGCTCGCCCTCTATTACCGCTATCATCAGATGAGGGGCGGGGAGATGCCGGACGTTGGCTATGACGGCCTTGCCAAGGCCTATGCGCTGTTGCCGCAAAATCCCGAATATCGCGCCAACTATGCCGCTTCCATGGCGGCGAGGGGCGATTATGCCCGCGCGTCCCGCCTGCTGGATCCGCTTGCTTTTTCGCCCCACCCATCGGGCATGCGGGAATGGGCGGTGGGGCAGAAGGCCGAATATGACGCCAGGGCGAAGGAGAAAGCGCCTCCGGCTAAACCGCCCGCCTCAGCCGCTCCATGACCGCGCGGCGTTCGGCCTTGCTCATGCCGCGCCAGCGCCGGATTTCCTCCATGGTCCGGCCGCAGCCGGTGCAGACGCGGCCCGCCTTGTCCAGCGTGCAGATGTTGACGCAGGGGCTTTCCATCGGAGTTCAGGCCCTCACATGAAGCTGTAGGGATCGACATCCACCGCGACGCGGGTGCCGGATTTCCATGTGATGTTGCCCAGCCATTCGCGGATCGCCGCCTGTACGTCGATCGCCCTTGTGGCGTGGATCAGCAGGCGGTGGCGATGACGGCCGCGCAGGACGGATAGCGGCGCGGGCGCGGGGCCGTAGACGCGCATGCCGTCGATCATCGGCGCGGACTTGCCGATCAGCCGGGCGACCTGCGCGGCCTCGTCCGCATCTTCGCTGGAGATGATGATCGCGGCGAAGCGGCCGAAGGGCGGGGCGTTGGCGCGGCGGCGGTTTTCGGTCTCGACTTCATAGAAGCGTTCCGAATCGCCCGCGATCAGCGCCTTGATGACCTCCGCCTCCGGCATGCGGGTCTGGATGAAGACGCGGCCCGGCTTCTGCCCCCGGCCCGCGCGCCCCGCGACCTGCACGATCTGCTGGAAGGTGCGTTCCGACGCGCGAAGGTCGCCGCCTTCCAGGCCCAGGTCCGCATCGATCACCCCCACCAGCGTCAGGTTGGGGAAGTGATAGCCCTTGGTGACAAGCTGGGTGCCGATGATGATGTCGATGGCGCCTGCCTCCACCGATTTCACGAACTCGGCCGCCTTGGCGGGCGACCAGAGCGTGTCGGACGTAACGATGGCGGTTCGCGCCTGCGGCCAGAACGCCTTCACCTCATCGGCGATCCGCTCCACGCCGGGGCCGCAGGCGACCAGGCTGTCCTCCTCCTTGCACTCCGGGCAGAAGCGCGGGGACGGGATGACATGGCCGCAATGATGGCAGGCAAGGCGGCGCGTCAGCCGGTGCTCGACCATCCAGGCGGTGCAGTTGGGGCATTGGAAGCGGTAGCCGCAATGGCGGCAGAGGGTGAGCGGCGCATAACCCCGCCGGTTGAGGAACAGCAGGCTCTGTTCGCCCTTCTCCATCGTCTCGTCGATCGCGCGGATCAGCGGCGGCGCGATCCAGCGGCCGCGTTCGGGCGGGTCGGTGAGGAGGTTGATGCCCTCGATCGCGGGCATTTCAGCGCCGCCGAACCGGGCGGGCAGCTTGATTTCGCGATAGCGGCCCAGCTCCACCTGATGCCGGGTTTCGATGGCGGGCGTGGCGGATGCGAGGATGACGGGGAATTTCTCCATCAGCCCGCGCATCACCGCCACGTCGCGGGCATGATAATGAACGCCGTCCTCCTGCTTGAAGCTCGCCTCATGCGCCTCGTCCACGACGATGAGGCCCAGATTGGGATACGGCAGGAACAGGGCGGAGCGCGCTCCGACGACCACCGCCGCGTCGCCTGCCGCGATGGCGCGCCACGCCCGCCGCCGCTCGCTCTGGCGCAGGCCGCTATGCCAGCTCACGGGCACGGTGCCGAACCGCTTTTCGAACCGTTCCAGAAAAGGCTCGGTCAGCGCGATTTCGGGCAGGAGGACCAGCACCTGCCGCCCTTCGCGGATGGCGGCGGCGATGGCTTCGAAATAGACCTCCGTCTTGCCGGAGCCGGTGACGCCGTCGAGCAGGAAAGGGGCGAAGTCGCGCTGCCGGACGGCTTCGATGAACTCGCCCGCCGCATCAGCTTGGCCATCGGAAAGCTGCGGCGGCGCGTGATCGGGGTCGGGTCGGGGAAAGGGCGTGTCGATGCTGACTTCCACCGGCTCGAACGCGCCCGCCTTGACGAGTCCGCGGATCACCGCATCGCTGACCCCGCCAATCAGCGCCAGTTCGCGGATCAGGCCCTGACGCTCGCCAATGCGCTCCATCGCCTGGGCGCGCTGTTCGGTCATGCGGTCCGGCAGGTCCCCGGTGGCGCGATATTCGATGACGGTGCGCGCGCCCTCCAGCGCGGGCATGGACGCCAGCGTCATGCGCAGGACCGAAGCGACGGGAGCCAGATAATAGTCCGCCGTCCATTCGATCAGGCGGCGCAGCGTTTCAGGGACAGGCGGCGCATCGACCGGGCCGATGATGTTGCGCAGGCGATTGTCGCCGACGCTTTCGACATCGGGAAAGGCATCCTCTTCCCACACCACGCCGACAAGTTGCCTGGGGCCGAGCGGCGCGACGACGATGCTGCCGGGCTTGACGCTCATGTCATGAGGCACGCGGTAATCGAGTGGCCCAAGGGCGGCGTTCAAAAGGATGACACGGGCGCGCGAACTCATCTGCCCCTCCCTATCGCGTGAGGGGCGGGAGGCAAGGCGGGATTCCCGAAGAATGCGAGGATGCGGGCGCGCAGCCGGTCAGATCTTCCAGTTGAGGGTCAGCCAGGGGACATGGACCACGGCGTCAGGAGCGCCGCCGCGGACGCTTTGCTGCCGCATGTAGAGCAACTGCGCATCGAGCGACCTGCCTAGCGGCTGGCGCAGGCCGATCTGCTGGCGCATGGCGGCCACGCCCGTCTTGTCGCCAGGCCGCGCGCGGTTGAGGTGGAAGAAGAGTTCGGCTGCGGCGATGAGGACCGGGGCTTTTGGGGAGCCCAGGGGCAGGGACGCCTGCACTCGCTGGCGAAGCCGCCAGCTTGCACCATCGGCCGTGTCGAAGAAGCGCTGCTCTATCCGGGTGCGGGCAAGAAAGATGCCGCGCGTGACGGTCGCCTGCTGGAACAGGCGCAGCTCCTGTTCGGGGCCGGAGTGGAAGAAGGCGAAGCCGCCGCCGATCTGGAGCCCGTTGGCGATGCGGTGATCCAGAAGGATGCGCGCGGTCTGCTGCTCTCCATTGGAACTGTCGCGGCGGAAACGCTGGCTGAGGTCGAGCGAGATGCTGTCGGCCGGTGTCGCGGCGATGGTCAGGGATTCGGTGATCCACGCCTGCGTTTCTTCGGTGGCGGCTGTGGCTGGCGGGGCAGCGATCGCCGCCAGCAGGGGAAGGGCGCCCGATATGTGGCGTGGGCGCAAGGGGCGGGGCATTGGCGGGTCCTTTGGAAAGGTGCCGCCGTCATAATGTTACGCGGCTGTTTCCGTAAAGCCTGCCGCTGGCAATAATGGCTAATCCGGGGATCAGCCGCTAAAGGGAAGCCGATTCGCACATCCCGCCCCGGAGCATAGCCATGAAGTTCTTCGTCGATACCGCCGACACCAACGAGATCCGCGACCTTGCCGCCACCGGCCTGCTCGACGGCGTCACCACCAACCCGTCGCTGATCCACAAGTCGGGCCGCAAGTTCGTGGAAGTGGTGGAGGAAATTTGCGGCATCGTCGATGGCCCTGTGTCGGCCGAGGTCGTCGCGCTCGACCATGAGACGATGATGAAGGAAGCCGCCGTGCTGCGGAAGATCGCTGACAATGTCTGCATCAAGGTGCCGCTGACCATTGACGGGCTCAAGACCTGCAAGGCGCTGACCAGCGAAGGCACGATGGTCAATGTGACGCTCTGCTTCTCGGCCAATCAGGCGCTGCTGGCGGCCAAGGCGGGCGCGAGCTTCATTTCGCCCTTCGTCGGGCGGCATGACGATAATGGCTTTGACGGCATGAAGCTGATCGAGGATATCCGCCTGATCTACGACAATTACGCCTTCGACACGGAAATCCTGGTGGCAAGCGTGCGGCACCCGATCCATGTGCTGGAAAGCGCGAAGATCGGCGCGGACGTGATGACTGCACCGCCCTCGGTGATCAAGGCGCTGTTCAACCATGTGCTGACGGACAAGGGCATTGCGGGCTTCCTGGCGGATTGGGAAAAGACCGGCCAGTCGGTTCTTTAATCGTCAGGCCGACCGCCTCCGTTCGTTTCGAGCGTAGTCGAGAAACGGATAAGCACCCTCATATCGTTCCTCGACTACGCTCGAAACGAAGGGGGATGTAAGTGATTGCCGCAACCTCTGGCCGCGCGCATCATTCTCTCATCCGTAAAGGAGAGGTGCGATGTTCGTCGCGGTCTATTGGTGGCGGGTGCATCCGGGCAAGGAGGAACAGTTCCGTGCGGCATGGCGGCGTGGAACTGACCTGATCCGGGAGAAATATGGCAGCTACGGCTCGCGGCTGCATCGCGACGCGGATGGGCGCTTCGTCGGCTATGCCGAATGGCCGGACGAGGAGACCTGGCGCGCCGCCTTCGACCGCAAGATGGTCTATGACGACCCGGAAACGCGTGCCGCCTTTGTCGATGCAATCGCCGAAGTGCCCGCCGATGCCGATCCTATCTTCACCATGACGGTGACTGACGATCTGCTGCTGCGCGCGCGGCCCGATGACAGCCCGCTCGATGGCGAATAAGGGCGGCCTTGATTTCGGCTGGGGGTTCCTGGCCTTCGCGATGCTGATCGCGGGCGTGCTGCTGCTGGGTCTGGGCTGGCTCTGGTAGCGGGCGGCGGCGGATGGCGACCCCGGCAGGATAGCCACAAACCATCTGGAACAACGGGTTATGATGGCAAACGCCATTTTTCGACCCACGGATTCCTGCCGAGTCCCGCAGCAGTTGGCAAACCAATTTGGGCCGGAAAGCTGCGTCTACAGCCCCCGGCCCTGACCACACGATGGAGGGCATCGCATGGCTGATACTGATTTACTCGCACACCCGGTCCGCGTCCAGTTGCGCCGCACGAAGGGCTGGCGGATGCCTGAGAACACTGTGAAGGTGGACCGGACGAACAAGAAGTTCGGCAATCCCTTCACGGTCGGCTGCAACCCTAGCCATTTCAGCACGGCTCTGCCCGACCATTGCGATAGTGCGGCGGATGCGGTTGCTGCCTTTTCCTACTTTGCGGAAACGTGGATGGCACTGACACAAGGGCGGTGGATCGACCCGCTTGTCGGCAAGAATCTCGCTTGCTGGTGCAAGCCCGGCGATCCGTGCCACGGCGATGTACTGCTAAAGCTGGCAGAAGCCCGCCTTAACGGGAGTGAGGCAGCAAATGTATAGCGACTGGCAAGCCTCCGCGCAGAAGGAGATCGCGCGCCTGATGGCCGATGTTCCCGCTGATACCGATTGGAAGGAACGCCAGCGCATCCTTCGCTCTGGGGCGCAATGCTTCCACGGCGGCACCTCATGGGGCAAAAAGGTCTGGGCCAAGCATTGCAAAGCTTACCTCGCCATGCACGGGAAGCCGCCGCCCGCGAAGGACGTGCCTTTGTTCGCGGCTGACATAACCTTCCCATTCCGTGAAGGAACCACCCATGGATAAGAAAGAACTGATCGCGCTGGCTGACAAACTCAGTGAGGTGAAAGTTGAGAGCCACGACATGTTCATGAGCGCTTTCCATCTGGCGTTCCCGGCTCCGTCGCAGATTTGGGAGGATGAAGAGCGCGAAGAATGGACAGCGGATTATGAGAAATGGCACCAGTTAGGCTGGACCTTCGCCAATTTCCTTGATGCAAGCGCGTATCTCAATGCAGCCATGTTGCTGGTGCCGGAAGGTTGGGAGTGGCAGGCTGACACGCTGAAGATTGGCGCAGAACGTGATAAGCACGCATGGTTCCGCCTGCATCGGCCCGACTATGGCGAGCAATTCGAGGCAGAGGCCGCCACCCCCGCGCTCGCTCTCTGCGCCGCCGCAATCCGCGCCATCGCCTCACAGGAGGGGGAGTGATGCCTGAACTAACCCGCGAAGAGCTAAACAACCTCCGCTGCAAAGCCCCCGATCTGGAGGATGAAAGCCAGCACTTCTACGTCTGCGCCGATTGCGGGCAGGCGGTAGACAAGCGCCAGTTGGGCGATGTGTTCCACCATATGGACCCAGGGCATGAGAGGATACCGGAGCAGTGAGCAACGTCACCGAATTTCCCCGCCTGCAAGGGAGTGTCCTGTGCCACATTCAGCTTGTACGCCGCCCTGATGGAGAGGTCGGCGCTGTTCTTCAGGATATGGCTGGCAACCTGATAGAGACGACAGGGGGCGATGTTGCTGAGCGGGTGTCCATCATTGCGGGGTGGCTGAAGCAAGGTGCCGCCGACATGGAGCGACAGGCCGCTGAGTGGGCGAAATGGCTAGGGGATAGAGCATGACCGACGAGATAGATCAGGATGTGCGGGAGGCGGCTTACCTCTGGATGGTCAATGGCGAATGGGATGAAGCGGCAGTAGCACAATCCTTCGCCCGCATGAAAGAAGCAGGCCGTCAGCAGGGATTGCGCGAGGCGGCAGAGGTGGCGCGGGATGGCTGTAGGTGCCGTACCTGTGGGGCTTATTTCCTTGGCAGTAACGGCCATGAATGCGAGCGCCCCGACTGGGATGGCCTTGTCGGCTCTGTTGCAAAAATCGTGAAGCTTGAGCATGCTTGGCGGAGATT